>NZ_JAAOIR010000003.1 GCF_011440375.1 Halorubellus sp. JP-L1
CGTGCTGGCCCTGCTGACCGTGCTGGCCCTGCTGACCGTGCTGGCCCTGCTGACCGTGCTGGCCCTGCTGGCCCTGCTGACCGTGCTGGCCCTGCTGGCCCTGCTGACCGTGCTGGCCCTGCTGGCCCTGCTGACCGTGCTGGCCCTGCTGGCCTCGCTGGTTCTGTTGGCCGTGCTGTCCCTGCTGATGTTGCTGGCCCTGGCCTTGCTGGTGTTGCTGTCCCTGCTGACCCTGCTGGCCGTGCTGTTCGTGTCCCTGGCTTCGGTCGCGCGAACTCGATCGGTTTCGTGATTGGTATCGTCTCATGGGTGTATTGGGTGGCGTTATCGCGTGCGATGGACTGAACCCACCGCCGTCTGGGTATCTGACGCCATCGCGTCGTACGGCCAGAGCCAGTATATTCATTATGTGCCTAACGAGCAGCTGGCCTGGGGTAGTCTCCAATTTGGGACAGTGAACGGTTCGGACGAACCCGTGAACGGTCGGGGTTAGAACGATGGATGACCGGGGAACGGCCCTCGATCGTGGGGGCGTTACGGTGGTCATGAGGACATTACGGCGTGCTACCGTTCGGGAAACCGTGGGTTACGCTGCTCGAAAGGCATCTGGATCCCGCATCGGCCGTCCAGAGTGACGTGCCCGTCACCCCGGAACCAGCGCGGCGAGCCATCGGCCGTCGAGCCGTGGCGACGACTCCGTCGACGGAGTCGGCTCGTGCACCGGCGGCCACCTACAGGCTCGAACTCGCTCGAATCCACTCGCCCGTACCCCTAGATCGACTCGTGGACGGGGCTCGGGGACAAGCACACAGGCCCAACAGTCAAGGTGGAGTCCCGCGAACGGTGACGTGTATCATGCCCATCTGTGACGGGTGCGAACAGAAGGTCCCGTATCAGGATCTCGACACCCACCAGCGGTACTGTCGTGGGTCGCAGAACGACGATGACCCCACCACGGCCGAGCGCCTCGATGCGCGAAAGGCCGTGTTCGAGGAGTGCCTCGAACTCGCGAAAAGACGGCTCGCGGAGCGGCTCGACGAGAGGGGCCGAGCGCGTCAGCTACCGGACGACCCCGCGGGAATCGAGGGATCGAACCTCAGGTACACGCGACCACCGAGCCGACGGTAACTCGCGCTCGAGCTGTTCGATCGCGACGGTGCGGTCACTCGGTGTCGACGAGTGGCGACGCCAGCAATCTGACCGCGCGACTCTCTACTCGAGTTCCAACGAGAAGATCGCGGACAGGCCCCCGACAGCGCCAATTATGCGGCGGTTCTGCGTCGTCGCACTCGTCGTTACTTGAGCGTCTGCTGGATGAGCGTTCGATGGCCGCGGCGGAGTCGTTCCGAGAGCGCCTGGTGCGAGATGTCGAGTTCGTTCGCGAGCTCCTCCAGGCTACGGCCACGGGGGACGTGATAGTAGTCGGATTCGATCCCGGCGGCGAGGGCCTCGTACTGTTTGTCCGTGAGTTCCTTCCCGGTCCGGTCTATCGACTCGACGACGCCCTTCACGCGGTGGATCGTGAGGTCGACGCCGTGCTGCTGGCAGATGTCGTACGTGGCCGACACCGAGTCGTGCGACGGGAACAGGATGCGGAGTTCCCACCGGCCGTTCTCGCCGCGTGCGTCGAGGAGCGTCCCGTCCTCGACGCCGAGGAGGTAGACGACGATGCGGATGCGAGCCTGCCACGTGACGTGGTAGAGCGAGCGGTCTTCCTTCTCGAGGAGGCGCTCGACGTCGCGCGTGGAGGAGTCTGCTTCGAGCGCCTCGTGGACGTCGTCCATGTCGGAGGCCGACAACCAGACGAAGGGTGCGACGCTGTCGTCGTCGTTCGCGACGAGCTGGACGGTCTCGCATTCGACGTCGGGGAGTTGCGCGAACGTGTCCGCGAGCGCGAACTGGTCGGCGGGCATGGTTGCATCGACGATTGTTCCCATGCCTTGGTCGTTGGCCGATGACGGGGATTACTATAGGGATGATACTTGTGAACGACGTCGGCGTGGAAAGTACCCGGCTCCGAAAGAGGTGCTTTGCGCTGGTTTCGGTCATCATAATTCGCGTGAATGCCTGTGGCCCGTGATTTCGGCGACCCATCTTGCCAATAACCTGACTGTTCGACCGACGGTACGTGGTGATTTTCCGGGTAAACGAACCGGTTCCGGGCGGGGAGCCGTCCCCGCGGGAGGCGGTCGGGACTGCGGTGTGCAAGCCCAATGGTCTTGGGCGACGCCCGGGTACCTCCGGCGGCATGAACACGCTTGGATCGCAGCGGCCGGCGACCGAGGACGCAGCGGCATCGACGGCGGAGCGACTGCGAGAATCGGCGAAGAAAGCGACGCTCGAAGCACTCGAGGCCGCGGAATCCGTCGAACTCGAGGCCGCGGACGTCCACGGCGGGGTGAGTCGTGGCCGAGCGGGCGACCGTGGGGACTCCTCGCGGAGTCCGAGTGACCGCGACTCGTCGCGTGGGTCGGGCGGATTCCTGTCTCGCCACCCGGGCTTCGGCGCGCTGCTGGCTGGTCTCGGCATCGCGGCTGTAGTAGCGTTCGTGCGCCGACGGCGGTCGTCGAGCCACGACCACGACGACGACGGTGGGGTCGCGGCGACGGTCCCGATCACGGACGACGACGGATCCGGGTCCGCCGACGATGGCAGCGGGACAGGGCCGTCCGACGCCGACGGCGGCGCGGCCGGTGCGACGACCGATCCGGTTCCGGACGACGACACCACGCGGACCTCCGACGACGAATAGACGCGGACAGCGCGACCCAACGGACTCCCGGAAGAGAGGAGTGCGCGAGTACGGCGCAACGAGGTGGTCGCTTCCCTATCGGACTCGGTATCCTGGCAATAACTAACGGTTCGGGGTTGGATGGGAGAGACGAACCAATGTTCATCGAGAGGTTCACTGCCGTCGACCGTGTGGCGTCGCACACAGTACTCCAGGCAATGGAGGGGATCCCGCTCCAGTTCACGGGAGACTTCCTGTACCTCGCCGTCGCGTTCTTCGTGCTCGCGCTCGTCGCCGGGCTCCTCGGCGCGCGAGGGGTCGCCGGCATCAGCATGGAGATCGCTCGGATCTTCATCATCCTCTTCATCATCCTCGCGGTCATCGCGCTCCTCCTGTAGCGGGCGGAGCGGCGCCCGTCACGCGGTCCTGGGGCGCCGAACCTGCCCCTGCAGGCGTCACGGGTTTCCATGGAAGCCCGCTCTCTCCGACAGAGCGCTCGCTGGAGCGCGTGAGTTCCATATCCATGCAACAGGACACGCCGAACGGTAACGCGACAGCGACGGACGAGTTCGGAGACGACGACGCGAGATCGGTGCTCGCGGGACGGGACCTCGTCGTCGTTTCGAACCGGCAACCGTACGCGCACAACTACGACGATGGCGAGGTCGTCGTCGACGCTGCGACGGGCGGCCTGACGAGCGGCCTCGACCCGTTCCTGCGCGAGTCCGGTGGAACGTGGGTGGCGTGGGGCGACGGCGACGCGGACCGCGAGGTCGTCGACGCGGACGACCGCGTGCGCGTTCCCCCGGAGGACCCCGCGTACGACCTGCGGCGCGTGTGGCTCGACGACGACGACGTCGAAGGGTACTACTACGGGTTCAGCAACCGTGTTCTCTGGCCGATCTGTCACGGGTTCCTGGGGAACGTCCACAGCGAGCCGTCGTACTGGCAGCGGTACCGCGACGTGAACGAGCGGTTCGCGGACGTCGTCGCCGACGACCTCGGTGCGGGCGACGACCCGATCGTGTGGTTCCAGGACTACCACCTGGCGCTTGCGCCGCGAATGGTTCGACGTGCTGCGCCCGACGGCGCCGGCCTCCTGCAGTTCTGGCACATCCCGTGGCCGACGTGGGACACGTTCCGTGCGTGCCCGCACGGTCGCGCCATCCTCCGCGGACTCCTCGGGAACGACGTGCTCGGGTTCCACGTCGAGCGGTACAGCCGGAACTTCCTGGAGTGCGTCGACCGTGCGCTAGAGGACGCGGCCGTGGACTACGACCGCGGGCTGGTCGAGTACGATGGCGAGGCGACGGACGTCGTCGAGTGCCCGCTCGGGATCGAGGTCGACCGCGTCGAGGACGGCGCCGAAGAGGGCGAGGCCGCCGGCGTCTGGGAGTCCTTCGCCGCCGAGCACGGCATTCGCGAGGACGCGACGATCGCGCTCGGCGTCGAGCGCCTGGACTACACGAAGGGCATCCCCGAACGCCTGCGGGCGCTCGAGACGGTGTGGGAGACCGAACCCGAGTGGCGGGGCGAACTCACGTACGTCCAGAACGCCTCGGAGAGCCGGTCGCGCATCCCCGAGTACGCGGCCGTCCAGGAGACCGTGGAGTCGGAGATCGCGCGGATCAACGACCGGTTCGGGACCGAGGATTGGACGCCGATCGTGTACACGACCGACCGCCTGTCGCCCGCGGAACTGTACGGGCTGTACCGGCGCGCGGACGTCGGGATCGTCAGTGCGGTCCGCGACGGCCTGAACCTCGTCGCGCCGGAGTACGTCGCGGCACAGGACCGCGCGGAGCCGGGCGTACTCGTGTTGAGCGACCAGACGGGCGTACACGATCGCCTGGGGCGGTCCGCGCTCTCGGTGTCGCCACTGGACTGCTCGGGGTTCGCGGCGACGATCACGGTCGCGTTGAACATGTCCCTGAAGGACCGGCGGCGCCGCCACGCGTTGCTCCGGGACGACGTCGTATCGGACTCGCTGTCCGAGTGGGTTCGGACGTTCGCGGCGGCGGTCGCACGGACCGAACCGGCGCTCCCGGCGGTCACCGATGGTGGACGCTGAGCGACGCCCGCCGCGGATCGACGACCACCTGGAGACGGTGGCGTCCTCTCTCGGGACCGACGGCGGCCTGTTCGTGGGACTGGACTTCGACGGGACGCTCTCGCCGATCGCGTCGACGCCCGACGAGCCGGAGCTCGCGGCGGCGTGCCGCGACGCGCTGGCGGCGCTCGTGGCGCACCCGGGCGTGACCGTCGGCGTCGTCAGCGGTCGCGCGCTCGCGGACCTGAAGGAGCGCGTCGGCGTCGAGGGCGTCGTGTACGCGGGGAATCACGGCCTCGAGCTCGAGCACCGCGGGGAGACCGAGGTGCATCCCGCAGCGGCGACGCATCGCCCTCACCTCCGCGAGGTCCGCCGGGAACTCGAGGGGCGCGTCGGCGACGTCCGCGGGTGCGAGGTCGAGGACAAGGACCTCACGCTCTCCGTGCACTATCGGCGGACGCCGCCGGCGCTCGTCGAGAACGTCCGCGACGGCGTTCGCGACGTCGTCCCCGAGGACGACCCGGACCTCCGCGTCAACGAGGGGAAGGCGGTACTCGAGGTTCGGCCGGCGATCGACTGGGACAAGGGGTCGGCGATACTCTACCTCGTCGAGCACCTCGAGGGCGTGCGACGGATCGTGTACGTCGGCGACGACGTGACCGACGAGGACGCGTTCGACGTGCTCGACGACGAGGACGTCGGCGTCCACGTCGGACCGGGCCACGGGTCGGCAGCGGACTACCGAGTGGACTCTCAGGACGAGGTTGCGCCGTTCCTCTCGTGGGTCGCCGACGTCGTCGACGGGTCGTCGTGACTCACCCCTGCGTCGACGGGTCGTCGTGACTCACCGCTACGGGCGGTCGCGCTGGAACAGGCGGACGGTGTCGGCGTCGGGGTCGTAGTCGACGACGCCGTACGCTTCGAGCGTCGGCAGATGCCCGTGGTGGAGCCACGTGCGGACGCGGCGGACGCTCTCCTCGCCGACGTCTTCGGGCTCGCTGTCGTCGAGGAGTGCGACGCAGCCGCGAGCGAGGTCGTCGAGGTCGACCGTTCCGCCCGTCCGGTAGAGGTACGTGACGGCGGCGCGGCCGTAGGGGTCGGAGAGGACGTCCCTGAGGTCCTCGAACGGCGAGTCGTCGGGTGGAATGCGCTCGAATCGAGCGGGGTCGTCGTCGGGGGCTGGCATTGCTGTAGTCGTCTAGTCCCGTGGTGATACGTCGACTGCCTGCAACGGTCGTGTCGGGGACGCGACGACCGTGCCCGCGGGTGACTTCGAACGGTCCGACGCCCAGTCGCTGCTCTCGCGTGACTTCGAGCGGCTCGACGCCCAGTCGCTGCTCTCACGTGGCGGCGAGCGTTCCGACGTCGGCGTCTGGGCCGCTCTCGGGGTCGCGTTCGTGGACGGTCGCGACGACGTCGAGGAGATCGTCTTCGACGTCGTCGATGGGTGCGGTCGTGTCGACGGCCTCGAGCGCGCCGAGTGCGGTCGCCGCGCCGGTGCCGCGTGCCGCGGCGACGTCGTGGAGAACGCCGCCGTCGCGGTCGACGGTCCGGAGTTCGACGCTCCCCGACGGAGTTCGGCCGGCGACGAGCGCCTCGACGCCCGTCGAGGCCGCGACCTCGCCCGCGAGTTCGCCGACCGCGTCGATCGTCGGCTCCCGGCCGTGGTCGTCCCGGTAGCGGTCGACCTTCGCGTCGAGCGTCCGGGTGAACGCCGCGACGTTCCCGGGGTCGCCGACGGCCGCGCAGAGCGCGGCGCCGAGGTCGTGGATGCGGTCGACCTGGTCGTTCGCGACGACGTCGTTCTGCACGTGTCGGCGGTCGGCTGCGAGGACGACGCCGCCGGCGCTCTCGACCCCGATGATGGTGGCCATACGAGGAGGTTTGGACTTCAGATGGAAAGCGATTGCCCCTACGGGCGTCCCGCGTCGGACCGCGACCGCCCGATGGCGCCGGCGGTCCCGAGCCACGTCCCGAGTGCGAGCCCGTAGACGACGTGACCGACGTGGAAGACGAGGCGTTCCTCGCCGTCGAGGTCGACGTCGAGGAGTCGTCCCAGGAGGATGCGATTACCGAGCACGGAGAGGACGAGAGCGTATGCGACGCCGGCGAGGAGGGTGACGCGATCGTCGCGCTCGCCGGGGTCGTCCCCGAGCCGCGAGAGCGCGAGCCCGAGGACGCTCCCGGCGCCGGCGCCGTAGCCGAAGTGTAGCGCGAGCGCCTGGAGCGGGTACGACGACGGGTCGCCATCGCCGACGTACTGCGCCCAGAACTCGGCCGTCGGCGGCAGTCCCTCGAACAGCGGGATGCGGTACGCGGTCATCGCGAGCGTCCCGACGAGCCCGCCGACGGCACCGCTCGCGACCGCTCGCGCCAGCGAACGGCGGTTCGAGCCGGAGCGGTCCCCTCCGGTCGTGGTCGCGTCACTGTCCTCGTCGGCCGGGCGGAGACTCGTTGGCATCCCGTAGACGATGGCCTCGGCGACCGCTTGAACGTGTTGCCGGGCGTCGCAGGCCCCCGCCGGCGACCGCGCCGAACGTACCTTCGACCTCCGGCGACGCCACGAACGTCCCGCAGTCGACGTCACGAACGTCCCTCAGGCGGCGCCGTACATGGACGTCGCGTTCCGGTCGTCGACGTCGACGGAGCGGACGTCGTTCGAGAGGACGGCGTTGACGACGGCGCCGACGAGCACGATCAGCGAGGCGAAGTACAGCCAGGTGAGGATGAGGATGGCGCCGCCGAGGAACCCCGATCCACCCCCCGACCCGCCGTAGGAGACGTACACCTGGAACAGCGCCTGGAGCACCGCCCAGCCGACGGCCGCGAACAGGGCTCCGGGGAGCGCCGAGCGGACTTCCATCTCGACGTCCGGGAAGAAGTAGTAGATGGGGAGGAAGGCGACGGTGAGTCCGACCACGAGCGCGAGCGGCATCAGTACGCCGGCGTAGGGGACGTCGAGGAACGCGACCGCGGTGCTGGCGACGACGACCGCGACGACCGCGATCAGGAGGCCGCCGAGCGCGGCCAGCGAGTCCGTGGCCTTGTCCAGAAACGACTCGTCTGGGTTCGCGTAGTAGATCTCGAGGAAGGCGGTGTCGAGGCTTATGAACAGGCGGAGCGCGCCCCAGCCGAGGACGACGATGCTGATGATTGACGTGCTCGACACGCCGGACTGTCGACGCAGGGCCGCACCGAGGAGCTCCTGGGCTTGCGCGGGGAGGAAGGAGGCGGTCGCGGCGACGATCTGGTCGATGAGCGCCTGGTCGCCGACGACTCCCAGGACGACGAACAGCAGGACGAACAGCGGGAGCAGCGAGAGAAACGCGGAGAACGCGACGCTCCCGGCCATGAACGAGACGTTCCGTTCGGTGAACGTCTCGTACATCCGCCAGAGGCGTGGCGAGCGATTCCTGAGTCGGGACTCGAACCCGTCGATGACGGACATACGGGTTCAAGCGGCCGCAATCGAATAACGCCCCGGCTTCCGTGTGCGCGGTCGGGTTCGCGCAACCACGGCCGAGGGTAGCGTCGGTGCGGTCGATGTGACCTGAATCCGAGGACCAGGCGGGTCAGGAATTCGCGCCCTGTACGCTTAACAACCGCTGGGGCGAACGTGCAGCGTATGCACATCGGCGTTCACACGCCTCCGCTCTACGACCGGTCGATCGAGGCGGCCATCGAGTACCTGAGCGACCTCGGCGTGACCGCGATCGAGCCCGGCGTCGGCGGCAATCCAGGCTCCACGCACATGCGTCCGGAGACGTACCTCGACGACCCGGACGCCCAGACCACCCTCCAGAACACCCTGGACGAACACGGCATGGAGATCAGCGCGCTCGCGACGCACAACAATCCGCTGCATCCAGACGACGAACGCGCGAGCGAGGCGGACGACGACCTCCAGACGGCGATCGAGCTCGCCGACCAGTTCGACGTCGACTGCGTCACGTGCTTCTCGGGGCTCCCGGCGGGCGCGCCCGGTGATTCGGTCCCGAACTGGATCACGGCGCCGTGGCCGCCCGAGCACGCCGAGGCCCTCGCCTACCAGTGGGACGTCGCGATCGAGTACTGGAGCGACGTCGCCGCGCACGCCGCGGACCGCGACGTCGACGTCGCCATCGAGATGCACCCGAACATGCTCGTGCACGAACCCCACGGGATGGAGCGCCTGGCGTCCGAGACGAACGACCACATCGGTGCGAACTTCGACCCGAGTCACCTCTACTGGCAGGGCGTGGACGTCCTCGAAGCGATCCGCTACCTCGGGAAGCGCGACCGCATCAAGCACGTGCACGCGAAGGACACGGCGATGTACGAGTCGAACGTCCGCACGAAGGGCGTCCTGGACGCGAAACCGTACGACGACGAACTCGAGCGGTCCTGGCTGTTCCGCACCGTCGGGTACGGGCACGGCGAGGAGCACTGGAAGGACGTCGTGAGCGCGCTCCGCATGGTCGGGTACGACGGCGCGCTCAGCATCGAGCACGAGGACGCGCTCACGAGCAGTCGCGAAGGTCTAGAGAAGGCCGTCGACGTCCTCGAGCGCGCGATCTTCGAGACCGAGCCCGACGAGGCGTTCTGGACGGAGTGACGCGTAGCGACCGTGGTCGCCGGGGCCCGTTCCCGTCGACCCTGCACGTGCCACCCCGTTTGCTTTGGACGCTTACTCCGTTCTCGACGGCATGGACGAGGATCTCGCGCCAGCGCAAGCGGCCATCGAGCGCGCGATCGAGCGCACGGACGACCCGACGCTCCGCGAGCACCTGCGGTCGCTCGACGAGGGCCTGACGGCGGTCGCGACGGACGGGGAGGCGGGCGACGGGACGGAGACTGACGCGAAGACCCAGGATGAGGAGTCGCGAGGCGACAAGCTCGAGTCCATCGAGTCCGAGCTCGCTGACGTCGCGGGGGAGGCGGACGAGGTGACGCGCTCGCACCTGGAGACGGCGCGCGACGAGATCGACGAGTACCGGCGGGCGAACACTCGAGACTGGTGACTCCCGCGATGAGACTCTGGGCCGGTCTCGAGCGCGCGACGCCGACGCACGCTCCTGGGCAGAGGACGGACCGATGACGGACGGCGAGAGCACGGGGCGAAGAGGGGAGGGCGACGTGGACGACGCACCGGGTGGCGACGACCGCGGAGACACCGGCGTCCCAGACGAACGGGTCGACGCGGAACAGCCGGAACTCGCAGGGCGCGAGTCCGACCGGAACCGAATCGTCCACTGGCTGCTGGTCAGCGGCGACCGGCGCCGGATGGTCTGGCTGCTCTCAGCGGCGGCGACGGTCGCGTTCATCCTCGCGGACATCGTCGGCGTCGTCGGCGTCGCGAGCCCGAGCTTAATCGCGAGCACGTTCACCTCCGCGATCACGGGCGTGTTCACCATCGTCGCCGTCACGGTCTCCATCAACCAGCTCGTCCTCTCGCGCGTCATCGGGCCTCCCGACACCATCCGGAAGCGCACCGAGAGCGTCCAGGAGTTCCGGACGCACGTCGAGGGCCTGGACGCCGAGCAGACCGTCAGTTCGACGATGCCCGCGGCGTTCCTGCAGTCGCTCATCGAGACGCTCGACGAGCGAACGCGGGCGCTCGAGGACGAATTCAGTGCCGAACACGACGACGACGCACAGACGGACCTCGAGGACCTGACGGGAACGCTCCGGAACATCTGCACGCAGGTGGAGAAGGACCTCCAGCACCCCAGGATGACGCTCTACGAGGTCCTCGAGCCGATACTCACGAACGAGTTCTCGCAGTACCACCACGAGGCTCGCGAACTGAAGGCGTCGACCACGAACCTTCGAGCTGACGAGGAACGCGCGATCGACCGGGTCGTGGAAGCGCTCGAGGAGGTGAACATCACTCGACACTACTTCAAGACGCTGTACGTCCACGAAGAACTGGCGACGGTCTCGCGACTCATCCTCGTCACGGGCCTGCCCGCGGTCATCGTCAGCATGGGCATCATCCTCCTGTACTCGCGGGACGCGATCTTCCTCGGCGACCCGTACATCCTGATCGTCGTCAGCGTCGGGCTCGGCGTCGTCCTCCTCCCGCTGAACGTCCTGTTCGCGTACGGGCTCCGCATCGGGACGATCGCGAAGATGACGACGACGTTCGGGACGTTCACGCCCGTCGACGAGATGCCCTGATCGAATCGGTCGAGCCGACGCGTCGGCGGGCCCGCGACGCGGCGAACCGTCGCGTCGAACCGTCGCTTGACTTCGCTCGTGGCTGTATTCGGCCGCGCCTGTGCAAGTCGAGGACTTTTCGCTCGGGAGAGCCGAGTTCGACCATGGCGAATGTTCCCAGCGTGAAGGACGTCGAGTCGACCGACGAGTTCGTTCACGTCCGCTTCCGCGACCCGGACGACTTCGAGACGATCCGGACGCCGGACTGGGCGGAGAACGCCGCCAGTTCCGTCGTCGAGGGCTCGGAGGTCCGGATGGGCGACGAGAAGGGGAACGAGGACTGGGTGGTCCAGAGCGTCCTCGTCCCGAACGACGTCGACGAGGACGAGGCGACGTCGAAGGCCGAGGAGATAGTCGAGAAGATCGAGTCCTGACGTGGCTCCCGGAGAGCAGGATTCGTGAGCGACGTTCCCGATCCAGGCGAGATCTTCGACCGTGCGGTCGAGGAGGGCGAGCGCCGCCTCGACCAGTCGCTGCTGGAGCTCGTCTCGACGTCGTTCATCGCGGGGTTCACAGTCGTATTCGGAATCATTGCGCTCGGCATCGTCGAGGGCATCGTCCACCCGGTGTCGAGCGAGCTGGCGAAGCTCGCCGGCGCACTCGCGTTCGGGCCCGGCCTCGTCTTCCTCGTCGTCGGGCGGACGGAGCTGTTCAACGAGAACTTCTTCGACCCCATCGCGGCCTCGTTCGACGACGACTCCTGGCGGGTGGGAGCGATCGCGCGACTGTGGGCGGTGACGTTCGTCCTCAACCTCCTCGGTGGCTTCGTGCTCGTAGGCGTGCTCTCCGTCGACGGCGCGCTTCCCTCGGGGAGCGCGGAGGCGCTCGTCCGGTTCGCCGAGGAGGCCGTGCGGCGGCCGGACGTCGTCGAGTTCGTCCGAGCGTTCGTCGGCGGGGCGCTCGTCGCCCTGCTGTCGTTCCTCCTGGCCACCACCAGCGAGACGTCCAGTCGCATCGCGCTCTCGTACGTCGTCGGCGTCTTCCTCGCGCTCGGTCCGTTCGACCACGTCGTCGTCACCGTCCTCCACGTCGCCATCGGGTTCGTCCTCGGTGCGAACGTCGCCCCGGGGTCGCTCGCGGAGACGACCGCGGTCGTCACCGCGGGGAACCTCGTCGGCGGCGTCGGGCTCGTCACGCTCACGCACGTCGGTCAGGGCATCGGCGCACGCGAATCCGAAGACTGACCCGGAGAAGTGAGGCGGAGTCGATCACGCCGCCCCGCGAGAGCCAGGACGGCGTAGCGCGACGGTGGACGTCACGCAGGGCGTACTCCACTCGTGATGGAACAAACGACCATTTGACTGAACGATACTGTTGTCTTAACTAAGTGGCTGGACGATCGAGGAGACGTATGGCGCTTTCCCAGACAGTGCTCAGCGGAGTTCCACTCGTACCGCTACAGTTCGGCGGAGACCTCATCTGGCTCGCGATCGTGTTCCTGGTCCTCGCGCTGGTCGCGGGGATCGTCGGAGCCAGCGGCGTCGCGGGGCTGAGTATGGACATCGCCAAGTGGCTCGTCATCATATTCATCGTCCTCGCCGTCCTCACGTTCCTGTTCTGACGCCCGATGGGGGATACCCCCCGTCCCTGCCGCCAGGTCGTGCGACACCGCAGTGGCGAGCATGGCGCTACCCAGAGCCCCGAGACGGATCGAGGAAGTCGACTGGGTGAACTATCTGGTGCGGGGTTGCACTTGCACCGACACCCTCTTAGTTCGAAAGCCGGAACCTAACGCCGTGAACCTGTACCAGCTCCTCGGGCCCGAGGCGAGCGAGTTCGTACGCGAGCTCGTCCCCGCGTGGCTGCTACCCCTCCTCGCCGTCGTCACGGAACTGGGCAATCCCGGGCTACTGATGGCGGTGTTCGTCCTCGACTACTGGTTCGGCGACCACCGGCGCGGAGCGCACGCGTTCGGGATCGCCGTCGCCGGGTTCGCGCTCATCACCGCGCTCAAGTACTACTTCCTCGCGCCGCGCCCGCCGTCGGAGGTCGCCTTCGTCGCGACGGGCGGCTACAGCTTCCCGAGCGGGCACGCAACGTCCGCCGCGATCGGGTACGGGATCCTCGCCTACGACGGCGAGATCGGCGAGGCCTGGCAGCGGTACGGGCTCGCGGGCGCGCTCGTCGCTATCGTCGCGTTCTCGCGGGTCGCCCTCGGCGTGCACTTCGTCCGCGACGTCGTCGCCGGCGTCGCCGTCGGTCTCGCGTTCGTCGCGCTCGCGGTCGCCGCCACGAAGCACGACCCCCTCCGCGCGTTCGTCGCCGCGGTCGCCGTCGCGGTGGCGGCCGTCGTCGTCAGCGGCGCCAGTCAGGACGGCGTCGTCACGGTCGGCCTCGCCGTCGGCGCCGTCGTCTCCTGGCCGGTGCTCCGTCCCATCCCAGAGATAGCGCGCCGCCGGAACCGCGCCGTCCTCGGCGTCCTCGTCCTCCCGCTCGTCCTCGGTGTCGGCTACCTGTCGACGCTCGAAGCCACCGGCTCCCTGCTCGCGTTCGGCCTGAGCGCCCTGCTCGGCGCCACCATCCTCGCCATCCCAGAAGCAGCGAGTTTCTACGAGATGCGACGCCGCGACGGCATCGAGTCGGGCGACGCGAGTGCGTGACCGCACCGTCGTCCCCGCCACTTCGGCGGTGTCGACCGCTGGAGCGACGGGCGAAGATCAGTTCCCGTCGTCGCTCCCGCCATCGTCACCGTCGTTCCCGTCGAGATCTGAGCACTCCGAGGGCACGTAGCCCGCCGGGAGCTCCTCGACGAACGACGTCTCGGTGCCGTCGATGGAGATGACGATCGTCGGCGCGAGCGTCCCGCCGAACACCTCGCGCTGGCGGTCCTCGGAGAAGTCGCCGACGTCCTTCAGCGTCTTCTCGCCCAAGTCGTGGTAGTTGTAGTAGCTGAGCAGCGCGACCTTGTCCTCGTCATCGTAGGGGACCGGAATCCACGAGTACGCCTGGAACGGTGCCTCCGAGGGGTTGGCGAGAACGAGCCCGGTCCCGTTCAGCGGCTCGTAGTCGCCGTGGATGGAGTCCGCGACCCAGCCGTAGAGGCCGTCGGGACCGTCGATGCCGGGCGCGAACGTGAACTTGTGGCTGATAGCGAACAGGTAGTACCTGTTGTTCATCTTCACGATGTTCCCGCGCTCGAGCTGCTGATTCACGCAGGTCGCGTCGAGGAGCGGCGGCGCGAGTTCCCAGTCGGTCATGCTGCCGTCCTTCGAGACGGCGATGGCGATGTTCCCGTTGTACTGCGCGCCCTCTGCGGCGACGCCGCTGAGGTAGTCGCCCTGGTCGAGATTCTGAGTCTCGCACGGCGTGTTCTCGGGGTCGACGGGCGTGTTCGCCTCCCACACGAGATACTTACAGCCGGTGTCCTCGTCCATGAAGAACCACGGGTCCCGGAACGCGTACACGATGCCGTCGCCCGCCTGGTCCATCGTCTGATAGTACTCGCCGTCCGCAGTGAGCAGTATCTCGTGGTCCCAGCGCCGCTCGAAGTCGATCCCGCTATCGCTCGCGACGACCTTCGCGCCGTGTGCGAGCGCGATGCGTTGCTCGTACGTGATACCGCCCTCGACGGGTGGGTACGTGTCTTCGACGTTCTCCTGGTCGCCGACGGCGGTGTAGTAGAAGTACACCTCCCGGGTCTCGGAGTCGACGACGGCCGAGCTGGCCCACTGACGGTTGCCGAGTGCCCGGTTCGGCTCGAATATCGGCCCGCCGAGCTGCCAGTCCTGGCCGTCGCGAGAGTAGAAGTATCGGATCTCGGCGACGTCGTGGCGCTTCCCGGGGAGCAGGGCGTCCGGCGACGTCAGTGCGAAGATGACGTTCCAGCCGTCGATGCACGCGACGGAGCCGTCCATCTCGCGGAGCGGCCAGTAGTCCCACACCCAGAGGTTCGGGGCGATGTCCGTGAGTTCCTCGATGACGGGTGCGGTGTTGTCTTCGGTGAGTTCGATCTGCCGGGCGTCGGAGATCTCCCAGGTCGCGGTCGGGTCATCCCCGAACGGTTCGAAGCAGTGCTCTGCGTTGGCTCCGGTCGAGGCCGCGCCGAGCCCCGACCCGACGAGCGCGCTCGCGCCTACTGCGGTGGTTCCTGCGAGGACGTGGCGGCGAGAGAACCCGCCCGTCCATGATTCGGTTCGTCGGTCGTCGCTGGCGTCTCTGTCGGTCATGGTGTGTTCGAGCCCTCGCTGGGTACGTTGATAGGAGGCGACGGGGAGGGATACCGACCGGGCCTGCAGTGGAAACTCAGCCGACGGTTACCTGGAGAAACGGGGGGTTTGTCCGAGAGGGCCCTGCGGCCGGCACCCTCGTGGTCGTCTCGGAGTCGGGACAGCTAGCGGTCCGACTCGTGGGTGGCGAGCGTGTACGCGTCGAACGCGGTCAGCTCCGCGGTGCCGCCGTCGGCGAACGCGCTGACGCCGGTGCTCTCGAGGGCGGGGAAGACGAGGTTCGTATTGACGTGGCGGCCGTCGTTCGCGAACACCTCGACGGAGCTGTTGTCGACGAACACGCGGAGCTGGATGCTGCCGTCCGCGCGGCGCGGGAGCGGCCCGGTCGCGACGTCGTAGTGGCCGGGTGCGAACAGGGCGCCGGAGCGCCCTCGGTCGACTATGAGCTCCTCGTTCGGGACGTCGTACTCGATACGGGTCTCCTGGTCGGTCGAGGCGCGAACCGCGAGGCCGACGCTGTCGGAGGTCCCCGGGTCGACGGTCGCGAGTAGCTCCAGCGTTCGCCCGTGGACGCCGGCGTCGCCGACCGGGTCCGCGTCGGGCGCGACGGGTTGCTCGCGGAGCGAGGCGACGCGGCTGTCGCGGAGCGAGGCGACCGCGTCGGTCGGGTGCTGGCGGAGGTCTACGCCGTCGGCGGTCTCGTAGAGCGTCAGTCGCCGCGGGAGCGACTGTGCGCCCTGCCAGCCGTTGCCCGGTACCGAGAGCGCGTACGCCCAGTTGTTCATCCACGCAAGCTGGAGGCCCGGGCCTTCGGGGGCGTTCGCCCAGGACTGCGCGCCGTAGTAATCGAACCCGTGGTCTGCGCGGAACGCCTCCTCGACGATGAACCGCTCCCCGTCGAACCGGCCGACGTGGTGCTCGACGTGGTTCCACTCGACGGACACCGTCATCACCCATCGCGTCTCGTCGCTGCCCACGACCGGGAGCTCGTAGAGGCTCGGGCACTCCCAGGCCGCCCCATCCGACGAGTACGTGCTCACGTACGTCCAGTCGACGAGGTCGTCCGACTCGTAGATCTCGATGCCGCGCGGACGGTCCGCCGTCGGGTTGACGCGAGCGACGACGAGCCGCCAAGAGCCATCGGGCTCGTACCAGAGCGGGTTCGGATCGCGGAAATCGCTCGCCTCGCTCGGGATGATGGGATTGGCCTCGTGACGGACGAGGTCGTCGCCGCCGTTCGCGCTGTACGCGAGCCGCTGGTCCTCGACGCCGTCGTCGTGGTGGCCCGTGAACATCGCGACGAGCGCGTTCTCTCCGAACCCACAGCGGTCCTCGACGTCGACGACCGCCCCGCCCGAGTACGCCTGGAAGCCGTCGTCGGGGACCTTCGTCCCCTCGTGGGTCCAGGTGAGTAGGTCCTCGCTCGTCGCGTGGTCCCATCGCCGTCGGTCCTTGCCGGCCTGGTAGAACAGGTGGTAGCGGCCGTCGACGTACGCCATCCCATTCGGGTCGTTCATCCAACCCTCCGAGGGTGCGGCGTGATACGCCGGCGCGAACGGCTTGCTCGCGTCAGGTTCGGACGGGTCGGCGTCCGCGGTAACGCGATCAGCCATGCTAGCACCCCCAAGGAGTGCGGCGACGCCCGCCCCCAGCGTCGCGAGGTAGTTGCGACGACCTGACCGTCCAGTTCCGTTCGACCTACGTTCCGCGAGGTTGTCTGACGTCATTGGTAAATCCGGCGCAACGCTCCCACCACGACAGACTACGGCCATACCGGCCAACAGCGGGCCGATTAACAACGAATTTCCACCAGTAGCGACACGCTGCGACGTCGACTGGGCTAGCAAGCGGATGGTTGTAACTCCTTCGGTTGTCCCCACCCGTGACCGCTTAGAACCGCCAGACTGGCCGACGGCAGACTCCCGTCGACGAACTTGGAACATCGACCGTTATTATGCACCTATCTGCGACCGCCTCTAGCCACACGCAAACGAACTGGAACGAAACTGACTGTAGCTACACGAACAGATAGGTGAGCATCAGGAAGGGACCGTCGACGAGTCGCTAGCTCGACTCCTGAACGGTGCCGGAAGCGCTCGATTCCTCGCTCGTCGTGAGATCCGGGTACTCGAACGCGCCGACGCTGTCGACGACGAGCGTCGGCGACAGCTCGTGGGTCTCGACGTCGACGCGCGAGGCGTCCCCGGAGAGCACGCAGATGGACTCGCAGCCGACGTTCGCCGCCATCTGGACGTCCGTGTCGAGGCGGTCGCCGACGACGGCGACGTCCGCGGGATCCAGGTCGTGCTCGTCCATGACGGGCGCGAGCATCTCCGCGTTCGGCTTTCCGAACACGCGCGAGGGCTCGCGGTCGGTCGCCGCGGCGACGAGCGCACCGATCGACCCGCAGTCCGGGACGAGTCCGTCCGCGGTCGGACAGACCATATCGGGGTGCGCGAGCAGGAACTCCGCGCCGTCGCGGACGGCGAGCGTCGCCTCGCGAACCTTCTCGTAGGAGAGCTCGGTGTCGAACGCGACGACGACCGCCTCCGGGTCCGACGCGGTCGGGTCGACGCCGGCTTCCGAGAGCGCTGTCCGCATCGCCGCCGTCCCGACCGCGTACGCGTCCTCGGTCCCGTTCTCGGTGAGGTACTCGATGACGCCGTCGGTCGACAGGACGACCTGGTCGGGCGTCGCGGGCACCCCGAGACGGGAGAGCTTCTCCGCGTAGTCGGTCTTCCAGCCCGAGGAGTTGTTCGAGAGGAAGTAGACGTCCGTCCCGCTCGCACGGAGCGCGCCGACGACGTCGGCGGCGCCGTCGACGAGTTCGTCGTCGAGGTAGAGCGTGCCGTCGAGGTCGAAGAACACGGCCTCCTTCGACCGGAGGTCCTCGAAGTCGGAGAACGTCCAGTCCGCCGCGAGGAGGTCGTCGTGGTCGTCGACCTCCACCCAGTTCGCGCCGTCGACGTCCACCGGCCGAACGTCGTGTCGTCCGGACTGGAGGACGCCGTCGATCGCGACCTCCGTCCAGCAGTCGTACGCTTCGTCGACCTCGATGCGTCGGACGATCTCGTCGAAGAGCGTCGCGGAGAACGCCGCCGAGAACCGGTAGCAGTCGATCGAGGTGGCGGCGGCCCGAGACTCCGGGACGTCCTTCGAGATGTGGTCGACGCGGCCGTCGTCGTCGACGGTTACCTTCATCGCTTCCTCGTCGTACGTCGACGCGTCGCACGCGATCGCGCTGTCGGCGTCGGACTCGACGAGGCGCTCGAGCGCGCGCGGTTCGAAGACGACGTCACCGTTCGCGAGCACGAACGGTTCGCCGGCGACGGCGTCCCGGGCCTCGTAGAGCGAGTACATGTTGTTCGTGTTCGCGAACACCTCGCACTCCCTGACGGAGACGGAGATGTCGTCGCGACCGTCGGCGAAGTCTCGACAGCACGCCGCGACCTGGTCGGAGAGGTAGCCCGTCAGGACGTGGACCTCGTCGACGGGTGAGGCCGCGAACGCGCGGAGCTGGTGGACGACGATAGGGTCGTCCCCGACTGTCACGCAGGCCTTGTGCCGCTCGAGCGTGAGCGGTTTCAGTCGTGATCCAATACCGGCAGCGAGGATAACGCCGTGCAAGGTGCTGGTCACTTTGCCGAAGAGACGGGCGAGCGGTGTATGCGGTTGGCTTGCGCACGACGGGTTCGCGCCGGTAAGGACAATGGAATCGGAAGACGGGGCGGCTATGTACTTGTTATAGTTCGATGCGTCCCTCGAGAGCAAGTCGGTGTCGGCGAGGCCGCCAGATTCGCCTCACTGAAGCGGTCGGACTAATGTGGTGTGTTTGCAAGCACCACGACTATCGACGTCTCGGTCGAGGAATCGAGTGCCGTGTTCTACCACGACCAAGAACTCCAGTACCCAGTGGAAGTCGACGAACCGGACCCGGTGTTCGCGAAGATGTTGCAGGAAGCCATCGGTGGCGTCGAGGGCGAGATGCGCGTCTGCCTCCAGTACATGTTCCAGGCGTTCGGCGTCCCCGACGAGCACGAGGAGTACCGTCGCCTGCTCTACGAGACCGCGACCGAGGAGATCGGGCACATCGAGATGCTCGCGACCGCGGTCGCGAAGAACCTCGAGGGCGCGCCGCTCCAGCTCCGCCGGAACATGCAGGACGACCAGGCCGTGAACGCGGCGATGAACGGGATGATGCCCCGGCAGATCCTCTCCTCCGGACTGAACGCGATGCCCGTGGACGCGAACGGGGCGCCGTTCAACGCGAGCTACATCGTCGCGAGCGGGAACCTCGCGGCGGACATGTACGCGAACGTGATGGCGGAGTCGACGGGCCGCCTCCTCGCGACGCGCCTCTGGGAGATGACCGACGACCCAGGGATGAAGGACATGCTCGCGTACCTCGTCGCCCGCGACACCATGCACCAGAACCAGTGGCTGGAAGCGATGCAATCACTCGGCGACCCCGAGGACCCCCAGGACCATCTCCCCGTGCCAGATAGCTTCCCGGACGCGGAGGAGCTACAGGAGTACAACTACGCGTTCCTGTCGACGATGCGCGAGCGCGCCGACTACGAGGCGCCATGGACCGAGGGCGAGTCGTTCGACGGGGAGGGCGAGTACTCGCTCATGCACGAGGACGACCTCGAGGGCATGATTCCGAACGTCGCCAAGTCCGACCCGAAGACCCACAACGAGGTGACGGGGAAGGACGAGGACGACTGACCGTATAACGGAAGCTTACCACCGGCGGGCGCGGGAGTCGGCGGCGGCACTACTGACTACCGCAAGCGATCCTGGCGGTCGGCGGCGGCACTACTGACTACCGCAGGCGGTCCTGGCGGTCGGCGGCGGCGACGACGCGGTAGGTGCGTTCGGCGTGGTCGCCGTCGGGGTGCTCGAAGAGACGGTCGCGGACGGCGGCGCGCTCGGCCTGCCAGTCGTCCGCGGGCGAGTCTTCGTCGTCGAGAACGTCCGCGAGCGCGTCCAGTAGCGCGTCGAACTCCTCGGCGACGGGCCCGGGGGTGACGGCGTCGTAGTCGACGTAGAACCCGCGCGTTCGCTCGTATCGCTCCCGGTCGTAGGGGTAGAAGACGATGGGGCGGTCGACGCGGAGGAAGTCGAACGCGACCGACGAGTAGTCCGTCAGGAGGACGTCCGCGCGGCGAAGGAGGGGATAGACGTCGTTGTCCGGCGGGATCTCGACGATCCGGGAACCGGTCGCGTCGAGGTCGACCGATTCCTTGGGATGTGGCTTGACGGCGAGGGTGGCGTCTCGCTCGGCGAGGAACGCCTCGAGCGCGTCGAGGTCGAGGTGGTGGTCGAACCCCTGTCCGTCGGTCCCGCGGTACGTCGGCAGGTAGAACAGGAGCGCGCCGTCTTCGGCGGCGCGGTCGAGTCGGGTTGTGACGCGGCCGTCGACGCCGACCATCTCGCCGGGGATCGAGCGTCGGAGGGCATCGGTGCGCGGGTAGCCGGCGAGGGCGTGCGCGTCGCGGTCGATGCGGAGGCCGGACGCGAAGACGTCGGCGAGGTCGCTCGCGGTGAGGACGAATTGGGAGACCTGCCGCTGGAGGTGCCCAAGGCAGAGCCGGATCGCGAGCGGGAAGTCGGGGAGTTCGGCGTCCCACCCGATGCGCTTGATGGGGATGCCGTGCCAGAGCTGGACGATGCGCGCGCCGCCGACCGCGGCGACGTTCACGTCCCGGAAGTCCTCGGTGAGGACGACGACGCCTGCGCGCAGCGCGACGAGGACGCCCCGCGGCGAGTGTACGTGGTGGGCGTCGTAGCCGGCGTCCCGGAGGTCGGTGACGACGTCGCGGTCGCGGGTCAGCCAGACCGCGCGGACCTCGGGGTGGTGTTCGACGGCGTGGAGGTAGAGGTACTTCGCGTTGTCCACGAACGCGCTCCCGCCGCGTGCGCCGAACGCCCACACGGACGGGTCGCGGCCGTACCACGCCGAGAGCCGCGCGACGAGCGCGAACAGCGCGGTCGCGAGCACGTACCGCAGCTGCTTCCAGCGCCCGAACGACTCCGGCGACGGCCCCGCGTCGGTCGTCGTGCCAGTTCCGTCGGCGGAACCGTCGCGCCGCTCGGCGGGGTCGCCGTCGTCTTCGAGGCGGTCGTCGAATTCGGCCGTTTCGCCGGCACGGACGTCGGCGCTGGGGTCGGCGGCGGTTCCAGCGTCTTCAGAGGACGGCATGGAGTTTCTCGCGACTGATCTCGAGGTAGTCGAAGTCGAACGTGTACACCTCCAGGGAGAGCGTGCCGTCCCAGTCGTCGTCGAGTGGGGCGAGGGCGGTGGCGAAGTCCGTGGTGCCCGATCCCGTCGGGACGTGCTCGTCGGCGGCCTCGCGGGCGTCGTTGACGTGCACGTGCGAGACGCGGTCGCGGTGCGCGTCGAGGTACTCGGCCATGGCCTGAGCGTCGTAGCCGTCCACGCGAGCGTGGCCGGTGTCGAACGTCATCGAGACCTCGGTCCCCTCGAGCAGCGGGTCGAACGAGGACAGGAGGAAGTAGCCGCCGGGGAGGTTCTCCGCGCAGAGTTCGACGCCGTGGTCGGCGGCGACCGCGTCGAGGTCGGCGATCGCGTCCACGATCCGCGGGACGACGACGTCGCGGTTCCACTCCGGTGGCGTGGCGCGCGAACTCGGGTGGACGACGGCCTTCGCCGCGTCCATGTCCGCGGCGACGCGGAGGCACGCCTCGAGTTCCGCGATGGCGGCGTCGCGAACGCCGTCGCGTGGCGTGCCGAGGTCGAGGTCGACGAACGGGAGGTGGACGAGGACGTCGAGATCGTGGTCGTCGGCGCGCGCCGCGACTTCCTGCGGGTCGAGCGCGCGGCGGTTCGTCGCGCCGTCCATGTACACCTCGACGAAGTCGAAGTCCGCGGCGCCACCGCGAGCGATCCAGTTCTCGAGCGTCGCGTCGCCACTGTGCGTTTGACTGACGAAGCCGGTTCGGGCGGCGGTCATGCCCGACGCTTCGACGCGGAGCCGGAAAGGCGTGCGCCCGGCGAGCGCGAGCGACGGACGGACCGGGAGCACGAGCCACGGACGGACCGGGAACGCAAGCCACGGGCGGACCGGGAACGCGAGCGGCACCGGCGGGAGCACGACCGCCCACGGCGCACCCTCGCCGTGCTTGCGACGGGAAGGGCAACTGTCACGTCCTGACGCACCCAGCTTCCAGACGTGACGCTCACGACCAGCGAGGAGGCCGACGAACGCCAGCTCGAACTCGCCCAGAAGGCGGGCGACGCGTATCAGGAGGCACTGACGTACATGATCGAGGAGGTCGCCGAGACCGGCGACACGCGAGAAGTGAAGGATTACCTCGTCGGATTCGCCCAGGAGGAGGCCGAGGGCATGTACGCGTCCACCGGGGACGGCGACCTGGAGTGGGAGGAGCCGGACGACGAGAACTGTCACGTCGAGGTCGCGGTCTGCGACGGCGACGACGGCCGGTTCCTGCCCGAGCTCGACGTCTCGGTCGCAGTCCTCGACGGCGACGAGGCTGTCGCCGAGTTCGAACCCCAGTTCCTCTGGCATCCGGGCCTCCACCACTACGGAGATAACGTGAAGATACCGGGAGACGGCGCGTACTCGATCCGCGTCGACGTCGAACCGCCAGGGTTCGAGCGACACGACGAGGAGAACGGCGACCGCTACCGGGATGCCGTCCAGGTGACGTTCGACGACGTCCAGCTCACGACCGGGCAGTCCTGAGATGGTACGCGGCGGTCTGACCACGCCAGCACGCCCGTGGCCGGCAGTTCGACGGCTTCGAGACCGCGGGCCGCGACGTCGTCGACTGGTCTTTATCCCGTCATCGGTCGACTACCAATCGCTCGCATCCAGTCAGTACGCGTCCGCTAATGAACAGGAAAACGGGAGCGTAAGCACAGTATCGGACCCCGCAACGGTTATTGATGCGGGGTTCCCCGCTTCTGGTATGGTCGTGCTTATCGCTGGAACTGGAACGCCACGGAACCGATACCGAATCGGGGGGCTGCGTCGATGACCGACGTCCGCGTCGGCGTAATCGGGCTGGGACTGATGGGCCGCGTGCACGCCGGGAACGCCGAGGACGTCGGTGCGACCGTGGTCGCTGGCGCGGACGTCTCCGCGGATCCGCGCGCGGAGTTCGTTGAGGAGTTCGACGTCCCCACCTACGACTCGCACGACGCGATGCTCGAGGCGGAGTCCCTCGACGCGGTCGTCATCACGACCCCGAACCGGTTCCACGAGGAGACGGCAGTGGCCGCGCTCGAGGACGACTGCTACGTGTTCGTCGAGAAGCCGCTCGCGCACACCCTCGAGAGCGCCGCTCGGATCGCGGACGCCTCCCGCGGCTCGGAGGGCTACTGCATGGTCGGCTTCCACAACCGGTTCGCGCCAGCGTCGCGGGCGACGCGCGCCTACCGCGACCAGGGACGGTTCGGGGAGATCGAGCACATCGAGGCCACGTACGTTCGACGCCGCGGCATCCCCGCACCCGGGTCGTGGTTCACGAACCGCGAGCTCGCGGGCGGCGGGTCGCTCATCGACGTCGGCGTCCACGTCATCGACCTCGCGATGGACGTCCTCGACTTCCCGGAGGTCGTCGAGGTGTCGGGCATCACGCGGTCGACGTTCGGGGCGCGCGAGGACTACGCGGACCCCGACGGGTTCGCTTCGTCCTGGGACGCCGCCGAGAACGGGTTCGACGTGGACGACTCCGTGACGGCGTTCATCCGGTTCGCGTCCGGGCAGACCGTCTCGCTCGAGGTCGCGTGGGCGACGAACCGGACGCCGGGGAACGAACTCATCGTCCGCGGCACCGAGGCAGGCGCGCAGCTCGAACTCGAGGGCGAGGTCGTCGAGCTGTTCGAGACGGGGAACATCGGCATCGACCACCACGTCACGAGCACGATCGACGCGCGCGGCGGCCCGGACGGGCACGTCGAGGAGATGCGGCACTTCGTCGACGCCGCCGCCGCGGGCGAGCCGGTGACGATGAACACGGCCGATGAGGGCCTCGAAGTCCAGCGGATCGTCGACGGCATCTATCGGTCGAGCGAGACCGGCCGCGCCGTCAGGTTCGACGAGTAGTCCGGCGGACGCCCCGTCGAAGGACGATTCCATCCTGCAACTCGTCGCTTCCGGGAGTACGTCACCTCGACGGCGCCTATCGTCCGAGGTCCACCGCGTCGCCGGCCGAATCGGGGGCCGCGCTGGGAGCCCCGCTCACTTGGTCGGCGAGAGGAACGGCGTGATGGCGGCGGTACGGCGGGCGACGGTGGCGATGCGGAGGACGTGCGTGATGAGGAGTGCGAGCGGGACCAGCGTCACCGCGACCGACACGGGGATGTAGACCGCGTGAATCGCTGGCGGGAGGAGCGTGACCCGGTAGCCGGCGTAGACCATGAGCGCGAGTGCGACGACGACCGCGAGCAGACCCGTCGACAGCATCAGTCGGGAGACGTTAGCGAGTTCCTGCGTGATATACACGGTCTTGAAGTACTGACGGGCGACGTCGAGCTGTTCGAGTTCGTCCTCGAGCGAGTCCACGTGCTCGACGAGGTCGCCCGGCATCGCACCTTCGTTCGCTCGGACGACCCAGCGTGCGTGGTTGATGTGCGTCGAGAAGTCGGCGTCCAGTATCGTCGTGAGCGCGGAGAACACGCCGGTGCCGGAGGTCTGGAGTGCGTCGAAGGTGTCGTCGAGTTCGGGCTCGAGGTCCGCGACGAGGTCGGCGACGTCCTCGCGGACGGCCTCGTCGTCGATCGAGGGGTAGACGTCGGCGATTGCGGCGACGTCCTCGCGCGTCTGCGACACGAGGAGCTGGAGGAAGTCAGCAGGGGCTTCCGGGGCGACGGGTCGGTCGAGCCCGGACTCGACGTCCGCGCGGAACGACTCGGCGGCGTCCATCTCGGTCTCGAGGTCACCCGGCGACCGGAGTTCGCGGGAGAGCACGAGCTGGTTGATGGAGACGACGATGGTGATGAGGGTCACGTTCCCACCCGCGAGCGTGCTGAAGAGGTAGTAGAGGGCGGTGGTCTCCTGGTCGACGGTCACGACGTTCCCGAGTTCGAGCGCGAGCAGCGGGGCCGAGGCGACGACGAGGAGGACGGCGGCGAACGCGTACCTGTTCGCGTCAACGAGGACGTATTTCAGGACGCGTTCGTACCGGTCCACGAGCCGCTTCCGGGTGGTGGAGCGGTCGTCGTCGTCTCGCGTCGCCATACCGGAGCGACGGGATGGAGGAGGGAAAGCGTCGACCCCGACTTGTGCAACCCGCGGCCGCGGAGCGATCTCGCGACGGGACCGCGGGCGCTCAGACGAGGAGCAGGAGGCCGGCGTAGAGCGCGTTCCCGAGCGCGAACGCCACGAACTTGCTCTCGCGACTCTCCGGGAGTTCCTCCTTGATCGTGTTGAGGACGACGCCGCCGGCGAGGAACGCGAACAGGACGTCGAGCGCGCCGCGGTCGATCGTGGTCAGTGCGCCGGCGAGCGCGCCGCCGAGGACGGCGGCGGCGAGCACCCAGCGGCCGCGGTCGCGGTAGGCGTCCCTGTAGTGGTGGCGGAGCGCGTAGTCGTTCACGAGGAAGTGCAGCGTCATCGCGACGGCGAAGAGCACGAGCGGAATCGTTCCCGCTTCCTCGCGGTGGAAGAGCAGGTACCCGACGAGGGCGTTGTAGCCCGCGAACGACGCGAGGTGGATGCGGTAGACGCCGCGGGACGGCTCCTCGCCCACCTCGTCGTCCCGCGACTCGGCGACGAAGCGCTCGAGACCGTAGAACGTGACGAACCCGAGGAGCGCGACGACGTGCACGGACCGTTCGAGGACCAACGGGTGCCCGAGTGGCGTCTCGTCGAACCCCTCGGTCCGTGCCAGTTCGGGGAGGAGGTGGACGAAGACGTACGCGACGGAGACCCCGCCGCCGAACGAGAGGATGCGGCTCCGAGGGGCGGCGTCGACGAGTCGGATGCGCGTTCCGTAGAGGTGGACGAGCGCCAGAGCGACCGCTGCGCTCGCGGCGACCAGTTCGTTCCCGCTACCGGCCCCGCCGGTCCTGGACCCGAGTGCCGTCGCGATCAGGGGCGCATCCACGGGCGCAAGCTCGGACGTGAGCAGGGGCGCGAACGGGGCCTCGGGGAGCATCGACGACGACGCTCCCTCAGTCGAACGACGGCAGGACCTCGTCGGCGTAGAACTCGAGGAAGTCCGCCTGATCGTCGCCGATCTGATGGAGGTAGACGTGGTCGTAGCCGGCGTCGAGGTACGACTGGATGGACTCGACGAACGCGTCCGCGTCCGGACCACAGGGCAGCGAGCCGGCGGCGTCCTCCTCGGTGACGAGTTCGGCCGCCTGCTCGAAGACGCTCGGCGTCGGGAGCTCCTGGCCGAGTTCGCCCGGGAGGCCGCCGTTCGGCCACTGCTCGTGGACGGTCCGCCGACCCTCCTGCTCCGTCTCGGCGTAGCAGACAGCGGCCTGCCCGATCATGGGAGCGTCGACGTGGTCGGTGTCGGCCTGGTCGCGGTCCGCGTACGCGTCCGCGAACGCGGCGGCGAGTTCGTCGTCCGGTGCGGTGGTCACGAGTCCGTCACCGATCTCGCCCGCGACCGACGCGGAGTCGGTGCCACCGGCGGCGACGGCGACGTCCGGCGGTGCCTCCGGGGTCGTGTAGAGCTTCGCGTTCTCGACCGTGTAGTGCTCGCCGTGGTGGTCGACGACCTCGCCCGTCCACAGCTCGCGGAGGACGTCGACGGCCTCGCGGAGCATCGACTGGCGTTCCTCGTACGTCGGCCAGCGGTCGCCGAGCACGTGCTCGTTGAGGCGTTCGCCCGTGCCGACCCCGAACGTGAACCGGCCGTCGAACATGACGGCGGTCGTCGCGGCCGCCTGCGCGAGTATCGCCGGATGGATGCGGATCGTCGGACACGTCACGCCGGTACCGACGCGAAGCGAGTCCGTCTCGCGAGCGATACCGGCGAGCACGCTCCAGACGAACGGCGACTCGCCCTGCGCCTCGATCCACGGATGGTAGTGGTCCGAGACCATCGCGAAGTCCAGGCCGACGTCCTCGGCCTTCGTGGCGTAGTCGACGAGCGCGTCCGGTTCGTGCTCCTCGCTGGAGAGAGCAATCCCGAACTCAGGCACGGACACCACCCGCCCGGTGGACGGTCGACGGGAGCGCTGTGTTCGCCGGCGGCCACGTCGGTTTCGCGGGCGGTACGACCGCGGTCGGGTCGGAGACGGGATCTGGAGTGGCTCTCGAGTGCATGGTGACGTGCGTCGCGTGCCAAAGGCTCGCGCGACTCACCCGGGATTGGACTGCTCGCGGGTTGAATCTACTGCGCGCAGTAGCCCGGTCCCCCGGCCGAGACGCGACCGAACGGCTGTACCAGTCCGTTACCCGTCCGTCAAAGGCAGATGGCTTTTGCGCCGAGAGGTATGGCAACCGGTATGTTCAGCCGCTGGGACGTACGGCCCGAACAAGTCGCGTGGGTCGCCGTGGGTCTCGTGGTCCTCGTCGTCGTCTCGTTCGTCGTCTACAAGAGCATCGGCGGGATCGTCCTCGGGCTGTTCCTCTACTACGGCACGCGTCCCGTCTACGAGCACGTCCACGAGCGTGTCGGGCGGCGTCGAGTGAGTGCCGCCATCGCGCTGGCGACGGTCGGCCTCCCGATGATCATCGTCCTCGGGTACGCCGCCCTCACGGCCTACCAGGAGGCCGCCACGCTATTGAATTCGCCCGTCGCGAGCGACATCCGGCAGGCCATCCGGCCGTTCGTCAGCGTGCAGTCGTTCGCGAGCCGCGAGACGTGGACCCAGCTGCTCCAGGGGAACACGGCCCTCGTCCGCAGGTACTCGAGCACGCTGTTCGCGTGGGGCATCCGCCTGTTCATCATGGTCACCGTCGCGTACTACCTCCTCCGCGACGGCCACGCGATCGGCGAGTGGGTGCGCGACTCGTTCGACGACTTCGTCGCCGTCGACTTCCTGGAGGGCGTCGACGACGACCTCGACACCATCTACACGGGGAACCTCCTCACGATCGGTATCACGGGCGTCATCGCCGCTGCGACGTTCTACCTGTTCGCGACCTTCGCGCCCGGGGACTCAGTCATCCAGTACCCCATCCTCCTCGGGATGCTCGTCGGCGTCGGGACGCTCATCCCCGTCCTCGGGATGGTCGCCGTCTACGTGCCATTCGCTGGTATCCTCTTCCTCCGCGCGTACGTCTGGAACCTCTTCCCGGTCTGGGTGCCGGTCGCGTTCCTCGCCATCACGTTCGTCGTCGTGGACACCATTCCGGACCTCCTCCTCAGGTCGTACGTCTCCAAGGGCGGCATCAACATGGGACTGATGATCCTCGCGTACGCCCTCGGCGCGGAGGCGTTCGGCTGGTGGGGCGTGTTCTTCGGCCCCATCGTGCTCGTCGTCTTCCTGCACTTCGCGCAGCGAGTGCTCCCGTCGCTCGCCCACGGCATCTCCGTTCACATCCCCGGCGAGTAGCCGACGAGCGCGTGAACTTCGCGGAGGACGGGATACGACCCCGCGAGCACCGGTTCCACGACCGCAGCCATTCGCTCCGGTGGCGACTGCAAGTGGCCTCCCTATCGGTCACGAACGCCAACGTGGCGTATGGCATACCAAACGACCGTCGGCTGGTCGCTCGTCTCGTCGGGTCTCGTCACGCTCCTCCTCGCCGCGATCCCGGGAGACTCCGTCTGGTACGGAATCGTCCTCCTCGTCCTCGGTCTCGCGGTGCTCGTCGTCCGGCACGACGTGATATAGCGTCACTGCGGCGAGCGAGCGAACGTCGGGGAGAACGAGCGGACCGCAGGAGCGTCGACGCGACGCCCCGCGACGAACCCGTCAGCCCGCCACGATCGCGGTCGCCCCGCCGACGGTGTGATGCATCGCGGCGTTCGGTTCCTCCGGACGGTTCGTGAGCGTGACCTCGATCGTCTGGCGTTCGCCGTCCCGGATCACGGTCAGCTGGACGGTGTCGCCGGGGTCGGTCTGCGCGACGAGGTAGCCGATGAGGTCGCCCGCCCCCTGGACGGGTTCGCCCTCGATGGCGACGATGACGTCGCCGTCGACCGGGACCTGCATCCCGCTGACGACCTCGGTGCCGGACGCGGACTGGAGCGACTCCGCGCCGGGCGTTCCCTCGATTCCGTCGGTGACTATGACGCCCTGCGTCGAGTTCAGGTCGTTCGCTTGCGCGACCGCCGGGGTCACGGGCGCGACGCGGACGCCGAGGTACCCGTACTGGGCGGATCCGTTCGCGATCAGTTCGCCGGCGATCTGATCGACGACGCTCGCGGGAATCGCGAACCCGATGTTCTCGGCACCGCCGGCGGTGTTCACGCCGAGGACCGAGCCGGTCGCGCAGTCCACGAGCGGCCCGCCGGAGTTACCCGGGTTGATCGCGGCGTCGGTCTGGATCGCGTTCGGAACGGTCGTCCCGCGCTGCGTGGGTAGCTGGCGGCCGACGCCGCTGACGATCCCGCTCGTGATCGTGCTCTGGAGACCGAACGGGCTTCCCATCGCCGCGACCTTCTGGCCGGGCGTGACGGCCCCGTCGTACGTCTCCAGGGCCGTGGCGTACGACGGCGCATCGTTCACGCGGATGACAGCGAGGTCCGTGATCGCGGCGGTCCCGACGACCGTACCGGTCCGGTTCTCGCCCTGGTTGAACCGGATCTGGGTCGTCGCGGACTCGCCGACGACGTGCTGGTTCGTGACGACGTAGCTCGTGCCGTTGTCGGTGCGTTCGTAGACGAATCCGGAGCCCTGGCCCTCGTTGGCCTGCACCAACACGACGGAGCCGATGGTCTCGTTGTAGAGACTCGTGTACTCGCACGTCCCGTTCTGCTGGACGGCCGACGCGTCAGCGGCCGCATTCGACTGGTCGGTAGTCGCTTCAGCAGCCGCATTCGACGCACCCTGTGCGTCCGCGGTGGCATCGGTCACCCCGTCGTCCGCGGTGCCGGTCGCGCCCGGTGGCCCGATCGTCGCCACGGCGAGTCCGCCGCTGGCTGTCAGGACGAGTAATGCTACTGCGACGACTACCGGACTGGCAAATCGAGACGCCATACGTGCGCTAGCGCCAAGCGGTAGAAAAATGGAGTCGGTCGTTGACCTGCCGTAGCAACGCGTTATCCGGGTAGTGGGCGACATTCGTCCGATGGGTCGGCAGTAATATCGAGTTGACCGCTCGCAGTCAGCACTCGCGGCCCAGTGTCGTGCAACGACCAATTGAGGAGGGACCAGTGGACGAGCGACCAGGGGACGAGGGACCAGAAGCGTCGCGGGGTGAGGCGGGAAGTGGCTCCTGGAAGAGGGACAGGGAGCGTCTCGGGGAGGACTGCTTGGAGGGAAGTGTCGGGCTCGATGCCCGGAACGACGGCCGTCCCAGTCGACGCGTTACTCCTGACCGCGGATGCGGACCTCCGACCGCGTGATCTCGTCGATGCGGTCCGCGTCGAGCGGATAGCTCTCTTCGTCCTTGTCGCCCCAATCGAGTTTCGCGCGAATCTTGTCCGTCAGCGACGGGTGCGGGTCGACGTAGAGCGTCCCCGCCGTCACCTCGGAGACGATCCCGACCTCGTCGCCGGACTGGTCGACGACGGTCTTGCCCTGGTCCGACTCGTCGATCGTGAACGAGGACGCCCTCTCCTCGCCGGCCATTCCGGCGTCGTCGGTGGCGGTTCCGACGCTCCCGCCGGCGGTCGTCCCGCTTCGGTCGTACGCGTCGACGTCCATCTCGCCGACGTCGTACTCGTCGGCGGTCGCCATCTCGACGTCGATCGTCTTCACCTCGCCGTCGTGGACGGAGCGCGTCTCCGCCGCGTCGATCGTCCCGGAGAACTCGCGGTCGAGTGTCATCTCCTCCTCGACGGTCTTCCGTTCCACGAACTCAGTGATGATCGCGTCGTCGTCCGTGTACTCGCTCCGGAACGCCTCCTCGTCGATCGTGTCCACGTCGTGCTTGGACGAGTCGAGTATCCCACTGTCGAGGACGGTGCGCTCGACGTCACCCAGTTCGATCCGGGATTCGATCGTGTCCGACTTGACGTCCGTGCTCTCCTCGACGCTCCGGTCCACGACGCGACTCTCTATCGCGGCCTGCTCGACGACCTCCTTCGTGACCGCCCACACCTCGTCGGCCTCGACCGTCACCGCGAAGTCCTCTTCCGTCGAGTGCCCGACGTCGAACATGCCGGCGTCGTGCATCGTCCGGTGGTCGGCGAGCCCCTCCACGTTGCAGTCGCCGAGCTCGCGAGACACCAGTTCCGCGTCCATGATGGTCTCGCTCACGGTCGACCGGTCGATGAGTTCGCTCTCGATGTCGGCGTGCTCGACGATCGTCTCCTCGACGACGGTCGTCTCCGTGACTTCCGTCGTCACGGTCTCGCCCTCCATGATGCTCGACGTGAGTTCGTCGCGCTCCATCGAGCTCTGGTGGACGGCGTCGTCCTGGTCGAGCACCTGGAAGGACCGGTCTCGGCCGTCGCCGTGTGCCACGACCACTCGGTCGTCGCGCTCCATGTCGTCGAAGAACGCGTCCCAGTCGACGCGCTCGTGGTCGCTCCCGTGCTCCGAGCGCGGGAGGAGTGCGAGGTCGGTCCTGTCGCCGCGTCGGTGCCGGACCGGTTCGGCGTCGGTCTCGTCCGCCCACTCGCGGATGGTCGAACGGTCCGCCGTGATGTGGCTCTCCTTGCGCGTATCGTTGTCTGTCATCGGTCTGCCTCGACCTTCTCCCGCAGCGGGCATGTGGCTGGTCCCTGCATTGTCATCGCTCGCTGGCGAAACCGCTTCCCTCGGTGCGGCCGGGCAGCCGGGCAGACGGGCAGCCGGACGGCCGGTCGGAGGGGCGGACGCATTACGACCCAGCCCGCGGGCACGCACCGGCCGCCACGGGATTCGGTGACTGGACGGGGAGAGAAGTCGTATTGCCGGCAGGTCATTCTTAACCCCACGCGTCCAAGCAACGAGCATGAGCGACGACGCGAGCGCCGGCGACGATCACGCGAACGCCGACGTCAACATCGGAGAGACCGTCTACACCGAAGAAGGGGAACCAGTCGGGGAGATCCGCGGCATCAAGGAGGACGGCCTGTTCGTCTCAACGCTCGAGGGCTACGAGCAGTTGAGCGTCGAGCACGTCCGGTCCGGGCAGGGGTTCGGGGAGGCAGAGTTGATGTGGCGCTGCATGGAGTGCGGAGAGATGGGCCAAATCGAGGACGGTCTCCCGGACGAGTGCCCGAACTGCGGCGTCGAACGCGAGCAGCTGATGTACTGGACGGAGGACTGAAACGGTCGGATCGAATGCGCCGAGCGACCCGCCCTCAGTCCGGGGCGGGGTCGTAGCCGTCGCCGACGGCGACGGCGAGGGCGCTCGGCCGGACGTCGAAGTGCGCCTGCTCGACGGACTCGATCTCGCCGTCGAGACTGCAGTTCGTCGCGCCGTCGCGGACCGCGACGTCGAAGCTGGTCGCCTGGAGTTCGCGGACGTGGTCGGTGTCCCAGTTGAGCAGGCGTTGCTCGATGGCTTCCGTGATCGCGTCGTGTGCCGGCATCGACTCGACGACGGTCACGTCGAGCCGGCCGTCCTCGGCGTTCGCCTGGCCTCCGTCCTTCGCGAACCCTCGGACGTTCCCGACGAGGACGGCGATCGCGTCGCCCGACCACGTCTCCTCGCCAGTCGGCTCGTGCGCGTCGATGGAGACGGAGAGGGCGTCGAACGCGAGCCCCTCGCGGACGCCGGCGACGAGGAACGCGAGCGGGCCGTACGTCTTCTTGAGGTCGTGGGTCGCGGCGGCGCTCGCGTCCGCGGGGAGACCGAGGACGGCCGAGAGCACGAACGGTTCGTCGTTCGCGACGCCGAGGTCGAGGCGTCGGCGCTCGCCGTCGACCGCGACCTCGAACCCGGCTTCCATCGAGTCGATCCCGAGGTCGCCGGCGAGGAAGTTCTCGGTGCCCGCCGGAACGACGCAGACGGTCACGTCCTCGAGTCCGCCGCACTCGTCCAGGCCGACGACGACCTCGTGGAGGGTGCCGTCGCCGCCGCAGACGGCGAGCGTGTCCACGCCGTCGTCGACGGCTGCCTGCGCCAGTTCGGTGGCGTGACCGCGATGGTCGGTCTCCACGACCGAAAATCCGTACTCGTCGGCGCGGCGTCGCGCGTCCGCGACGTGCTCGCCGCGGCCGCTCGTCGGGTTGAGGACGAGCCTGCGCGAGGACGTACTCGACTCCGCGGATCGATCCGGGCGCTCCATGCACGCGGGTTCGACGCGAAGCCGCAAATACGCCCGGTCGGCAGGTGCCCGCGCTCGCGTCGACGACCCGGCGGTTGCTTGCGAATGGTGGCCGAACGACTATTCCTCGATGCGAGGTACAGGAGTCATGGCTTCCGTGAAGCGACGACTCGTCCCGGCCATCGTCGTGGTCGTCCTCGTCGTGCTCGCCATCGTCCTCCGGCCGGCCGTCGTCGTCGACGCGTTCAGTGCAGTCCTCGACAGTCCGTGGTTCCCGGTCGTCCTGCTGGCCGCGTACCTCGGCCGGTCGCTCGTTGCCTGGCCCATCACGCCCCTGGCCGCACTCGTCGGGTTCAAGTACGGACTGGTAGTGGGCGTCCCGGTCGCGCTCGCCGGCGCCGCCATCAGCACGTTCGTCCCGTACGCGGCCGTGCGGTACTTCGACTTCGACGGCGGCGTGCTCGGGTGGGCGGCCGACGAGAGCGACTCGTTCTTCCACGCGACCGGCGACCTCCGGGGGATGGTCGCGGCACGCGTCGCGCCCGTCCCGGCGGAGGCGACGTCGCTCGCCGCCGGCGCCGCGCACGTCAAGCCGACGACGTTCTTGGCCGGGACCGTCCTCGGAGAGCTCCCCTGGGCGGTCGCGGCCGTCCTCATCGGGCACTCGATGCACCGGCTCGCGCTCTCGGAGGTCGAGTACAGCCCCTGGCTGCTCGCGGGGACCGCCGCCGCGGCCCTCCTCCTGCTCACCGGGCCGACGTTCAAGTTCGTGCGCGGCCGGCAGAACGCGAGCTGAATCGGCAATCGGCGAGAGCGGATCCGTATAGCTGCGCGAGCGAACCCGCTCAGCCGACCGTCGCTACGTGTAGTGCTCTTCGGAGACGAACAAGTAGAGGGCGGAGACGACGAAGGCAGCGGTGGTACCGAGGACGAGCGAGGGGAACGGCTCGTCGGGGAGGGTGGTCAGGAGGTCGATCGCGACGCTGCTCCCGAGAACGACCGCGGCGAGGAGGTAGAGGACTGGCTGCCAGTAGCGGGTGAAGTAGACGCCGAGCCAGACGACGAGGAATACCGCGAGGACGAGGGGTTCTCCCTCCATAGTACGGAACCAGGCGCCGACGTGGAGCACGGCGAGGACGCCGGCAAACGCGGCCGCGACCCAGTTCAATGCCTTCGGTCGCTGGTTCCGCCAGCGAACCTCGTCCCTGACCATGCGTCCCGTAGCGAGGACGCGGTAATACGAGGGTGGCTTGTGTGTGACGGGGTGGGTTGCGGTCCGTCGCGTCGACGGCGCCCAAGCGCGCCGCCGTCGATCCGCGTGGGTCGGTGGCACTGGGCACGCGACCGCCGGCCGCGGACTTTTGAGACCGCGAGTGGACGTCACGACGTACCTCGGGATACACGCATGTCTGGACTCACCGACGACGCCGACGAGAGCACGGACGAATCGACGTCGATCTGGCTCGCGACGACCGACGAATCCGACTACGACGAACTCGAGGGCGGCGTGCACGCCGACACGGTCGTCGTCGGCGGCGGCATCGTCGGACTGACGACCGCGTTCCACCTCGACGCCGCCGGTCAGTCAGTCGTCGTCCTGGAGCGCGACCGGATCGTGACGGGCGTCACTGGCCACACGACAGCGAAGCTCACGTCGCTCCACGGCCGCATCTACGACCATCTCGTCGACGAGTTCGGCGAGACTACGGCTCGACGGTACGCGACGGCGAACGAGCGCGCGATCGACGAAGTCGAATCGATAGCCGACGCGCACGAGGTGGACTGCGACTTCGAGCGCACGCCGGCGTACACGTACACCGAGTCGAGCGACGAGGTCGCATCGCTGCGGGCGGAGGCGGACGCGGCGTCGCGAGCGGGCCTGTCGGCGTCGTTCGTGGAGTCGACGCCGCTGCCGTACGACGTCGAAGCCGCGGTCCGCGTCGACGACCAGGCGCAGTTCCACCCGCGGAAGTACCTGCTCGCGCTCGCCGACGCCGTCGATGACGACTCCAAGGGCAACGGTGACCGAGACGGCGTTCGTGACCGCGATGTCGACGGTGACCGTGACGGAGGCGACGACGGCGGAGGAGACGGCAGGAGTCGGATCTTCGAGCACTCGCGCGTCGTCGACGTCGACCCCGGTAGTTCCCGCGAGCCGTGCCGCGTGACGACCGACCGCGGGCAGGTCGCGGCCGACGACGTCGTCGTCGCGACGAACTTCCCCGTCTACGACCATGCGTTCTACTACGCCCGCCTCTCCCCCAAGCGGTCGTACGTGCTCGCCGTCGAACTCGCCGACGACCCGCCGGAGGGGACGTACTACGACCCGTCGGAGCCGTACTTCTCGGTGCGGTCGCGGCCGGCGGGCGAGAGGCGGCTCGCGCTCGTCGGCGGCCAGAACCACCGCACCGGCCACGGCGGGAGCACGGCCGAGCGGTACCGCAAGCTGGAGGCGCGTGCTCGCGAGAAGTTCGACGTCGAGTCCGTCGTGCATCGGTGGTCGACCCAGGACTTCGTCTCCGTCGACGGCGTGCCGTTCGTCGGGAAGCACTCCCCGCGCAGCGACCGCGTGTGGGTCGCCACGGGCTTCGGCGGCTGGGGGATGACGAACGGGACCGCGGCCGGCCGACTGCTCGCGGACCGCATCCTCGGCCGCGAGAACGAGTGGAGTTCGGTGTTCGAGCCGACGCGGTTCAACTTCGGCGCTTCGAAGCGCGACCTCGTGGCGCACAACAGGCACGCGATGTCGCACTTCCTCGGCGACCACCTCCAGCATCCGCGTCCGGCCGCGGTCCGCGACGTCGACCGGGGCGACGCCGACGTCCTCGAGGTCGACGGCGAGTCCGTCGGCGTCTACCACGACCACGACGGCGAGTTCCACGTCGTCTCGGCGGTCTGCCCCCACATGGGGTGTCGCGTCGAGTGGAACGACGGCGAGCGCACCTGGGACTGCCCGTGTCACGGCTCGCGGTTCGACCACGACGGGACCGTCCTCCACGCGCCAGCGGTCGACGACCTCGACCGCTACGATCCCGGCAAACTCTCCAGCAACGACCCGTGAGCCACCGAGGCCACAGCCGTGCTTCGTGGTGTTCGCGCTACGTTCCGATGCCCTGACTCGCGGGCCGAAGCGACCCGCCGTTGGCGTGCCAGTACAGCGCGACGACGACGACGACGGTGAGGACGACCGCGCCGACGACCTGCGGCCAGGTGTGGGCGTCGAGATAGATGCGGTTCGGCACCATCACGGCGGGGATGGCGAGCAGCGGCCAGAACTTCCGGTCGACGAGCGTCAGGTACAGCGTCGGCATCAACGCCGTGATGGTGTGCCCGGAGACGTTCCAGAACGGCGAGAGCGCGGCGTAGGGGACGGTGACGGCCGCGAGGGCGACCATCGCTGGCGGGACGAGCGCCCCCCAGTCGTAGTGACGCCAAACGAGCCACGTGACGGCGGCGGTGATGAAGATGCCACCGGCGACGAGGGCGTCGACCTGCCAGACGTTCCCCTGCGTCGTCTCCCTGATCCCGGAACCGGTGACGAGCATGTAGACTGCGGTCGGCGCGAGCGCGAGGACGCCCGCGACGAGGAAGGCCCCGACGCGCGGCCACAGGCCGGTGTCGGGGTCGTCCTGGTGCGCCCACTCGTAGTGGACGAGGACGAGGATGCCGACGCCGAGGACGGTGCTCGGATGGAACACGTAGGGGTACGCTCGCATGAACTCCGCGACCACGTCCATTTCCGCGACGATACGGCGACGACGCCATTGACGGTCCTGCCTGCTGTTGCCGGCACGCGGCCCGTTCGCCGGCGAACGCTCGCGGCGCCTCGACCGAACGGGGGAATCCCACCACTGGGCGAGCGGGCGCGGCCGCGCTTCGAGCGGGCCTTTCGCCTGCGCGCCGTGAGGTTAACCCCGTGGTTCCGCTCCAGTACGCTGTGACCGACCGAAACACCGACGACGACGAGACACCACACGGCGACGGCGCCGAGACACCTCACGACGGCGACGACGACGCGGAGCCGTTCGACTTCAACGCCAAGAAGGGGATCGAGCGCGGGACGGGCGACGAAGACTCCGACTCCGACTCCGGGAGCGGACTCGAGGAACGACACAGCGCGTCCGATGGCGAGGACGCGAGTGCGCCGGCGGGGGAGCCGGGGTGGTCGTCGGACGACGACTACGGTGACGCCCCGCAGTACTTCGATCCCGTGGCGGAGACGTCCGACGAACTGCCGCAGTCGGCGGAGTCCTCGCGCTCGGAGATGATCGGACTCCAGTCGACCGCGGAGCGACCGCCGATCGTCGAACAGGTCGACGACGAATCCGCGAAGCGAGCGGGACTGGAGCGCGCACGAAAGATGGGGGACCTGCTCGACGACGCGTTCACGGTTCCCGGGACGTCGTTCAAGGTCGGGATCGACCCCATCCTCGGCATCCTTCCGGGCGGTGGCGACCTCGTGGCCGCGGTCGGGTCGCTGTACATCGTCCTCGAAGCGGCGCGAGCGGGCGTTCCGCGGTCGGCGCTCCAGAAGATGCTCGCGCTCGTCGCCGTCGACCTCGTGGTCGGGTCCGTCCCGCTCGTCGGCGTGCTCTTCGACGCGTTCTGGAAGGCGAACAAGTGGAACGTCGCCACCTTCGAGGAGCACGTCGAGGACGACGCGTACTGACGTCCCAATGAGCGACCGCGGGACGCGAACGCATGGCCGCGTCGCGGCCTCGTTCGCGGCCGTAGCTCACTCGAGGAGGAGCGGTTCGATCGTGAGCGTCTGCTTGGCGAGCGTCGCGAGCCGGAGGACGTACGCGACGAACACGAGGAACGGAAGCGTCGACACGGTGAATGCACCGCTGACGACCCAGAGCACCACGTCGACGCCGAGGAGGGTTCCGGAGAACGTCGACGCGTCGACGAACACCACCATCCCGCCGGCGACCGTGAACGCGACGACCGCCGAGTAGAGGATGGCGCGCGAGAGCTGGACGAGCGTCCACTGGATGTACAGGCCCTTGACGTACTCGCGGAGCGGGGCGAACATCGCCAGGACCTCCACGAGCTCGTCGAACGCGGCACGATCGCCGTCCCCGACGCTATCCCCGGCTTTCCGGGCGAGCCAGCGCGTGTTGTGGAGGAGCCGGGTGTACTCGAAGTCCAATGCCGCGGCCACGACGTCGAACGTCCCGAACTCCGCGCCGTCGAGCGCCTCGCGAGCGTGTGCCGTCTTCGACAGCAGATCCTCGAAGAACGCATCCACGTCCCTCTCGAAGTGGTCGGCGTCGCCTTTGAGGTCGTCGACGTCGCCTTCGAGGTCGTCGGCGTCCCCTCGCCGTTCGTCAACGTTCACGGAGATGCCGGACGCGTCCCCGTCGGCGAGCGCGTCGCGGAGGTCGACCGCGCGGATCTCGGTCGTCTCGACGAGCGCGGCGAGGTACCGCGCAGGGTCCGACGGCGACGTCCGCCCGAGGAGGTTGTCGGTCGACCGCCGGTAGTCCATTGCCAGATTCATTCGATTGCGGAGCGTCCCGAGCGACCCGATCTCCTGGGAGAGCACGAGCTGGTTGATGGAGACGACGAGCGTCGTGCTCGTGATGATCGCACCGACGAGGCCCGCGAACACCGTCTCGACCATGTCGCTCGTCTCCATCGTCGTCTGCAGCGAGACTGGTTTCATGATTCCCCACGTCACGAACGCGAGGAAGACGAGGGCGGCGAGGCCGGCGACGACGAACCGTCGGTCCGCGCCGTGGAGGAACCAGAACCAGTACGCGTTCACGTCGACGCGTTCGCGGAGCGTCGTCGCCGTGTCGAACTCAGGCATGCTCGACGGGACGCTTGAAGACGAGTAGTTTCGTGCCGCCGCCGTCGTAGGTCAGGGTCGCGACCAGTTCCCAGCCGTCCGCGCCGAGATGGTTCAGTTCCCGCTTCGGGTCGCTCACCTCGCGGTCGGTCATGCCCGTCGGGGGTTCGAGCGTCTCGTACTCCCACGTTCGACGGTCGGGCGCGTCCATACGTCCCCCTCGGTCGATGCGTGCTTTACTTCCCTGCATGGGGCTGCACGCCGGCCGCGGACCCCGTGGCGCGACTGCGACGACGATGCGGACGCCGCTCCCGGGACCGAACCCCCCGGCAGTCGCCGGCAACAGGGATACCCCACGCGTGTGCCGACGGCCCGTATGGGAGAACACGACAACCGCGAGCAGGGAATCGAGTTCGGATCGCTCACGGACGACCTCGAGGACGAATCGTACCCGATGACCCACGACGAGGTCCTCGACCGCTTCGGCGACCGCGAGCTCGAACTGGAGAACGGGACGACGACCGTCGGGGAGGTCCTGTCCGAGGAGATGGAGCGCGAGTACGAGGACGCGGAGGGGGTTCGACAAACGATCTTCAACATGGTCGGGTCGGCCGCCGTCGGCCGCCAACGGTACTCAGACCGCGGGGGCGAGACACCGAACGAACAGCAGGAGGGTGACGACGCGTCGATGTGACGTTCCAGCAGGACCGTGCGAGCGACGACGGCGAGGAAGAGGTCGTCGCGTCGCCGTGGCGTCGCCGATCGTCGAAGCGATTTCGTCGTCGTTGGCGGGTCAGTCAGGCCGTCGTCTCGGTGCCGGTCCCGGTGCCGTCGACCGCGCCGGTCTCCGCTTCGACCGAGATGGTGTAGGTCGTCTCCGACGTGAGCGCCTCGTCGTCGAACGTCACCTCGAAGTCCCACTGGTCGCCGGGGGCGAGCGAGTCGATCTCCTCGTCGCTCGTGTCGATGAACTCCCCGAGGACAGTGTCGCCGTCGTTCAGCGTCACCTCGACCTCGACGAAGTCGAGCGCCTCGTCGGCCGTGTTCTCGATCGATCCGCGGACGCCGACCGTCTCGCCGTCCCGGAACGCCTCGTGGGACACCACCTCGGCGTTCTCGCTGACGTCGTCCGTCTCGCCCTCGACGTCCGCGGGGTCGACCTCCTCGGAAGCCGATTCGTCGGTCGTCTCCTCGCCCGACTCGGTCGTCGTCACCTCGTCGTCCGCTTCCTCCGTCGTTTCACCGTCTCCGCCGTCCTCACCTTCCGTTTCGTCGGCGCCAGCTTCCGTGCCTTCCGTCGCGCCGGCGCCGCCGGCGGTGCCGGCTTCGTCTGGGCTCGCGCACCCTGCAATACTGATAGTTGTGGCCGTTGTGCCGGCGAGTGCGATGAACTTTCGTCGTTCCATGTGCAGTCGTATCCCGTGCCCTGGCGGGGATAGGGCTTCTACATGGCCCTGCAAGGTGTTCGTGCGGATGCCCGTACATACCAGCGACGGCGGAGGCTGTGGCTGTCAGATAGTGGACTCGAAGAGACGGTACCGTGACCGCGCCGTCGCGGCGACGCGGGCGTCTGGCCGAGGGAGCGGGGACGTTGCAGTGCCATCGCTTTTGGCGCTCGACGGAGAGGGTCACGTATGGACGTCAGATCGGCCACGGCAGCCGACGGTTCGGCGATCGAACGCATCGCACGCGCCTCGTTCCAGTCGTCGTACGCGCTGAGTCCGGGGGACATCGACTCGCTGATAGAGAACTACTTCGCGGACGACGCGTTCGCGGACCGCCTCGACGACGAGGACGCGCCGTCGGTCGTCGTCGCGGCGGACGACGACGGCGTCGTCGGGTTCGCAGAAGTCCACCCCGACGGCTGGCTGGAGTGGTTACACGTCGAACCGACCGAACGCGGCCAGGGTGCCGGGACGGCACTCGTGGAGCACGTCCGCGACGAGGTCCTCGACGGCGAGCGCTTCGAAGCGCACGTCCTGGAGGACGCCAGCGAAGGGAGCGCGTTCCTCGAACGCTTCGGGCTGTCGGCATCCGGAACGACGGACCTCGACTTCGGCACGGACGAATCGTACGCGCAGGAGATCTACACGACCACCAGCAAGTCCCTCGACTCGAACGAGCCGAACGTCGACGTCCCGGAATCGCTCGAGGCCGACGACCAGTCGATGCGCGTCGCGGGAGACGACCCCATTCCCGGCACCGAGGCGCCGTTCTTCGAGGTCCGCGACGGGGACGACGAGGCGTGGGGGTACTTCTGCTCGCAATGCGGGAGCACGGACGTGGTCGCGGACGGCCTCGACCGACTCGAGTGCGACGAGTGCGGGAACGAGCATCGCGCCGACCAGTGGGACGACGCGTACCTCTAGCACTCGAGTACTCCGTGCAGGCACGCAGCCTGCAGTTGCCGGCCGGCAGTCGGTTTGTCGGCCCATACTTTAGGGTGCAGGCAGCGAACGGGCGAGCGCATGAATCCACACGATCAGCAGGGGCGACAGTCCGAGCAATCGATGCAGGGCGGCCCACCGACTCAAGGCGGACAACCGACGCAGGGTGGGCAGCCGATGCAAGGCGGACAACCGAAACAGGGCGGCCAACCGATGCAGGGAAGCCAGGGCCGGCGCGAGACGCTCCAGCCGCCGGGAACACAGCAACAGGCCGCCCCGCAGACGACGCCGATCGAGGAGATGGACGTCGACTCACCGACGCTCCGGTGGGTCTCCATCGAGCACCCACAGGACGCGGTCCCGATCGGGCCGGACGACTACGTGCTCGAGAGCGTCTTCAATCCCGGCATCGACGCCTGGGAGGCCCTCGTGCTCGTCCAGCCCCGCGAGAGCGAGGACGAGGACGAAGACGAGGAGTAAGCGCACTCGAGCGACGACGCGACCTCGGCTCGAGCCCGGCGCTCGAAACGCCCGCTTTCTCTCCCTCGGCTGCCAATCCCACGCTCGGCTACCCATCCCACACCGCGAGTCGCGGGGCGACGATTCCCGCGCCGCGACCGCAGCCTGAAACACGTAAGCCGAGGTTAACGAAGGGACAAGGTTTTGAACTACCAGGCATAGCTTATCAGGTGACGACATGCATCACGTCTCAAGCCAGCCCGCACCTCAATCGCCTCCGCAGGAATACCACGCCTACCACGACCCCAGTGGGACGGCCAAGCTGAGCACGACCGTCATCCACGCGCTCGCCGACGTGATGGGGGAGGACGTCACCGACGCGGGATTCGTCCTCTACGATAGCGTCGACCCCGACGCACTCGACCTGATCTTCTCGAACGTCGACCCCGACACCGAACAGGTTCCCGGGCACGTCGCGTTCACCATCGACGGCTACCAGGTCACAGTGTACAGTACCGGCGAGATAGTCATCACACCGCCCGCACCACGCCCTACGCGGCACGGCGCACCAGCAAACCGCTAGCCAGCCGCGACGCCGTCGGCGTCCTCGATCGGGTACGCCGAGAACGTGACCGTGCGACGTTCCGCGACGGAGCGACTGACGGGCCTCACGGAGGTCCGCGAGCGTCCGCTCGACACGGTTGCGCGTCGTCGCCTGCCCGCACGTCCAGCAGACGCGCTCGTCGAGCGCAACGAGCTGGTTCGTCACGTGGTCGTCGACGTCCACTCGAGCGCGCGTCTCGAACAGTCGTGTAGTGGACGAGTCGTGTAGTGAATGCGTGCCGCGAGTGGGCAAAGAAGCGAGTCGGCGAGTTGGGGGCCGAGCGTGGGGATGACAGCGGGGTTCGAGCGGCTTTGTCGGGTCGTTGGGGGTCAGTGACGCGGGTCGGGGTTCGCGTCGACGAACGGCGGTTGGTCATCCCCGGATTGGAGGTCCCGGGACTCCGACGCCATCTCCGGCGGCTGGGCGCCCGCCTCCTGGAGCGGGGGCGTCGCGCCGGCCTGCTGGCCGGGCGACTGTTCTGCCGGCTGCTGGCCACCCTGCTGCGTCGGCGGCCCCTGCTGCAGGGTCGGTTCCGTGGGAGGAGCCTGCTGGGACTGGGATTGCGGGGGTGGCCCCTGCTCCTGCGGGAACTGCTGTTCTCCCATCGGTCGCTGCCCCTGGGGCTGCCCTCCCTGTTCCATACCGGGTTGCTGGTCCTGGGGTTGCGGCATCTCGGGTTGCTGGCCCTGGGGCTGCTGCGAGTGCTGCCCCTGGGGCTGCTGTCTCTGCTGGATCTCGGGCTGCTGACCCTGTGGTTGCTGATTCGGCGACGTCTGGCCCGGTGGCATCAGGTGCTGCTGCATCCCCGGCTGCTGATCCTGGGGTTGTCGGGACCGAGACTGCTGGCCCGGCGGTTGCTGTCGGGATTGTGGGTGCGTCTGGCCCGTGCGCTGCTGGGTGGGTTCGCTCGACATCTCGTCGGTCACGGCGTCGGTCGCGTGACGGAACCGCCGCGCCGCCGACGTCTGTCGGTCCTCGGTCTCGCGGAGCTCGCGCTCGACCTCCTCGGTGACGTCGGTCGCGGCCGTCTCGAACGAATCGAGGTAATTCTGGAACGCCTCGCGCGTCACCTCCGTCCCCGTCCGCTGGAGCGACTCGTTTAGTTCCAGTCCCCGGAGGAACATCTTCCCGAGGTTCCACTGGGCTTCGGCGGCCTGCTGGAACGGACGCATCGTCGATCGCGTGAGCATGCGCTGGCCGTGCTCCATCGCCTTCAGCTGTTCGTCGAACGTCTCGTTCGTCGGTGTCTCAGTTTCTCGCGTGGGTGTCTCTTTCATGAGTGTGTCTCTCTATGTCGCGTTAGTGTGTATCGTAGCCGAGTCGGTCGCTTCCGGCTACGTAGGACCCACAGCAACGACCCGCTTAAGTATAGTCTACGTTCAAATTCGCTCGCTCGAGGATAGCAAGTGTTACTCGCTCGTGAAGGATTTGAACGCGCGCGAAACGCGACCGCCCCAGATGGCTCGCCGCGTGTCAACGTTCCACATTCAATCGGACCGGAGCGCTGGTTCGACGAGCGCGCTCGCTGGCGGTACGCTCCTCCTGCGCGCCTCAGTGGTTCGGTCACGAACAGTTAATCCACCAGTAGACCGCCGTTGAGAGCCGTTCCAGGCAGACGACGGCTGACCCAAGTCGTGGATTTATGTGTGCTCCGTCGGAGGTTGCAACCAGCGGCCGGGGCGAGAGCGCCGCGGTCACGCCACCCACCATGAGACACAACTCCACCGATCCGAACCGGCAGAATCGTCGCTCGACCACGCCGACCCGAAGCGACGGCGGACGACCGCCGTCGACGAACCGGGGTCCGCCCGAGAGCCGCCGGAAGTCCGAGGGCGACACCGGAGGGCGAGACGAGCTGTCCGAATCGTACGAGCGCGGCTTCGAGCTCCGCGAGCGCAGTGGGGGCGACCAGCGGCAGGCCCAGACACGCGACACCGAGGTGCGCGGCCAGCAGGAGACTGTCGCGGGCGAATTCGCACGACAGCAGTCCCAGGGACGACACACGCAGCACCAGGGCCAGTACGAGCAGCACCACCAGACCGGTCAGCACCGCCAAGAGCAGTCGATGCAGAACCAGCGCCAGTTCCCGCAGCCCCAGGGGCGGCCACAGCAGGGTGGCCAGCAGCCTCCGGGCGGTCGACAGCCCCCGAGTGGCCAGCAGTCTCCGCATGGCCAGCAGTCTCCGCAGGGCCAGCAGCCTCCGGGCGGCCAGCAGCAGTCCCAGGAGCAGTCCGGGCAGCATCAGCAGCCTCCGCAGGGCCAGCAGCACCGGCAAGGCCAACAACAACATCAGGGCCACCCTCAGCACCCCCAGCAGTCGCCCCCCGGTCGGGACGTGCGACAGCAGCAGTCGCGTGGGCAGTTCGGCCAGCAGCAGGGCCAGCAGATGAGTGGACCGAGCCTTCAGCCAGCAGGCATCGACGAGATCATGGCGACGGACGTCGTGACCGCCGATCGCGATACCCCGATCGCGACCGTCGTCGCTGCGATGGACGAGTACGACGTCGGGAGCGTCGTCGTCGTCGAGGACGGCAAGCCGGTCGGCATCCTGACGGACCGACGGATCGCGCTCGCCCTCGAAGACGCCCCCGACGTCACCGAGCGGACCGCCGAGGACCTGCTCTCGGAGTCGCTCGTGACGGGGTCCACGGAGATGACGGTGTTCGAGGCGCTCGACCGCATGAGCGAAGAGAACATCCGGCGGCTCCCGATCGTCGACGACGACGGGTCGCTGCTCGGGATCGTGACGCTCGACGACCTCCTGTTCGTGCTCGGGCGCGAGTTCCAGAAGGCGACGTCGATCATCGAAGCGCAGTCCGAGCGAATGTGAGCGTCGACCCGATCCCGCGGTCGTTCGTTCGGCACAGCGCCCCGATCGTTTCCCATCCACCAGCATCTCGACAGCGAGCGACACCGGGCCATCGGTCTCTGCGACCGATGCGGTCGGTCCTCTCTGACCGAAGTGGTCGATCTTTCTGCACGCTTGCTCATTCCGACGCTTCTACCAGCTGACGTCCGTCGTGGGCATCGGACGTGGCGAACGTAAACGCCCAACCATTTCAAGCGTCTATTACAAACAGTCGTTGCAAACGGCTGTTACAAACGTTAGTGTGAAACAAACGTTTGGAACGACTGGATGAAATATATGTACCAGGAGGCCCTACGCGTCGTCAATGCTACCGTACACGGTATACAGCGAGGCCGGCGGCGTCGGGAAGACGACGCTCACCGCGAACCTCGCCGTCGCACACGCTCGCGCAGGACTGGACGTCCTCGTCATCCCGCTCGACCCGCAGGACGGCGACCTCAGTCACCTCTTCGACATCGACCACGACCGCGCGAACTCCGAGGCGGACCACCTCGTCCGGCACCTCGTCGACCGCCAGAAGGGCCCGTTCGAGGACCTCATCTATCACGACATCGACCACGACGGCGTCGACGTCATCCCCGAGCACAACATGCTCGACGACCTCGAGGACGTCCTCCAGCGCGAGGCCGACTCGCGCTCGGACTTCGGCGAGAGCTTCCCGAAGTACACGCAACTGCTCCGCGTCCTCCGCGAGAACGACGTCGACGAGGACTACGACGTCGTCATCATGGACCCCCAGGCGTCACCTGGCGCGGGCGTCTACAACGCCATCGCGGCCAGCGGGAACCTCGTCCTCCCGGTCGAGCCGAGCGCGAAGGGGCAGGCGTCCGTGAACGGGCTCGAGGACCTCGTCACCGGATTGAGCGAGCAACTCGAGATCGGCGTGGGCGTGCTCGCGGCGGTCCCGAACGGCTTCAGCGGGACGAACGACCAGACGGAGATCCTCGAAGCGGTCCGCGACCTCGGGTACGACGTCCCGGTGGTGTTCCGACAGCGCAGTTCACTCTTCGAGGGGTGCTGGCGTCAGCAGTGCAGCGCGTTCACGTACGTTCGCGAGTACCGCGACCGTCATCGGGACCACGAGATGGAGACGCTCGCGAAGTTCGACGAGCTCGCCCGCCACATCGAGACCCAGGGCGGCCTGGAGGCACCGAATCCGCCGGCGCCAGGCGAACTCGAGGAGCTCGCGGAGGTGTGACGATGGGGGGCATGAAGTCCGGGACCGGCGACGTCTGGGGCGGCGACGACGACGATGAGCAGTCCGAGGCCGAAGCGGACGAATCCGAGGCGGTCGACGCGGAGTCGGGGCAGGTGGAGACCGAGTCACGCGGTTCGGATCGCAGCGAAACCGGGGGGAGAGCCACCGAGTCGCGCAGCGAGGCCGCGTCACCGGGGGGAACGGACGCGATCGCCACGGAATCGAACGGCGAGTCCGACGACGTCGAAAAGAATGATATAGCGAATAGTGGTTCATCGGAAGGGATCGGGTCGCGGAGTGACGACGCCGAGAAACCGGGTGACGACACGGAGCAACCCGGTGGCGACGTCGAGCGATCGGGTGACGACACTGAGCAGTCGGGTGGCGGCACCGAGCAACCGTACGTGGTTCGGCGAATGCTCAAGGACAAGTCGGTGCAGTTCGAGCGCGACGAGCGCCTGACGCTGTTCGTGCACGACGACGTGAAGGTCGGCGAGCAGCAGCTCGAGGCCGAAGCCCAAGAGCTGTTCGGGCGCGACATCCCCGTCTTCGACATCCGCGAAGCGGTGTACCGCGCCGCGCTCCGGAACCGGGACGCCGTCGTCGAAGAACTCGAGACGATGGGGTACACGCGCGAAGATTGAAGGCCATCGTCGGTCCGCTCTCTGGTCGTGGCACTCGTCGAATTGCGGGAGATCCGCGTCGTCGAGCGCCAGCTACGAATATGTTCGCCGACGGGGCTTCGGGGTGTGGCGTCCAACGTACCGGTATGACCGAAACAGCCAGCGAGGACGTCGAGCCGATCACCGAGACGGTCCACGAGGGGTCGTGGTCCGCCAACCTCGAACGCGACCAGTACGAGACCGACCGCGGGCTGCTCGTCGAGCACGCGCTCGACGCCGTCGCGCACACCGCGAGCGGCGTACACGTCAATCTCGTCACGCACGGCACACACGGGCACCCAGAGGACTACCTCTATCCCGTCCTCGACGCCGAACTCGACGCGGACGCCGAGTACGAGTACGTCGAGCAGTGCGGGTGCGGCGGGCACGTGACGCGCGTCCACGTCCCCTGACTGTCGCGGCCCGATCCACAGCGTACTCCCGTCCCCCGAATCCGTTCGGGGGCGTTCCAGCGAGACGAGAACGACCACCAACCACCTACAGATCCCACCGATACCACATCATCATGGAGTCGCCAACGAAGCGAGTGACGGTCGCCGAACGGCCGCGCGCCGACGACGGCACCGCGTTCGAGGTGTTCGTACGCGACGGCCCGGACGAACCGCTCAGGCACGTCGGGAGCGTCACCGCCGACGACGCCGAGGACGCCTACCGACGCGCGACGCGACTGTTCGCGTGGTACGCCGACGAGGTCTGGGTGTGTCCCGCGAGCGGATTCACGCGATTCAGCGCGCACGACCTGGACGAAGCGGCCGAGCCGGCGCCGACGGACGTCTCCGGGTTCGACGGCGGCGACGACTACGACGAACCGCGGAACAGGGAGCTCCCGTAGATGATCTCGGTCAGCAAGCTCCTCTGCGGGCTCGACGCGGAGGGCGACGGCCTCCGGTACGACGCCGCCGACGAGTCCGAGAAACCCCAGATCCGCGAGGAGAAGCAGCGTCGGCCGGTCGTCGTCTGGAACACGACGAAGCAGTGCAACCTGTACTGCGAGCACTGCTACGCCGGCGCGGACGACGGCTGCGCGCCAGGCGAGCTATCGACGACCGAAGGCGAGCGGTTGCTCGACGACCTCGCCGAATTCGGCGTCCCCGTCGTGCTCTTCTCGGGCGGCGAGCCCCTCGTTCGCGAGGACCTGGAGCACCTCGTCGCGTACGCGAGCGACCAGGGCATCCGGCCCGTGCTGTCGACGAACGGGACGCTCGTCACCGAGGAGCGCGCTCGAGCGCTTCGCGACGCCGGCCTGAAGTACGCGGGCGTCAGCGTGGACGGGTTGCGGGAGACGAACGACGACTTCCGCGGCGTCGAGGGCGCGTTCGACGCGGCACTCCGTGGCATCGAGGTCTTCCAGGACGTCGGCGTGAAGACCGGACTCCGGTACACCATCACGGAACGGACCGCACCCGACCTCGAGGACGTCGTCGACCTCCTCCACGCGCAGGGCGTCGACCGGTTCTGCTTCTATCACCTCGACTACGGCGGCCGCGGCGTCCCCGAGGCCGACCTCGACCCGGTCGAGAAGCGCGAGGCCGTCCGGCGCGTCTGCGACCTCACCCGCGAGTACCACGCCGACGGCGCAGAGATCGAGACGCTCCTCGTCGGGAACTACGCCGACGCGGGGTTCCTCGTGGAGTACGCGCGCGAGGCGTTCGGGCCGACCAGGGCCAGCGCTGTCCGCGAGTACCTCCGACGGAACGGCGGCGACCCAACAGGCGAGCGTATCGCGGACGTCGACTACCAGGGGAACGTCCACCTCACGCAGTTCTGGCAGGACTACAGCCTCGGGAACGTCCGCGACCGCGCGTTCGGCGACGTGTGGACGGACGAGACGAACCCGCTCCTCGGCGCGCTCCGCGACCGCGAACGGCACCTCCCCGAGCGCTGCCAGGGCTGCGAGTACGTCGACGTCTGCCGCGGCGGGTCCAGGCTGCGCGCGCTCACGGCCACCGGCGACCTCTGGGGCGAGGACCCCCAGTGCTACCTCACCGACGACGAGATCGACGGTCACGACCACGAGACGGGTCCGGCGCTCGCTGACTGACCAGTCCGGGCAACGGGCTGGCACCAGGGACTCGTGGAGGTTGCGATACACTCCGAAGGCTTGGTGACGTATCCCACTGGCTCAATTGAAATCCACAGAAACGGACACAACAGCCGTGCGGCATCCAGAGGATGAAGTCAGCACGAAGGTCAGGTGTAATCCGGATACGAAACGTGGATCAGTTGTCCAGTAAGTAGAGGATCACCTGTCGAACGGCGGATCTACACCGTTCACCGGACTCCGTATGTTTCGTATAGACAGAGCACTCAGATCGATCAGCAGAAAGTGGAATCATGTGACAAACCCTGTTCGAATCGTTTCGACGGGTGGGGTCGTTCCTCTCTCCGGGGAAATCCCGGAGAATAGCTACATATCTCAATCCTGCGTACGGTTGTTTATGTCTCACCGAGACATCCCGTCGGCAGAACAAATCGTTGAACCACAGCCACAGCGACGGGGGGAAGGCCTATGATCGACCAAGAGCTGGAGGATTACCTCATCCTGCGACTACTGGACCAACCCGTGACTCACGCCGAACGAGAACGCGCCAGTGAGCGGTCGGTTGCGGCGCTAGATACGGTACGTGATGCAGGCACTGACATCGAATGGGTCGAGTCAGAGATCATGACCAACGAGGACAACGAAGTCACCGGCACCCTCTGTCACTTCAAGGCCGAAAACGAAGACGCGCTGCGTGACTACGCCGACTGTGCGGGACTTCCGATAACGCGAATCGAGCGTCGTGGCCAACCCGTCGAGGGCCCGTATCAATCTGGAGACCCACAGTGAGGGTCATGATAAGTGTCCGCCGATTTAAGGACTAATACGAGCACATCCACCAGGTTGACCGATTTTTCACCGTCATACTCACCCTGGCCGGGTCTCGACCGAACCCACGTAGTCTCGTAACTCCGATTATTGGGCGCTGGCCTCCAATGCCTCTCTCAACGCCTTCGGATTGAATCGTTTCAAGTGAACTGCTTCGTTCCAGTAGGACTCGAAAATCGTCTCCGCCCATTCACGGGCCTCGTTCGACTCGGTATCGACGAAGGCCCGAGGAATCCCCGTGTCGGGACCTCGGACGCCGATGCCGATGCAATCGTCCAGGACGACAAGTCCGAAGGGGAGCCCCTCGTGTAACCGCATCTCGAGAAAGTCGCTCGCGCATAATTGAACGCATTTTGCCGGGTAGTTCTCCATAATGTCCTCTGCTACGTCGGGACGTTCGACGACTATCGTCCGCATTCCGTCGAGCACTCGTCCGTGTATTTCGTCGATGTAGGTCGGTGCGATTGCATACGAGTCGAACATGCGTAACGAGTCAGACCCTCGGATGAGAGAGACGAACCGCGCCAACGGCGCAAACGGATCGCCCCGATCCGCAGACGTGACAGTCGCGTTTGCGAAGGCCTCGATGGGGCACGGCGGTTCAATACCGGAGACAGATTCGAACACCGGAGCGAGACGAACGGTCGTGTCCATCTCTTTTTCGTACGCCGCAACGACGTCGGCGACTGCTTGCCCGAACTCGGTGAGTACGAAGTCTCCGTTCGATTTCTTGAGCAGACCTCGTTCGGCCAGCGATTTCGTGTTCCGGTGAGCGGTCGATTTCGAGATATCGAGCCTCGTCTCTAACTCGTGGCGAGCCAACGGCTCTTCTCGCAGCGCAGCAAGCATCGGCGCTTGCTTGACGGCCTTGATGAGTATGTCAGAACCGGCAGGTCCAGAATACCTCATACGGTACCCTATGTGCTCTATCTATAATAATCCGAACTCTCACCCGGTTAACCCCCGAGAATTCGAAGTTGATCCTTCTCAGTTTCGTGCGTTCCAGACAGTGGCCTGCTACCGAACTCCCTGTAGGCTAAGAAAACTGATCCGTAGTACTCGTCGACGGCGGCGTACACGCAACGTGATACGAGGGAACCGGAACGTGTCGGTTCATATATCGTATTGGTTCGAATTGTCAGGTTTAGCCGAGCCAGTGCTGAGTTTGCGCCCTGTATTCAGTACGATCGCAGAAAGAGCAACGGAAGCGGTCGACTACAAAACCCCGTAGGGAGGGACCCTACTCGACGACGACGGCGCCATTCATCCCGAGCGACGTGTGCGGCGTGCACTCGTAGAGGTAGGTGCCGGACTCGTCGAACTGCTGGTCGAACGTGAATCCCTCCTCGGCGGTCGTTTCGCTCTCGAAGTCGCCGCCGTCGTGCGCGACGTTGTGCGTGCTCCCGCGACCGGTCCACTCCCAGACCACCGTCGTGCCGCTGTCGACACGGATCGCGGCCGGACCGAAGCCGTACGCAGCGCCGTTGGCGTCGACGCCGACCTCTACCGTCACCTCGCTCTCGCCGGTGCGGTCCTCGATCCCGTCGTAGTTGGACGTCGATGACAGATAACTGTCGACCTCCGAGTTACCGCCGCCACCGTCGCCGCCGTCGGTACCGTCGCCGCCATCGCCACCGTCTCCGCCGTCACCGCCGTCGCCGCCGTCGCCGCCATTCGACGAACAACCGGCGAGCGTCGCAGCGACCGTCACGCTACCGACTCCTTTGAGAACTGTACGACGGTCGACGTCCGAACGTTCCATGATCTCGATCACCTGCGCTACTCTATAGTGCGCCAGCGTGCGGAGTTAAGCGATTTGTTATCACGGTTCGAGAACGACCGGACGGGCTTTATGGGTCGAACTCGGAGGCGGACCGTTTTCCCTGTACTTCCATAAATACATCAGGTATTCGAGGATTCGACAGTAGCGTTTCGTGTTTCGAACGGCCTGGTTCGATTGCCTCCCGAAGTTGGGAAATCTCCTACTTGGAGTTGGTCGTTAGTACACCTGCAGCCGGTCGTAGAACACGTGGTGGAACTGTTCGCCCGCCTGGAGCATCCACTCCGTATACTCGTCCCAGCGTGCTTCGTCCTGTACCTCAGCGTGCTTGGTTACAGTGATTTTGCTGCGGGCTTTGCCTGCCCGTGTCTCCTCGGGTTCTTCCCATACCACCTCTTGTCCAAACTGGCTATCGATCGCTTCACGGTCGCCGACGAGGTGCTGGTATAGTTCGGCGTCATCCCGAATGACCAGTGCGACACCGAGTTCGTTCTCGGTGGCTTTGATAGTGAATTGGAGTTCGACACCGGCCTTCCCGATGGGGTTGTTGTAGTAGTAGTCGGGGAATGGTTTACGGGCACTCAACACCGAGTTCTCCTCTTCGATTCGGTTTCGGAAGGTCGTCCAGTACTCTTCTCGCAACGTCTCCGTGTCGCTCAGTTCGTTCTGGGGTCGTTGAGCTTTCTCTTTCCACTCGCTTGGCTCTGCGACCGGATTCAATCGCACTGCTGGCTCGGAATCGCCGATTCGCCACACTTCCAGCCGAATCGCGAAGAGGTCGACGCCCTCTCGGCTGTTTTCGTTTAGCCACTGCATCGCATCTCGATGCTCGTCATAGAATCGTGGAGCAATCCAGACGATGATATCTGCATCTACGCCCGAGGCGTACGCGATCGATTTCCCGAGATGGTCATGGTCAGAGGACCCGAGTTGATTTTCGATGATCACTTTGCGGTTGTCATCGACCACCTCTGCAAAGATGTCGACGTTGTATCGACCGACGCTCTTCTCCTCCTCGAGCACCGCCAAATCCAATTCCAATGCTTCTTCCAGCTTCGAAGCGGGTTCGGCTCGAATCTCCGCTGCTAACCATGGAGTGAAGTCGTCTGCTTCGTGTTCCCAGTACGATCGTACCTCCTGTGATTCTAGCGACCCAAACTCGGGCATACTCCACTTTTACCAGCCAGTAACAGATGCATCTTCCTACTGCAGAATAGTGTAAATTTCAAGACTAGAAGCCCGCCATTCAAGCCGGGATACAGCAGATTACACCTACGCGACCCACAAAACGCCCTCATCTGTCACCCCGTCGGCGCCTCCTCGCCAGCGTTCCAGCAGTTGTTTGCCAACGCCTGGTTTCCGGTCGACCGTTCGGCATCCGGGGAGAGACCAGGGCCGAAGGGGCGGCGAGTCACTCAAGGACGTCGCCAACGGACGGACTGGTATGCTCGGTCCGATCCGTCCGCTCTCGCTCGCACTCGCCGACGCGTGTTTCGTCCACTGGCCGGTCTCGCCGGCGCGAGTGCGGGCCACGGTTCCGGACTGGACCGAACCGGACACCGTCGCCGGGTCCGCGTGGGTGTCCGCCATCGCGCTCACGATCGACCGGTTCGACGCCTTCGGCGTCCCGCTCAGGGAGAACGTCGAGACGGTCGCCCTCCGAACGTACGTCACGACCCCCGACGGCCAGCGAGCCATCCACTTCCTCTCGGCGGACGTGAACGACCGCGTCGCGGCCGACGCGGCGCGAACGCTCTTCCGCGTCCCGACCTCGCACGCCCACGTCGACCGCCGCACCCGTGGCGACCGTACGGAGGTCGACGCACGCCGCCGGGACGGTTCCGGAGCGAACCTGGCGGTCGCGTTCGAGCCAGCGGGCAACCCGGCGACGACGGCACCCGATACGCTGGCGTCCTTCCTCGTGGACCGCGAGCGCTACGTCGCGACCGGGCCGCTCGGAACGAGACTCGTCGGCTCCGTCGGCCACCCGCCGTGGACCGTCCAGCCCGCCGACGCGACCGTCACGGACCGGACGCTCCTGGACGCGGTCGGCCTCGACGCGCCCGACGAGCAGTCGCTCGTCCACTACAGTCCGGGCCTGGAGATGACGCTCGACGCGCCACGACCGCTGTAGGCGTCGCTGGCGCTCTCGTCCATTCTGCTGGCAGTCTCGTTCCCCTCGCCGTCGCTCCCCTCACCGCTCGTACTTCCACCACCGCTGGCGCTCCCGCCGCTCGCGCTCCCGCCACCGCTTGCCGAGCCGCTCAGGGGCGAGCTGTTCGAGTCGCCGTAGATCGTCGAGACGTTCTCGCCGTCGTGCTGGACGACGATCCGCCAGGGGTCGTCGCCGGCCGGGATCCGCATGGTCGCGTTGTAGCGAGCGACGCCGGGGCAGTCCCTGGAGGCCTTCTCGGTCTCCGCCGTCGAGATCGAGAGGACGTACGTCGATTCGTTCACGCGCTCGAACGTCGCGTTGCCGACGTCACGCGACGGGTCCGAGAGGGAGACGTTCTGGCTGTACGTAACCGCCGTGTTCGCGCCGCTCGCGTGGATCGACGTGGAGGTGTTCGAACTGAAGTCGTCCGTGCAGTGCGCGTCAGCCGATTCGAACGACTGAAGCGTCGGCGGTTTCGCCTCCCCGCTCTCGACGAACGACGGCGCCAGTCCGACGCCGAGCACGACCGTGGCGACGCCGACCGCCGCCACGAGCCCGACCACGAGCAGCCCGGCGACGAAGATGCCTCGGTTCATACGTAACCTGTCGCAGAGAGGGTTAAAGGACGCCCGGTGCCTCAAAGGGATATTTCACGTAAACGAGGGGCGGGTGCGCTCCCGCCGGTGCACAGCGGCGGTCGTCGCGCTCGCAGAGTGGACAATCAGGTTCCCGGTCGAGCCGTCCACTCGGCGCTCGCTTCGACGGCATTCCGGATCGAGAGTCTCGCGTACTCGGGCGGGGCATCGCTCCCGTCTCCGCCCCCGGCGGGGAGGAACTCGAACGGGAGGCGGTCGCCGTCGTCGCCGATTCGGGCGGCGACCGTCACCGCAGCGCCCGGCGCCGCGGAGACGAACTCGGGCTGGACGACGTGCTCTCCCGATGGAACCGTGGTCTCGAGGCTCTTCGCCGGCTCGTAGTCGACCGTCGAGACGGTGACGGTCAGCTCCGAACGAGCCGTGTTGGAGAGATAGATGGACCCGCCAGGATGCTCGGGCGCCGAGTTACTGGGCGAGAGTCGGCTGCACCCGCTGGTCGCGAGTACCGCAACGCTCGACGCGGTCGCCACGAACCGTCGTCTGTTCATGCGTCGACAGTTCGGGCCAGGGAGGAAATAGTTGGTCGTTCCTCGCACGCGCGAGACGTCCAAGAGTCGGGGTCGGACCGGTGCGTCGTCTACTGGACGTCGTGTCGGCGCACCGTAGCGTCGATTTCCCCGTGGCGTCCACCTCCCCGTGGCGTCCACCTCCCCGTGGCGTCGGCCTCGCTTGCTGATTAGTACTGGACGGTTTCAGCGTCGGAGTCGTACTCAAGGACTCCGCTCCGGTCGAGTTTCGGGAGGTGCTGGTGGTGCAGTGCGACGTCGATGTCGTCGACGAGCGACGCCGCGGGTCGCCCGTCCGACTCCCGGTGGGCGAGTTCGCGGGCGAGCGTCTCTCGATCCATCGGTTCGGACTCGGACGCGAGGATCGCGACGACCCCGCGTCGACGGCGCTCCTTGCGCCGCCGACTCGACGAACCGGCGTCGCCGAGGGGGATTTCGCTGGGATTCTCGCGGTCGTACACCGCGTGGTCCGTGGCGGTCACCTCGCGCGTCGCGTCGTCCACGTCGACCAACCCGGACGCAGCGAGCATCGGCAGGTGGACGTGGTGCAGTCGAACGCGGAGCGATTCGACGTCGTTCGTCCCGGTCGCCTCCGGCGTGGACGCCACGAGCCGTTTCGCCAGGTCCTCCAGCGAGACCGGGGCCGTCGCCTCTGCGAGCACGCGAACGATACGCCGACGGACGCCGTCCGAGAGCGCGTCGATCGTTCGGTTCCTCGTCTCGTCTCCCGGTTGGTCCTGTTTCGTGCTCATCGTACTCCGTCCATGGGGCAGTGGAGCATGAGGTCACTCCCAAATACTTTCAGTGGCATCAATCCGGATTGGAACCGGAGACGAATACGCGAGTGACTCGTCGCAAGTGGGAATTATCGGTCTCGAACTGTTTCGGTGCGGCGGCTCCACTATCCGGTTTCGCTCCGTGGTGAGCCAGCGCTCGCGTGTTCGCTCGCCGCCAGCAGTCGGCCGTCAGTCGCCAGGGCCGACCGCCTCGTCGCCGTCGGCGAACAGTTCGGCGAAGACGTTCCGTTCGGCGGCGCGAAGATGTTGATTGAACGTCGGCGGGGAGACCTCGAGGCGGTCTGCGACCTCCTGCCCGGTACTGTGGCGGGGCCACTCGAAGAGTCCGGCGTAGTACGCCGTCTCGAGGGCGGTGTGTTGCTTCTCGGTCAACGAGGCATGGAGGAGCGACCGGGCAGTGGACGCGTCGTCGACTGTCCGTTCGACGACGCGTTGCGAGCGGACCGTCGCCTCCGGACAGTGACGTTCTACCAGCTCGACCAGCTGGCGCTTGTCCCGCCCTGGCGGGAAGTCGACGACGAACCTGAGACTGCCGTCGGTGATCGTCGCCGACGCGATCTGACCACCGTGGCTCCCGATACTGTCGACGAGGTCGTCGAACGCCGTCGTGACGACCTCGAATCGGTGCGTGCCCGCGTCCGAGGAGAGCACGCGGAGTTCGTCGACGAACGGCGCGTTCGACACGACGTCCCGGAACGTCTCCAGGGGCACGTCGACCGCGCGACCGTACGCGAGGACCCCGCCGTCGGTCCGCACGAGGTCGACGATGGACACGTAGCCGTCGTCGGGCCTCGAGAGGGCCCCGAGGTCGACGCCGAGGTCGTCGACGCCGAACTCGAGTTCGAGTACCGTGTCGCTCACCAGCGCTTCCTTGCGTTCGATCGCCGTGATCGCGTGCCCGATGACCGCACCGAGACGCGAGAGGATCTCGCGTTCGGCGTCCGAGAAGGCGTTCGGTGACGGCGCGTACACGTTCAGCACGCCGTACGTGATACCGTCGTACTCCAGTGGGACCGACGCGCTCGACTTGTAGTCGCGCTCGATCGCTTGCTCGCGCCACGGCTCGTACGCCGGCTCCGTCTGCACGCGCTGGATCGCCTGCACGCTCCCGGTACGGATCGCGCGTCCCGTCGGGCCGTCGGCGGTCTCGTCCCCCTCGACCATGACCGTCACGTCGTCGAGGTAGCCGTCCTCGACGCCGGCCGCCGCACGCGGCGTGATCTCGTCGGTCGGCCTGTCGACCTCGCCGATCCACGCGAACCGGTACGCGTCGGACGCGACGAGCGTCTCGCAGACCGCGCGCTCGAGTTCTTCGCGCGTCGACGTCGTGATCACGGCGTGCGTGACGTCGTGCGTGAGTTCGTTGAGTCGATTCAGTGCTTCGAGCTCCTCGCGGCGTCGCGCGCGCTCGCGGTCCTGTCTGTTCCGCTCCATCGCGTAGTGGATCGAGCGGACGAGCAGGTCGCTTGTCACCTCGTCCTTGACGAGGTAGTCCTGCGCGCCGTGCTGGATCGCCGAGACTCCCACGCCCTCGTCGTTCAACCCGGTGAGTACGACGATCGGGACGAACTCGGTGGCGCCCGTGACGGCCGCGAGGGTCTCCAGTCCCCGCGAGTCCGGGAGTCCGAGGTCGAGGAGGACGACGTCGACGTCGTCCGCCGAGCACCGCTCGACGCCCGCCGCCAGCGTGCTCTCGTGATGGATCCGCGTCTCGCTCGCAGCGTGCTCGCCGGACCCAACCCGCTCGAAGAGCCGTTCGGCGTCCCCCAGCATCTCCTCGATCAGTCGCACGTCGCCCGGGTTGTCCTCGATCAGGAGGACGTCGAGCGTCTCGTCGTTCGTCATGATTCGCCCTCTGGGGGGAGGCGGACGACCGAGAGCCAGAACTCCTGGAAGGACCTGACGATCTCCACGAACTCCATCGGGTCGACGGGCTTGGTGAGGAACGCGTTCGCCTGGAGCTCGTACGACCGCACGACGTCCTCTTCGGCCGACGAGGACGTGAGGACGATCACCGGGAGCGTCTCGAGGTCGGGGTCCGCGCGGATCTCCGCGAGCACCTCGTCGCCGTCCTTCCGCGGCAGGTTGAGGTCGAGGAGGACGATGTCGGGACGGGGAACGTCCGCGTACTCGCCCTGCTGGCGGAGGAACTCGAGCGCCTCGACGCCGTCCCTCGCGACGTGCAGCGTGTTCCGAATCTGGCCCGCTTCGAACGCCTCTCTCGTCAAGCGGACGTCACCGGGGTTGTCCTCGACGAGGAGGATGTCCACCGGGTCCTCTCCACCTCGTCGGTCACTCATCGAGACCACCCGTCGCGGGGAGCGTGAACGTGAACGTCGTCCCCTCCCCGGGCGTGGACTCGAGCCAGATCTCGCCGCCGTGCCGTTCGACGATCCGCTCGGAGAGCGCGAGCCCGATGCCGGTACCCGAGTGCTCCGTGGACGGCTGGAGGCTCTGGAATACCTCGAACACCCGGTCGGCGTCCTCCGGGTCGATACCGACGCCCTCGTCCCGGATCGAGATCGACCACCTCTCGCCGTCGCGGGCCGCGTCGATGCGGACGACGGGTGCCCCCTCGCCACTGTACTCGATGGCGTTGTCGAGCAAGTTCTGGAACAATTGCCGCAACTGGCCGGGGTCGCCGTGGACGACGGGGAGCGACTCCGCCTCGACGTCCGCGTCAGTCTCCTCGATCCGGAACTGCAGGTCCTCCTGGACGTCGTCGAGGACGTCGTTCAGGTCGACGGCCTCGAACGGATCACCGCGCGTATCGACGCGCGAGTACCTCAGGAGGCCGTCGATCATGTTCCGCATGCGGTCCGCGCCGTCGACCGCGAACTCGACGAACTCGACGCCGTCCTCGTCGAGCGCGTCCGCGTACCGGTTCTCGACGAGCTGGAGATAGCTCGACACCATCCGAAGCGGCTCCTGCAGGTCGTGCGACGCCGCGTACGCGAACTGCTCCAAGCGCTCGTTCGACGTTTCGAGCTTCCGCTCGTACTCCCGCCGGTCGGTGATGTCGCGCCCGATACCAGCGAGCACGGACCTCCCGTCGGGGTCCTCGAGCGTCGACGCGACGAACTCGTAGGGGATCAGGTCCCCCTCCTTCGTCAGGATCTCGGCTTCCACCTGGGTCTCGCCGGCGTCGAGCCCCTCGGCGATCGCGGTCGAGATCGCCTCGTGGTCGCGTTCGTCGAAGAACTCCAGCGCGTGCATCGACGCGATCTCCTCGTCCGTGTACCCCGTCACGTCCCGGAGCGACTCGTTCCAGCGCTGGAGCTGTCCGGACTCGTCGAGGAGGTAGAAGAGGTCGTCGATCGCGTTCAGGATGTCGTCCGTGTACTGCTTCTGTCGGTTGAGGCGACCCTGGCGCTCGCGGAGCGCGCGCTCCTGTCTCTTGCGCTCCGAGACGTCTCGGAAGTAGATAGAGAGCCCGGAATCGGAGGGATAGACGGTGAACTCGAGCCACGCGTCGAGGGCTTCGGCGTAGAACTCGAAGGCGACGGACTCCTGGGTCTCCATCGCCTCGCGGAACTTCTCCCAGAAGACGTTGCCCTCGGCGTCGGGGAACACCTCCCAGAGCGTGTGCCCGAGGAGGTCCTCCCTGGACTGCTGCATCAGTTCGGCGGCAGAGTCGTTGAGGTGCGTGAACCGCCACTCCTCGTCCAGGGCGTAGAACGCGTCCGAGATCCGACCGAGTATCTCGCCGAGCTCCGTCTCGAGCTCGGCCTTGCGCTGCTCGAGCTCTCGCTCCCGGTCCCGCAACTCGGTGATATCCTCGCCGGTCGTGATGATCCGTTCGACGTCGCCGTCAGCGTCACGGACGGGTGCGGCGTTCACGCGGAACTGAATCCGGTCGGCGTTCGGCGGTTCGATCACGACCTCCTCGTCGTACACCGGCTCGCCGGTCGCCAGGACGCGAGCCGACGGCGTCTCGGTCGCGTCGAGTGGGTTCCCGTCGTCGTCGAAGAGCGTCCACGCCTCCGGCTGTTCCGGTTCGTCGAGGATTTCGTCCTCCGTGAGTCCGAGCGCGTCCTGGGCGTGCTGGTTCGCCAAAATCGTGTCCCCGTCGGCGTCCTGGACGGCGATGGCGATCGGCGCCGTCCGCAGCAGTTTCTCGGTCTGGTTCGACTCCCGACGGAGACGGCGTTCGCGTTCCTTCCGGTCCGTGACGTCGTCGGCGGACATGACGACTCGCTCCACCTCGGACCCGCCTTCATCGAGCGGCGCCGCGTTGATCGAGAACCACCGTCGGTCGCCGTCCGCCACGTCGACCTGGCACTCGAAGTGCTGGACCGACTCACCGGTCTCGACGACCCGCGTCCACGGCCAATCCGTGACAGGGATCGAGTCGCCGTCCTCGTCGTACAGGTCCCACGAACCGGCGTCGAACGCGTCGAAGTCCGCGGGTTCGACGTCCAAGAGGTCCCGGACGCCTCCGTTCGCGCGAACGAGCTCGCCGTCCTCACTGAGCACGAGGACGTTCACGGGGACGGTCTCGAGGACCTGTTCCGTGAAGTCGCGCTCCTCGTGGAGTTCCTGCTCGTACTCGCGCTGTTCGGTCATGTCGCGCGTGACCTTCGTGAACCCTCGCAGCGCCCCGTCCTCGTCCCGGATCGCCGTGATGGTGACGTTCGCCCAGAACCGCGTCCCGTCCTCGCGCACTCGCCACCCCTCGTCCTCGTATCGCCCATGCTCGGCTGCCCGCTCGAGGTTGCGCGCCGGGACGCCCGCGTCGACGTCCGCGTCCGTGTAGAACGCCCGGTAATGCTCGCCGACGATCTCGTCCTCGGTGTATCCCTTGAGGCGCGCCGCGCCGTCGTTCCAGCTTCGAACGAAGCCGTCCGGGTCGAGCATGAAGATCGCGTAATCCTTGACCGCTCGAATGAACGCCCCGAACTCCTCTCGGCCGGTTTCCTGGTGGACTGTTGTTCCCTGGTCGCCGTCGATTACTTGGTCGCCGTCGGTTTCGTCCGTCCACCAGACGCGGTGTCGGTCGTCTATTCGTCGCGTTCGAACCACACCGCGATCGGCGAGTGTCGTCAGGTTGGTCCTGGCCGTCTCGAACTCGCAGTCGAGTCGGGCCGCGACTTCGTCGGTCGAGAGTGGCGTGCAGGGGGGTTCGAGACGCGCGAACACGCGCTCGGTCTCTTCCGGCGATACCTCGGAAGTAGACCCTGATGGTTCCATTACGTGAGGGAGGAGCGGGGCAAGTAAACGATTGACGGTGACTTGGAGTTTACCGATAGTTTGCAGGATACAGACGCTCCCTGTTTCGTCCTCACCAGATCACGAAGAGGAAAACGAGACCGTTCACTCGCGTGTGGGGCGCGCCAGGTAGGTGACGAATAATTCTCGGCGGTCAACGGCCGAATTCTCGTGAAAAAGGCGACTGGTGCGGGCGTGGACGAGGACTCCCCGGCGATCAGTTCTCGAATCGCCGGTCGCGCTACTCTTCGGTCCAGTCCTCTCGACACTCGGGACCGCAGAACGCGAGGATCTGGAACTCGTCGTCACTCGTGTACTGCGTGGCGACCGGATGCCAGTCGGACGGGTCGATCTCGCGCCCGCACGAGGCACACCGCTCGGTATCCACCAGCCCGTCGTCGGGACGGTGGCGACGATCCGAGTCGATCTCGCGCTCCGTCATCCCACCCTCGACTGGACTGCACGCGCGTCCTCGAACCGCGAACGAGAGCGCCTCAATCTACCGACCCGGGACTGTCCGCCTGCGTCTCGACGCCCGGGCCCGGCGCGATCGCTGTCGCGGTCCCGGAGCGTCGCGTGACGTCGATCGACCCGTCAGCGGAGACGACGACGTCACAGCCCTCCATCACGAAGCGGACCTCCGCACCCCGCTGGTCCCCCACCCCGTCGTTCCGCTCGAAGAGCGCGTCGAGGTGATCGGGGTCGACGACGTCGTAGAGCGGTTCGAGATCGAGCGGGTCGGTTCCGGTGACGTCGGCCACTCGGTCGACGACGCGCATACTCACGGGGTCCTCGTCGCCTACAGTGGGGCCGGGTACTGAATTGGAAGTCGGAATCATCGTGTGCATTGCATCGAAGTACCCCATCCGGGATAGACGTGCTTCGTATCCACCTACAGCGAGCGACGCGGCGAGCGTATACTGATACGCACCGCGTTCCGCCGCGAGAACTCACCGCGACTCCGCATCGCCGAACAGCAACGAGAACAGCGTCTCCTCTGCGGTCCGAATGTGGCGACTCACAGTCGGCTGGGAGACGTCCAGGAGTTCGGCGACGTCACGCGCCGAACTCGCGCGCGGTTGCTCGAAGAACCCCGCGAAGTACGCCGTCCTGAGGACTTCCTCCTGGCGCCCCGTCAACTGGTCGAGATACGCCTGCCCCAGTCCCTCGCTCGACCGAACCGGGACGTCCACCTCGCGCCGCGCGACCAGCTCCACGGTATCGAACCGATCCCTGAACAGTTCGACGAAATCACGCGGCGACGCCGCCTTCGACGTCCGGATCGTTACCCGTGCTTCCTTCGGGGACGCACGGAGGTTCGTCGGAACGGCACCCCGGTCGAGGAGTCCCGCGAGGAACGACCCGGGGCGCAGGGACGCCTCGACGACGACTTGGTTGTCGCGTTCCCGAATTACGGACAGGTCGGAGATCGCCGAGTATTGGTCGGCGAACGCTCGAACTTGCTGGACGGAAGCGCCCTCGACCGCGCCGACGACGACGATGCCGGACTCCGACCCCGCGGAGACGTCCTCCAGCGCGAACTCGGCATCGTACTCGGCGAGGAACCCGAGCAACGGATAGTCGTCGTCCCGGATCGCGAACTGGAGTTCGACCGACTCCTCGGAAACCAGCGCGTCGTAGCGCTCGCGAGCGTTCAGCGCGAACCCGACCATCTCCCCCAGCTCGGACAGGACGCCTTCCTCCATCTCGCTGAACACCCCCGGCTCGTTCGCGTAGAGGTTCAGGAGGCCGTACACGGAGTCGTTGTACGCGACCGGGACCGAGATGCTCGCTCGATACTCCCGCTGCATGGCCTCCTGGCGCCACGGCTCGAACGGCGGGTCCGCCTGCAGGTCGTTCTGTACCTGTGGTTCGCGAGTCCGGAACGCTCGCCCCGCCGGCCCCTGGCCGTTCTCGCTCGAGTCCGCCGTGACGGTCACGGCATCCAGGTAGCCTTCTTCGACGCCTGCCCACGCAACCGGCTCGATCTCGTCCGTCTCGATGTCCCGTTCGCCGAACCAGACGAACCGGTACGGGTCGCTCTCGGCCAGCCGGTCGCAGACAACCCGCTTGATCTCCTCGCTCGAATCCGCATCCAGCAACGATCGAGTGAGCGCGCGGATCTGGTCGTTCACGCGCTGCACGCGCTCGAGTTGCTCGTTCTTCGACTCGAGGTCGGCCGTGCGTTCGCGCAGCGAGACCTCGCGATCGAGTCGTTCGAACGCCGACGCGACGTTCCGGACGAGAATGGACGTGAGCGCGATCCTCGACTCGTCGAACTCGCCCGGTTCGGTCTCTCCACAGATCAGGACGCCGTGGCCGCCGATCGGAAACACGGCGGCGCTGGATAGCAGCGTGTCCTCGGCCGCGACCTCCGTCTCCGATTCGACGTTCGCGTACACGCGATGTTCGTTCTCCACGAACGCTTGCCACGCGAGATCGTGCGCGTCGTCGAACAGCGAATCGTCGTCGGCCAGCGAATCGTCGTCGGCCAGCGAATCGTCGTCGGCCAGCGAGTCGTCACCGGCGAGTTCCGTGCCGCTCCAGGAGCGCGCAGCCGGTTCCAGCGTCCCCGTCTCGCACTCGTACAGGTCGATCGCCGCGATCGAATAGTCGAGGATGTCGCTCGTCGCCACGACGGCCTGCTCGCAGCACTCCTGAAACGTCTCCACGTTCGAGAGTTCGCTGCCAAGTCCATTGAGCCGCTCCAGCCGGTCGATCTGGCGCCTCTTGTCGGAGGCGTTCCGGATGACACCGGTCATGTATCGGTCGCCGTCGAGCGCGAACTCGTTGAACGAGATCTCTAACGGCACCCGATGTCCGTCCCTGTGCTCGCCGGGTAATTCGACGTGATCCCAGTCGAGTCGGCGCGTCCCAGTCTCGAGGTATCGGTCCATCGCCTCGAAATGGCTGTCGACGTACTCGTCGGGCATGAGTACCGTGAGCGGTTCGCCCCGGAGATCGTCCGGGGCGTAGCCGAGGATCGATTCGATCGACTGATTCACGTACTGGATGCGGCTCTTCGTATCGATGGTGACGAACGCGTCGGACGTGGTCGCTGCCAGTGCCTCGAGATGGGCGGCAGCCTCCGAATCGTCGATGTTCATGTGGAGAGCAGAGGTGGCGAGCGGATATCGAGAGAACGCGGAAGCGGTCGAACCCACTACCGTCGTCAACTTCGAGATGCCCAACCTCGTTTACTGATGTGGTCTTCGGACTCTCGCCAGTTGAGGACGTGGCCTAACATCTACAGAACGTGCTTCTCCACCAATGGTTTGCTCCCCTCTCCGGCGTCCTCCTGATGTCGGCAGCAAAACCCGCCCTCACTCGGAGACGGAACCGTAGCCCGCGTCGAGATTACTCGACCGGGACGGGTACCCTGCGGTTGCCACGACCCCCACACCACCCGTTCCGTTGTTTACTCGCCGGACATCCAATCTGGTGTGGTTTTTCCGTGGTCTGAGATCAGACACCAACTCGGCGTCGGTAGGAGTTGTCTCACTCTGGAACGGTTCGTGCGTCTCGATTCGTCGTCGGTGAGAGAGACTCCTGAGAGAGCGGTATGGTGGCGAGCAGCTTGACGGAGCAGGGTCGATTGATGACCCACCGTCGAAAGAACTGCGCGGACGAACCGCCCGTGTTACCGATCGACGAAGGGGGCACGACCCTCGAGGAGAACAGCGGAAGTCGTGGTGTCGGGTGGGAGTGATATCGGACCAGTGGGCGAATTTTGGTCGCTGAGGAATTGGAGAGGCGGAATGGGGTTTGATGCGTTGGTGGGACTCTCCCACCCCACTGGTTCCGTTGTTATGGTGATGGAACGGGGGTGGGGGGACCCACCCCCAGTTCCAAATCCGACTACGGCAGACTACGGATTAGTTTTGGATAGATTGTATTAAGGTTTGGGTTATAGTTGGGTTAGAACTCGTCGTAGTTATTTCAACTAGAATATCTATTGCTTGTTCGACTGGGATTGGTAGTAGCAATGTGAGAAGAGAGAAGGAAACCAAAGCCCTGCGGAGGGACAGACCCCACCCTGCTCACCTCGAGAACAGCGGAAGTAGTGGGGTGGGGGTGTCCCGAACGGTGCTGGACGCCGGGAGATTCTGGAGGTAACGTCCGAACGCGACGACGATCGGGGCGTCCTGGTCTGGCGGACCCGGTCGCATCGAGGCGGGACGGGATGAGTCGAGAAGAGCGAAGAGACGGAAGTAGCAGCGGAAGCGATGGACTGGGGTGGTTATCCGTGGTTCACGTCAGGCGGTGAACTGCGACAGGTCCATGACGACTCGACCCCCACCCACCTCATCCCGAAAACAACGGAACCAGTGGGGTGGGTGGGTAGTGGGTTCTCCCAGCCTCCCCGTCGCGGGCGAGCGTTCGAACGTCGCGAGCCAGCGGTCAGAGCACGTCCATGTCGAGTTCGAGGAGTTCGCTGACGCCGGCGCGAACGATGTCCGCGTCGTGGTTCAGTTGCTGTTCCGTGAACTTCCCGCCGTCGCGACCGCGGTTCGTCTCCGTTCGCTCGATGATCCCGAGCTGGGCGAGCGACGCGAGGTGGTCGCGGACCGACCGGAGCGAGACGGGATCGTCGCCCTGCTGGCGGCAGACGTCCTGGTACACGGGGACGACGTCGCGCGTCCGCGCGGGCGTCTCGTCACGTTCTTCGAGGACGACGAGCGCGTAGAGCGCGTACTGGCCGTGCGGGGAGAGCGTCGAGATCCCCTCCTCGACCTGATTCTTCTTGAGTCGGTTCTTCGCGCGCCGCACGTGCTGTTCGGTGACGTGCTCGGCGTCGTCCTGTCGCGCGAGGTCGCCGGCCATCAGGAGCAGGTCGAGCGCTTGCCGGGCGTCCCCCGAGTCGCGTGCGCCGTACGCGGCACAGAGCGGGACGACCTCGTCCGCGAGCGTGTTCTCGTGGAACGCGACGGTCTCGCGCTGGCGGAGGACCTCCTGGAGTTCCGTGGCGTTGTACGCCGAGAAGTTCACTTCGCGTTCGCAGAGTGACGACCGAACCTTCGACGAGAGGTTCTCGCGGAACGAGAGGTCGTTGGAGATCCCGATGACGCCGAGGTCGACGTCGTCGATCACGCCGTTGTCGCGAGCGCGCGAGAGCTGGTAGAGGATGGAGTCGTCGTTGATGTGGTCGACCTCGTCGAGCACGACGATGACGGTTCCCTGGCGGTTCTCGAGTTCGTCCCAGAGCGCGTTGTAGACCGCGGATTGGGGATACCCCGTCGTCGACATCTCTTTGCCGGCGTCCCGCATCCGGTTGACGAGTTCGACGGCGGTCTGGTAGCTCGTGTTCAGGCCGTCGCAGTTCACGTCGATCGTGGTGAGGTCGACGTCGGGGACGTCGCGAACGTCGCGTTCGAGGCGGTCCAGCAAGAACCGGGTCGCGGCGGTCTTCCCGACGCCGCTCTTCCCGTAGATGAAGATGTTGGAGGGGTTCTCGCCGTTGATGACGGGCTGGAGGGCGGCGTGGAACTCGGTGAGTTCCTCGTCGCGCCCGACGAGTTCGTCGGGCGTGTATTGCTCCGTCAGCGCGTCCCGGTTCTGGAAGACGCGCGTGTCCTGCTCGAAACTGAAGTCCGCCATGCTGTGACAATCAGATGGATCCCACATAAACACTTCGACCAGGGGTTCCGATGTTTCCTGTGAAGCCGATGGTGATAAAACCCCGACGACCACCCCTCCCCAATACTTCCGCTGCTAATCGCTTGCGGGCGCCGCCCTCGACCCGCCATCTGTACCCCTGCATCGCGAACTTCTCACACCGAGATTCGGTAAAATCGGTCTTCTCGCCACACCACCACTTCCGGTCAACTACCCCGCCCTACTCGCGCTGACGCGCTCGGTGAGGACGGGGCTTGTCCATGAACTCGGCCTCGAACCCTTCCGGGTGGGCGGTGAATCCGTCGCTCGGCGTCACTGTTCCAGACTTCAGGGCAAGCTGACTGTCGCCCGCCCGCCGAGACGACTGTTGGCCTCGACGGACATACCGCATCCCGATGTTCTTCGCCGCGTTGTAGTCCGCGTTCGCTTCTGCCTCGCAGTTCACGCACCGGAAGTCGTTTCGAGTCGGGCGATTCTCATCCGCCGTGAACCCACACTCGGCGCACCGCTGAGACGTGTACGCCGAACCGACTTCCTTCACCGAGATACCCTCTGCCTCGGCTTTGTACGCTACTTGCTCGTAGAGCGTTCTGAACGCCCACTTGTGCCCCCACGACGCACCCGTTCGGTCGCGGATATCAGTCAAGTCCTCGAACGCGATTACGTCGCAATCGTATCGGAGTGCTTCGTCTACGATGGCGTTGGACGCTTGGTGGAGTACGTCGCGGACGTAGCGAAGTTCACGGCCACTCGACCGTTCGAGCGTCCGGTGGGCGCTTCGCGTCCCGGTCTGTTGAAGTCCGGCACGCACCTTCTCGAACTCGCGGAGGTCGTGGGTTAGCTCTCGCCCGCTGAGGAAGTACGCCGTACTGGTGACGGCGAGGTTTTCGATACCGAGGTCGACCCCGAGGACCGTTCCGTCCTCGGCGGTGTTTCGCTCGGCGTCGGTTTTGGATCGGCGGAATCCAATATGCAAGAAGTACTCGCCGTCACGGGCGGTGAGGGTGCTTTCCATGACGCTCCACGTGTCCGAGTCGAGGTACTTGTGTTGGTAGCCATCGTCGGCGTCGGGCAGCGCAAGGTCACATCGGACGCGACTCTCCGTGGTGGAGAGGGACACCGTGTCGTCGTCGAACAGCGTCATGGTCCGCGTATCGTATTTCACGGTCGGTGCGGTGAAGGTTGGCTTGCTCACCGCCTTGCCTTTTGACCGGCGTTCGAGACAGCCGGTGATGGCTTGGGCGGCTTGGTGGGTGGCGAGAATCGCGTGCTGACTACCGAGGTCGGTGTGTTCGCGCACGCCGTCGTAGGCGAGGGGCTGGACGTCGCTCTTGGCGTTGCACGTGCCCCACGCCATGTCGGTGGCGAGTTGGCACCCACGCTTCCACTCGGAGATGGTCTCTTCGAGGAGGTCGCGTTCCTCGTCCGTAGCTTCGAGACGAGTGATCGCCGTCCGACGCACGTAGTCGTCTGCCACGTATTCAATGTAGATATGAGGCTACTTATATTTAGGTGTTTGCAGTCACTACAAATGCGCTCCTCCCCTCCCTGCTCGCTCCCGCTGGTCGCTCCTTGCGGAAGGGACTCCGCGCTTCCGCTTCAGTTGAAAAAATCGTCAGACGCACTCGGTTGCAGCTACCCACCCATGCCCTTCGCAGGAACTCCCCCGTGATCGGGGAATCCGCGACGGCATCGCGCACCGCCCACGCCAGTTACCCCACGTTCGAAATCCGACTGTGTGGGGTAACTACGGATTTTACGTTCCGTCACAGCGCAACGGGCACCTTCCCGCGCGGACGAAAGCAAAACTACGGTCATCGAGTCCAGGGTGCGTCGTCGGGGTCGATCTGTCGCTCGGTTCGTTCGATGGCGTCGATGCGCGCGACGTCCTCGTCGTCGAGTTCGAGTTCGCGAGCCGCGTAGTTCTCCTCGATGTGCGCGGCCGAGGACGATCGTGGGATTGCGGTGACCGCTTTCGCGCGGAGCCACGCGAGACTCACCTGCGCTGGCGTTGCATCGTGCTTCGCTGCGATATCGACGAGTTCCGGAACGTCGAAGACTGCGCCCTTCGCGAGCGGCGAGTAGGCGACCAACTCGTGGTCGTGTTCATCAGCGTACGCTCGGAGTTCGTCCTGCTGGAGGAGCGGATGGCACTCGACCTGGTGTGCGAAGATCGACGCGTCGAGGTGATCGCGTGCCTCGTCGAGCATGCTGGGCGTGAAGTTCGAGAGTCCGACGTGACGGACGACGCCGTCGTCGTGGAGTTCGTCGAACGCCCGGAGCGTCTCCTCGGGGTCGTACGCCTCGATCGGCCAGTGCACGTAGAGGAGGTCGACGACGTCGACGCCGAGGCGCTCGCGGCACCGATCGAACTGATCGAGGACGTCGTCGTACGCGAGGTTCCGGGGGAGGATCTTCGTGGCGAGGAAGACGTCGTCGCGGTCGACGGTCGACGCCTGGATGCCGTCGCCGACGGCGCCCTGGTTCTCGTACATCTGTGCGGTGTCGACGTGCCGATAGCCGACGTCGAGCGCGTGCCGAACGCTCTCTTCGCACGTGCCTGGTTCGAGGCCCGCCGTACCGATGCCGAGGTCGGGGATAGTGTCACGGGTCATGATGGGAGTCGCTCGCTCTCGGGGGAACGACTGTCAGAACCGTCGTCTCCAACGAGTGTAGCGATACCGACTCCATCACCGGTCCTGTCTCCGATTCGAGTCCTCGGTCCATCGGGTCCGTCGGATTTTTTATAGGTGGTCCCTGCATCTCGTACATGACTGATGGCTCGGAGTCCGACGGGTCGACGTCCACCGTCGACGACGAGACCGGTGGCATCGGGAGCGTCCTGTACGCTGGCGTTCTCCTGGGAATCGGCTTCCTCTTCCTGGTCGATTCGACCACGCATCTTTCGTACCTGTACGAGGGCATCGTGATCTCTCCGATCGGCGGCTGGGTCCGGATACTGATCACGTCGATACTTGGCTCGACGTTTGTCGTCGCGTCACTCTCTGTCGTCCTCGATAGCACCTAGCCGTCGTTCGGCCTGGGATGCGCTCGTAGGTTTTTCGTCGTTCGGACGGGATCGAGGTCGGCAGCGTACTCGTCGAAGTGAGCGGGTGCTCAACCCATCTCCTGCGTGGTGACGGCGACGACGTACACTGGGACGGATTGCGTGCTCGTCTGGTCGGCGAGGTGGATGGTTCCGCGAATCGTCTCCGGGGTGACGGCGATCGTCTCGGGTTTCGACATGGGTGGTTCCGAGATGACGTTGCCGTCTTCGTCGAGTCGCGTCTCGAGATGGACGGTCAGCCGGAACGGGAGCTCGTCGGTGGGTGCCGAGAGTGCGACGGGGACGTGCTCGCTGTTCGGGAACTCATCGGCGAAACGATCTTTGAGGGCGCTCGCGCCGAAGCTCGCGGTCTCGATGGTCGCCCATTCGTCGAACGACTGGTATCCGTACCCGCTCACGTCTCCGCCCGACCTGTACTTCGGGTACTTGACGGTGTCGTTGCTGGGGACGTACTCGTGCTGTTCTCCGGTGACGGTTCGCTCTATGGGCAGGACGTCCGCGGTGCCGCGGACCGGCCGAGGTTCGGCATCGCTTCGGGTCTCGTTCGAGGCATTTCGTGCGTCATCGTCGGGTGTCGTGGTCGTCGAAGTGGTCGATGCGACCCCAGATTCCCCCGGCGTTCTCGTGAGGCATCCGGTGGCGAGTGCGACCGCTGGCAGGCTGGCGAGGAGCGTTCGCCTGGAGGGCATACGTCCTTGTTCTGTCGTGTCGGTTATAACGATTGTTTCGCGGGGGTGCCCGCCTGCGGGTTCGCGGTACGTGACCGGTGCGACAGCATCCGGGCCGCTTCCGCTGCTGCGGTTCGAGCCCGGTTCCGCTGCTACGGTTCGATGTTGAATCCGCGTTCGCGGAGGAGGTCTCGGACGCGGTCGGCGTGGTCGCCCTGGAGTTCGATGCGGTCGTCTTTGGCGGTGCCGCCGGTCCCGAGGGCGGACTTCAGTTCGCTCGCGAGCGCGCGGACGTCGGTGCCGGACTGGAATCCGTCGACGACGACCATCTTCTTGCCGTACCGGCGTTCTTCGGTGCTCACCGAGAGTTCCTGGCTGGCGCGGTCGAGGTCTTCGGTCGGATCGTCGGGGATGTCGAGGTCGTCGAACGGGTCGTCGCTCATGGTTAGCTAGAAGTATGCACGCTGGGCTGAAGAGTGTTCCCAGCGGGAGGTCGATGCCGGTCGCGAGGGCGGTCGCTGCTATGACTTGCAATTGCCGTTTGCAACGGCCGTTGCAAACGGTTGTAACGGGGACTGTGCAGTGGTGGTCGGGCCGATGTCAGCGTCGCGGTATGTGACGAGGTCGCGCCGAATTCGACTCCCGAACCGTCACGTGTCGGGGTCGAACGCGGCGGCGAGCTTCTCGCGCATGGCGTCGCGGCGGAGTTGGCGGGCGCGGTCTTCGGAGAGGTAGTTCTGGAGGACGACGCTCGGGTCGGCGCTGCCCTGTTCGGCGGCGACGTCCTCGAGGCCGGCGACGACCGCTTCGAGCGTCTCGGAGTACCGGTCGTACCAGAACCGCCGGCAGAGTTGTGGCGAGGGGCGTTCGCCGTCGATCTCGTCGGGGAGGTCGGCGCGGTCGGCGAGCGCCTGGAACTGCCGCCAGACGGTCTGCCTCGTGACGTGGCCGGCGTCGGACTGCGGGGACGGGAAGAGGTAGCCGTTCCAGGCGTCGTGGTCGGCGAGTTCGGCGATGCGGTCGTCGAGGGCGTTCATGCCGTAGAGGAGGCTGACGCTCCCGGGGCCGTTCTTTCGCGACTCGAACTCGAGGCGGGGGACGTCGGCGGTGTCGCGGACGACCTGATGGCGGTGGAGGCTCGCGACCTCGTTCGCGCGGAGGCCCCAGGCGGCGAGGGCGACGACGAGCAGGTGCTCGCGTGGGTCGGCGGCGGCGTCGACGAGCGCCCTGACGTGCGCCGTCTCGAGCGCGGGCGTCGCACCACTGCTTCCGCTGTTCCACTTGAACTCGGAATCGAGGTCGCTCGCGGGGTTCGTCGCCGCGAGGCGGCGCGAGACGAGGTGGCCGTAGAACGCGTCGACGACGTTCGCGATCCGCTCGATCGTGCTCGGCGCGAGGTCCGAGGCTTCGTTCAAGTGGTCGAACGCGGCGAACACCTCGTCGACGGCCCGATACGCGGGCGCGTCGGCGTCGCGAGCGACCGGGTCGAGGAGGGCGACGTGGTCGTTCGCGGCGCGGAACGCGTCGAGGTACGCGTTCAGGCGATAGCGGAGGGTGTCGACGGAGGACGCGGAGAGGCTGTACCGGCTCTCGCGGCGGTCGAGGAAGTGCTCGAGGGCGTCGACGGTGGCGTCGTCGTCGGTCGCCCAGTCGTAGCCGTCGTTCGCGTCGGCGGCGACGTGAGCCGTCCAGAACTCGCCGAAGCTCTGGTCGTGGTGGCGGCGGAGTGCCGCGACGAACGACCGATGGCCGTTCGCGGCGAGCCAGTCGTGCGTCGGTTTCGTGGCCTCGACGTCGATGCCGTCGTTGGCGGCCTCGGGCGCAATATGACGCCAGAAGTAGCCCTGCATCTCGCCGAGGTCCTTGTCGGTCCAGCGAACGGACTCCGACGCCGCTGGAGCGGACGTCGTTTCGGTGTTATCTCGGGGCGTGTATGGGTCAGACATCGGTTGCGAGTACGGGCAGTTTCGACATCGGTTACGCGTGACGGCAGTCGAGTCGCCTACGGGTTCGTGTTAGAGATAGTAGTGTTTTGTGTATGTTACTGGCACTTGTCCGGGTCGGTTCACGCGCGCGCCACTACTGTACGTGAGTCGTTTCGTCGAGGAGCTCTCTTGGTGTGAATAGCGAGAGGTCGTCTCGACCCGTTGCCGTCTCTCGAAGGCCGCCAGAGAAACCACTCCGGCAGAAACAACAGTAGTGATAGTCGAGGTCGGCACCGTTCGGTGGTGTCCACTCGAGGACGCTCGCACTCCGTTCCAGGTCGGCCAGATCCCCTTCGTGCATTTCCCGACTCGTATACTTGCATTCACCTGCCACGACCGTCCCGTCCGTCGTGAGCCCGACGACGTCCAGTTCGTGCTGCTTGTGCCACCAGTACCCGATGCCCTGGAAGGTCTTCGACAGGAGTGCGGGAAGACGACGCTGGCAGACGCGCTCGAACATCGGGCCCATGTATTCCGTGAACGACGGTGCGATCAGTTCCTCGTAGGCGTCGTCGCCGAGCTGTTGGAGTTTCGCCGATTGCCCGTACACGTACCGGAACCAGAACCGGAAGAGGGGTTCGTTCAGTCGATACCGGCTCTTTCGGGTGCTCGTCGGGTCTGCGGTCACGGGGATGTCACGTTCGACGAGTCGCAGCTGGCGGAGGTTCGAGAGGTACGCGCCGAGTTTGTTCGAGTCGACGCCAGCGAAGTCGGCGATCTCGCTCGTGGCCCGTTTACCCGTCGCGATGGCTCGAAGAATCGTGTAGTAGGTTTGTGGTTCTCGTATCCCGAACTCCGTGCGGAGGAGGAACTCTGGCTCGTTGTGAAGGATGCCATGTTCCGAGAGGATGGTCGTCCGGATGTTCTCTGGGAGCGTTTTCGAGGCATCGAGCGCCTGAAGGTAGTATGGAGTGCCGCCGAAGACGCCCCACGTCTGGATGCTCTCGTCGGGCGTACTTGCAGGGTAGAGTTGCTGGGCATCAGTCAAGTCCAATGGTGGGAGGTCGATGGTAGCCGTACGACGGCCGTAGAGGGGGCTGCCGCCGCTGAGGACTTTGTCTTCCATGACGCTAATCGAGGAGCCGACGAGAACAAGCGTCATCCCGGTCTCTCGAAGATGCATGTCCCATACGCGCTGGAGTTTCGACGGTACAGCGTCGTCGGATTCGATGAGATACGGAAACTCGTCGAGGATTACGATCGCATCTTCCTCCCCGAGCGTCTGGAGGAGTGGTTCCCAGTCACGCTGGATGTTCGCTAGGCTCGGGTATGTTTCGGTGGCGGTGTCGACGAAGTCGTCGAGTTGGACGTGAGGCGTCTCCTCGGTGGCCTGCCAGTAAATCGCATCGTTCCGGTCGCGGATTGCTTCGCGAACGAGCTCGCTCTTCCCGAGGCGTCGACGACCGTACACGACGATGAGATCCGCAGCGTCGCGTTCGAACCGCGATTCGAGGAGTTCGAGTTCGGACGCACGGTTCACGAATTGACGCTGCGCCATATCCCTACCACAACAGAAGCCACCATAACGACTTCGATTATCTTAATCCTAATTTTGTTAATCAGGATTAGTATATTCGCGTCGGCGGACACGACCCCGAAGTGAAACGGGGAAGTCTGGCGACGAATATAGGGCGGCTTCGACGTTCGAAACCTGGGGGTGTGTGAAGGGTGGCGTCCTGCTGCCCAGTCCGAGGGGATCCGCTCGTAGCGCATTGTCCGATCAGGGCTCGAGGATTCGAGGGCGAGAATCCGCGGAGTAGGGCTGCCGTCCTCCTTGCGTAGGGCAACCCGTGGCACGAGTGCGCGTTACTGCTCGGTCTCGGGGTGACTCGCCCGTCGGCGTGGGCTGAGGGAGCCGAGGATGACGCGGTCGAGGGGGTCGGGGCCGTGCCTGTGGACGACGAGGCCGACGTTCGTCGTGAAGACGACGACGGCCGCGGTCAGGGCGATGCCGCCAGCGGCGGCGGTGGGGAGCGTCGTCCACTCGGCGGCGAGCAGGAGGACGGTACCACCCACCCAGAGGGTGCCGTCGGCGGCGGCGAGCCGGTGGTCGTAGAGGTCGTCGATCATCGGGACGGGCTCGAAGCCCAGGCGGTCGCTGTAGCGGTCCACCCAGATGATGAACGGGACGATGTGGTAGAGCGTCCCGAGGACGACCGCGCCGAGGACGCCGAGCGCGAGGAGGTGGACGGAGCCGGCAGCGCCGAACAGGTGCGCTCTCGCGGTGGGGTCGGCGAGCCACGCCGGGCCGGCCGTGACCGCCCACGTGGCGAGTGCGACCGCGACGACGGCGTAGCGCCGGTGCATGGGTTCCCAGTCGACGCGCATCTCGACGAGCTTCCGTCCGAGGACGACGGCGACCGCGAGTGCGCTCGCTAGCACGAGCAGTCCGCCGAGTCGTGCCACGATCGCCGAGTCCACGAGCCGACCGCCGGCGAGGAGGACGACGCCGACGGGGTGGGCGACGGCTTCGAACGACTGGAGGCGAAGGTCCACGTCGTGAAGCTCGGTCTGCGTGAACATCGTCCCGAGCTGGTAGAGCGCGCCGTACACGGTGGTCAGGACGGCGCCGAAGACGGCGACGGTCGCGTGCGCCTGCACGAGCTGCTCGTGGCCGACGGGGAGCGACGCGGTCGCGGGGTGGGTGAGGTCGACGGCGATCAGGATGCCGAGGAGGGTGAGGACGACGAAGAACCCGAGGGCGTACGCGAAGTGTCGTTCGGTCACGTCGTAGTCCTCGAGGGTGGCGAGCGTGCGCGCGACGTTGTACGCGAACGTCCAGAATCCCGCGAGCATCAGGAGGCCGAAGGCGGGGAGCCACGACGCGGAGCCGAACAGGAGCGTCCCGACGAATCCGGTGACTCCGGCGACGACGAGCACGAGTTGGAGCCTGGCGAGGCGCTCGGAGTGCAGACTCGTGCCCGACCAGACCGGGACGAACTGCGTCATCGCGCCCATGATCGTCACGCAGATCCAGCCGGCGAACAGCAGGTGGACCTGCGCGAGCGTGGCGAGGCCGGGGACGAGGTCCGCGACCGCGCCGACGCCGACGAGCGCCCCGGCCGCGAGAAACCCGAGGGCGACGAGGAAGTGCCGGAGCGGGACGGCGAGCGGGAGGTCGACGTCCGTGTCGATGCCGCCGGGGACGGCGCTCACGCCGCACCACTCGCGCCGTCGGCGTGGGCGCGAGAGAGTCGATGACTGGCGCTCATGGTCGAGCGTTCTGGCCGCTCCGTCCAGTAGTTGTGCCCGAACATCTCCGCCCGCGTTCCAGCCGACTGAGAACGCGGCTGCAGGGATTTGTGCGCGAGGCGGCTACCGGTCGGGTATGCGACCGCCAGCGGACACGGCCGAGCGACCGATGGTCCTGATCTGGGAGGTCACGCAGGCCTGCGAGCTCGCGTGCGAGCACTGCCGGGCGAGCGCGGAACCGGGGCGGCATCCCGACGAGCTATCGACGCGCGAGGGGAAGGCGTTGCTCGACGACGTCCGCGAGTTCGGCGACGGCCAGCTCGTCGTCCTCTCGGGCGGGGACCCGATGAAGCGCCCGGACCTCGTCGAGCTCGTCGAGTACGGATCCGACGCCGGGCTGTCGATGACGCTGACGCCGAGCGGGACGAGCGCGCTGACGGGGGACGCGATCGAGGAGCTCGCGGACGCGGGCCTCCGGCGGATGGCGGTGAGTCTCGACGGGGCGACGCCCGAGCGCCACGACGCCTTCCGTGGCGAGCCGGGGAGCTTCGAGGAGACGCTCCGCGCTGCCAGGGACGCGCAACGGGCGGGGCTCCCGCTCCAGATCAACACGACGGTCTGTGCGGGGACGGTCGACGACCTGCCGGCGATCGCCGACGTCGTCGCGGACCTGGGGGCCGTGCTCTGGAGCGTGTTCTTCCTCGTCCCAGTTGGACGGGGGCGCGTACTCGACCCGGTGTCGCCCGAGCGAGCGGAGTCCGTGATGGAGTGGCTCCACGACCGCCGGGGGACCGCTCCGTTCGGCATCAAGACGACGGAGGCGCCGCACTATCGCCGGGTCGGCCTCCAGCGCCGCGAGGACCGTGTTCGGGAGGATGCGGACGACGGACCGTCCGGGACGAGGCGGCGTGCCGGCATCGTCGCCGGCGACGGGTTCGCGTTCGTCAGTCACACCGGGGACGTCTATCCCTCGGGGTTCCTGCCGAAGGCGGCCGGGAACGTTCGCGACGACGACGTCGTGGACGTCTACCGGAACGCGGACCTGTTCGAGGCGCTCCGCGACCGGAGTCGACTCTCCGGGAAGTGCGGCGTCTGCGAGTACCGGCACGTCTGCGGCGGGAGTCGGTCGCGGGCGTTCGCGACGACCGGCGACCCGCTCGCGAGCGACCCGCTGTGTAGTTACGTGCCCGAGGAGTGGACGTCCGCGGACGCGAACGTCGCCGGCGACTGACGCAACGTCGCTGCCGAGTGAGGCGCCGTCGCTGCCGACGGACGCGACATCGCCACCGACTGATGCGCCTGCCGGCCGAAACCCGCGGCGAGGCGAACATCTTCGGGGAAATCGACAGCCTGCTGTGGGCGAGAGATGGAACTATGAGTGACCTCGACCGCTCGCTGCTGGAGGGGACGGACGCGCCGACGGACGCGCCGGTCGAAACGCTCGACGTGCGCACGCTCGGGCCGCCCGAGCCGCTCCGGCGGACGCTCGAGCTACTGCCCGAGCTGGACGACGACGTGGTGCTCGTCCAGTACAACGACCGGGCGCCACAGCACCTCTATCCGAAGCTCGACGACCGCGGCTATCGCTACGAGACGGTCGAGACGGGCGACGCGACGACGACGGTCGTCTGGACGGACGGCGACCGAAGTGGCGATGAGTGACCGCCCGTCGCCTCTGGTGGACGCTGCAGAGGTCCGCGAGGACGACGCGGAGATCCGGGCGGACGCCGCGGAGGTCCGAGACGAGCAGGTCGCGCGTGCGCTCCGGCGACTCGACGAGCACGGGGAACTGACCGCGGAGAAGCGAGCAGTCGTGGAACGGCTCGCGGACCGAATCACCGCAGAAGTCGACGACCTGTTCGACGCCGACGCTCTCTCGTGACGACGCCGACGCACGACTGTGACGACGCCGACGAGACGGGAGACGGCGATACGGGAGACGACGATACCGGGGACGACGACATCGGAGAGAACGTGCGCGCCCCCGATGGGGACGCAGGGACGGGTGGGGATGACAGCGCTGGAGCCCTGCTGCGGCGTGGCTACTGTTTCGGGAGCGTCGCGACGAACTCCGCGTCGCCGCGGCGCTCGCACGTGTAGTTCTCGGCGTCGAACGCGTCCACCTCGGCCTGGAACTCGTAGAACAGCGGCTTGGGTTCGTGGTCGTTGACTATCTCGAGGTCTTCGCCGCTGTCGAGCGCCTCGAAGGCGTCGTGGATCTTCGGGTGTCGCTCTCGCGGCGGTACGTCGCGGAGGTCGAGTGTGGTCGCTGGCATGCAATCTGGACTATCGGCCGGGACAGCGAAGGCCTTCGTGCGAAGATGTTCGGGTCGGGCTCCGGGGCAACCGGTGCCGCGTCGTGGCGAACACGTTCGGGGATACCGATAGCCGTACTGGCGACGAACGACCCCGTATGGACGTGCCACGCCCGTTCTCGAACGACGGCGACGACGATACGTTCGACCCGTACGACCAGTTCGTCCCGGAGTCGATCCCCGAACCGGGGCCGTTCCTCGAGGACCACGACGTCCTGACCGGCCGCGACCACGTCGCGTTCCACCGGCTCGCGCGAGAACTGTTCGAGGACCGCGGGGTGTACGACATGACGTTCGGGTACAACCTCGCGCGCCTGAACGTCGACCGCCGGCATCCCGACGCGGGCTTTCGGTACGCCCGCGAGCGCAACGGCGAGCGAGACGACGAGCGCGTGCTCCGCGCCGAGTTCACGCCAACGACGGCGTTCTGCCCGCAGAGCGACACGCTCACCGTCGGCGCGATGCGCGCGTTCAACGGCGAGAGCGACCGCCACGAGTACGACGACGTACGGGTGCGGGTCGCGCCCATGCACCACGAGGCGACGTCGATCAACGGGAAACTCTACGGGTCCGAGACGGCGTCCACGGACGACGACCCTGCGTCGACGACGGAGTCGAGCAGCACGCCCTTCTGAGGGTCGCGTAGAATCGACCGGGTTCGCCGGATTAGGTGTCGTGGGTGATGCGGACGTGCCACTCGTCCTGGGCGACCTGCTCGCTCTCGTAGTCGAACCCGCGGTCGGAGAGGACGTCGTACAGCGGCACGGGCTCGAAGCTATTGACGAGTTCCAGCGTCGCGCCTTCCTCGAGTTCGTCGAGGGCGGCGACGATGTCGCCGAACGGTTCGCCGTCGACTTCGCGGACGTCGAGGACTGTATCGGCCGTCATCGGTACATCGTTCGTCGAGCGAGTGGGTAGCGGTTGTCCCGAACACGTTCGTTCATGGCCTGGCGAGGTCGTCGACGTCCTCGTGCTGGACGAAGTCCTTGACGATCGCCTCCTCGGCGCGGTGGAGCGTGCTGGAGCACGTTGACTTCGCGATGCCGACGCGGTCGGCGAGGTCGGTCAGCGAGCACTCCCGGGGGGTGTCGTAGTAGCCGGCGTCGACGGCGGCGTCGAGCAGGTCGCGCTGGCGTTCGGTCAGGAGCCGACGGCGGTCGGTCTCCTGGCGGACGTACACGACGTGGAACGGGATCCCGAACTCCTCGAGTTGCTCGCCGAGCCGGGAGAGCTGGTCGGTCGACGCGGTCACCTCCCACGTCACCGTGCCGTCCCTGATGTCGAACGGCATCTCGAGGGGGACGCCCGACCCGCGAGCCGGCATGAGGAGGAGGGGGTCTGCGGTCTCGAACTGGACGAGCGCCTCGTCGTCGCCGTGCTGGAGGACGTCGATGCTCGTGATGTCGTCCTCGCCCTCCATGGTTCCGAGGACGGCGTCGGTCGCGTCGCCGTCGATCTCTATCAGCCCGACGCCGGTGAGGCCGTCGGGGATGGCTGCGAGGACGCGGATCCGCGTCTCCGGGTGCGCTCGCGTCACCCGGCCGAGCCAGATGCCTTCGGGGACGGTGAGTTCGAGTTTCGCGTTGGGCATACGAACGTGTCGTCGGCCCACGAACCCATCAATGTTGTCGAACATGTTCGGCTCGGTTGGTCTCGGCGGACGCGTTTCCGTTCCGGAAGGTTCGACTAGGCGGGGTCGCGTAGGTAGACGTATGGAAACCGTCACTGTGTCGAGGACGGTCGACGTGGACGCCGATAGGGTTCGAGCGGCGATGACGGACGTCGGTCCGTTCATGCGCGCCGCGGAGTTCTCCGAGGTGACGGTCGACGGCGACGTCGTCCACATCGCGAACCGGGTCGGACTGGCGACGATCGAACTGACGCTGGAGGTCGTCGACGAACCGGACACGGTCCTGACCTACGAGCAGCGAGACGGCATCTTCGAGGAGATGGTGACGCGGTACACGCTGGAAGAGACCCCCGACGGCGTCGAGGTCGAGGCGACCACGGAGTTCGCGGTCCAGGCGCGACTCGTCGGGCCGCTCCTCGACGCGACGGTCGTCTCGCGCCAGCGGCGCCGCGAACTGGACGCACAGTTCGACTACCTCGCCTCGCTCGCGGACTGACCGCACCCGACCGACCCAACTCGTCTAGGCGTCCTAACTACTCTTACAGTGTGATTCGTTACCAGACAGCGACGGCGTGGTGATCGAACATGTTGGGAACATCATTAACGCTCGACAACTCACAATCGTCGGGCATGGAGCTCACGCGAAAGACGATCGCGAAGTTCATCGCGGCGGCGTTCCTGCTCAACCTCGTCGTGATGGGTGCTGGTGCGTGGTTCGCGTACCAGGAGGCGCCGCCGATCCCCGAACGGGTGGAGGGGCCGGACGGCGAGACGGTCGTGACGGACGTCCAGATCAGGGACGGGAAGCGGGCGTTCCAGCGGAACGGGTTGATGAACCACGGGTCGATCCTCGGGAACGGCGCGTACTACGGCGAGGACTACACCGCGGACGCGCTCGAACTGAAGACCGAGCACATGCGGACGTACTACGCGCAGGAGCGGTACGGGGCCGCGTACGACGAACTCGGGTCGGCGGAGCAGGCGGCAGTCGACGCCGACGTGAAGGCCGACCTCGAGAGCGACTACGACGGAGGAACCATCGAGTACTCCGCCGCCGAGCTCTACGCGCACGAGCAGGTGCGAGAGGAGTACGTCGAGCGCTACAACGAGGGGAGTCACGACCGCGGCGTCCCCGAGGGGATGATCGAGAGCGAGGAGGACGCTCGCGAGTTCGCGGACTTCGCGATGTGGACGGCGTGGTTCTCCCACACCGACCGCCCGGGTGGCGATCACTCGTACACGAACGAGTGGCCGTACGCGCCCGCCGCCGGGAACGACGCCACGGGTGCCGCGATGACGTGGAGCGTCGTCGCGATGGTCCTCCTGGTCGCCGGTGCCGGGTTCGGCATCTGGCTGTACAACTCGGTTCGACTCCCCGAACCGTCGACGGAGGGGCTCTCGGTCCCGGAACCGGGGGACGTGAGCGTCTTCCCGAGCCAGCGGTCGGCGCTGCGGTTCGTGCCGGTCGCCGCCGGACTGTTCCTCGCGCAGGTCCTACTCGGTGGCCTGATCGCGCACTTCTACATCGAGCGCGCCGGGTTCTTCGGCGTCGAGGAGCTGTTCGGCGTTCACATCCTCCAGATCTTGCCGTTCGCGATCGCGAAGACGTGGCACATCGACCTCGGGATCCTCTGGATTGCCGCGACGTGGCTCGGCGCGGGCCTGTTCCTCCCGCCGTTGCTGACCGGACACGAGCCCAGGCACCAGTCGACGCTCGTCGACGGCCTGCTCGGTGCGATCGTCGTCGTCACCGTCGGTGGCCTCGGCGGCATCTGGCTCGGCGCGAACGGCTACCTCGACGGGTCGCTGTGGTGGTTGCTCGGTAATGAGGGGCTCGAGTATCTCGAGGTCGGGAAGATCTGGCAGGCGGGCCTGCTCGCCGGGTTCGGACTCTGGGCCGTCCTCTCCATTCGCGGTCTGAAACCGCTGCTCGACCGCGAGCCCGTGTACGGACTCGCGCACATGATCCTGTACGCCGGCGGCTCCATCGCGGTGCTGTTCACCGCCGGGTTCTTCTTCACGCCGACGACGAACATCGCGGTGACGGAGTTCTGGCGCTGGTGGGTCGTCCACATGTGGGTCGAGGGCGCGTTCGAGTTCTTCATCGTGGCCATCGTCGGGCTGACGCTGGTGTCGATGAACCTCCTGAAGCGCCGCAGCGCCGAGAAGGCGGTGATGCTCCAGGCGTTACTCGTGATGAGTACGGGCGTCATCGGCGTCTCCCACCACTACTGGTGGGTCGGGATGCCGGACATGTGGGTGCCGATCGGGAGCGTGTTCTCGACGCTCGAACTCATCCCGCTCGTGTTCATCCTCTACGAGGCCCTCGGCCAGTATCGCGCGATGACGGAGACCGGGACGTTCCCGTACCGGCTCCCGTTCATGTTCATCGTCGCGAGCGGCGTCTGGAACTTCGTCGGCGCGGGCGTGCTCGGGTTCTTCATCAACCTCCCGCTCATCAACTACTACGAGCACGGGACGTACCTGACCGTCGGGCACGCGCACGCGGCGATGTTCGGCGCGTTCGGGTTCCTCGCGCTCGGGATGGTGACGTACATGCTCCAGATCTCGATCGAGCCGAGTCGCTGGGACGGGTCGTGGCTCCGTGCGGCGTTCTGGTGCTGGAACGTCGGCCTGGCACTCATGGTGTTCGTGTCCGTCCTCCCGGTCGGATTCCTCCAGCTCGAGGTCGCGTTCACCGAGAGCTACGCCGCTGCGAGGAGTCTCGCGTTCTACGATCAGCCGATCGTCCAGAACCTGTTCTGGGCGCGGCTGCCCGGTGACACGCTCATCATCCTCGGAACGACGATTTACGCCGCGGACCTCGTCCGCAAGCGCTTCGTGCTCCGGGAGTCCGAGGACGACCCGTCCGTCGACGACATGGCGGTCGCCGAGGGCGTCCTCAACGACGACTGAATCGACTCCCCCTGGAAGCCGAGTGGACTGACTCCCGTTCGGGGAAGCCGAGCGAGAGCGAACATCTTCGCGACAACCGACTCGGGGGGAGCGCCCCGAGATGTAGTCGTAATGTCCGAACGGCAGCTCGACCTGCGCGAGATTCCGCCGCCGCAACGGCATCCGAAGATCTTCGACGCGTTCGAGGACCTCGACAGCGGGGAGGCGCTGACGTTGGTCAACGACCACGAGCCGAAGCCGCTCTACCACCAGATGACGGCAGAGATCGAGTCGTTCGACGCGGAGGGGTACACGGTCGACCGCATCGGCCCGAACGAGTTCGTCGCGACGCTCCCGAAGTTGTAAGGTGGAATATGTTCGGGCCAATCCTCTTCGAGGTACTGCTCGTAGACCCAACCACATGAGTTTAGGCCAACCTAAAAAATGGTGGGTGGATGGTTCGAGGATACTCCGTCCGACGGCCCGTCGAACGCGACGTCCGCGAACGGAGGGATCTGCGTGACGAAGACGAGCTTCGACGCGGAGCGAACCTACGGCGACGACAAGTTCACTGCGGTCGAGGTCGACCGTAGCGACCGGATGAAGGTCGTCTGCGGCTACTTCGAGCCCGGTCAGTTCATCCCAGTGCACGCCCCGGCGAGCGACGTCGCGATCCACGTCCGCTCCGGGACTGGACTCGTCCGCGACGGCGACGACGAGCACCGCGTCGAACCGGGCGACGTCGTCGTCGTCGACGCCGACACCGACCGCGGAATCAGGGCCGGCGAGGACTCGCGGCTCGAGGCCCTCCTCGTCACCAGCCCACCGCCCACCGACGCCGAGCACGAACCGGTCCGCGAAGGACTCCGAACGAACGACTTCGAACCCAAGAACTCATGACATCGATACGACCCCTCGACGAACTCGACGGCCACCCGCACGCGAACGTCTTCCCCGACGCGGAACCGAAGACGATCAGGCTCACGCTCGACGCCGACGAGTCCGTCGCCGCGCACTCGCATCCCGACCGCGAGATCGTCTTCTACCTCGTCGACGGCGCGATCGAACTGGACCTGGACGGGGCGACCCACGACCTGACGGCGGGCGACGTCGCCCGCTTCGACGGCGACCAGGAGATCGCGCCGCGAGCGCTCGAGGCGAGCACTGCGCTGATCGTCCTCGCGTCGCGCACGACCGACTGACCGGCTCTCTCCCTCACTCGCGTTCACTCTCCACTCCCTCGCGACGCGAACATGTACGGCGGTTTCGACAAGGGCGAGCGGGCGCTGCTTGCTCGTAGAGCTCGCGTGATACCGATAGCGTACGTCCCACTCGCCCTCGCATTGCTCGGCGGTCTCCTCTCCCTCGTGGATCCCGTTCCCGAAACGGTCGTCCTGGGACTCCTGTTCGGGTACTTCGCCGGAAAGCTCGTCCAGAGCGTCGTCTGGACGGTCAACGGGCCGCGGACCGCCGCCTGAGTTCGCGTAAACTCCCTTCACAAAGGACGAGAGCGTACCGTCAGGGCCGCGTCTACCCGTCGTTACGACCGCCCCGGAATGGCCCTAGGCTTCTAAGGGGGAACCGCCGAAACGTGCGGTCGGTTGAAGGAGCCAATGACCGGACACGCCGGGTTCAAGGATCGGACGCGGCTCGCGGCCGCTCGCGAGCGACTGCTCGACGCCGTCGAGCCCGTCGACGGGACCGACCGCGTCTCCGTGGCGGAGGCCGACGGGCGCGTCCTCGCCGGTGCAGTGACGCCCCGGCGCCCCGTCCCGCACTACGAGCGCGCGGCGATGGACGGCTACGCGGTCGTCGCCGAGAGCACGTTCGGCTCGAGCGAGCACTCCCCCGCGGTCCTCGACGTCGCCGAGCAGGAGTCAGATCCAGCGGAGACGCCAGCCGTGGACCGACGGACGGCCGTGCGCGTCCACACGGGGAGCGAACTCCCCGCGGGCGCGGACGCCGTCGTGATGGTCGAGGCGACGGAGACGTTCGGGGACGAGGTCGAGGTCCGCGAGAGCGTCACGGTCGGCGAGAACGTCGCGCCCGTCGGCGAGGACGTTCCCGGCGACGCCGAACTGTACGGGGACGGCCACCGGTTGCGGCCGAGCGACCTCGGCCTCCTCCGGTCGGTCGGCGTCGACGCCGTCGAGGCGTACGAGCCGCCGACGGTCGACGTGATCCCGACCGGCGACGAACTCGTCGACGCGGACCCCGACCCCGGGGAGGTCGTGGAGACGAACGCGCTCGCGGTCTCGCGGTACGTCGAGCGCTGGGGCGGCACTGCGACGTATCGCGACGTCGTCCCGGACGACCGCGCGGCGCTACGCGCGGCCGTCGAACGCGGCCTCACCGCCGACCTCGTCGTCACGACCGGCGGGTCCTCGGTCGGCGAGCGCGACCTTATCGCGGACGTCGTCGGCGACCGCGGGACGGTCCTCGAGCACGGCCTCGCCATCAAGCCCGGCCACCCCGTCGGGTTCGGCGTCGTCGAGGACACGCCGGTCCTCATGTTGCCGGGGTATCCGGTGTCGTGCATCGTGACCGCGGTCCAACTCCTCCGGCCGGCACTCAAGCGCGCCGGCCACCTCCCGGTGCCCGAGCACCCGCGGACGACGGCGACGCTCGACCGCAAGCTCGCGAGCGAACCCGGCGTCAGGACGTTCGCTCGCGTCTCGCTCGACCCCGGAGCGGATACGGATCCGGGCGCGGACGCGAACGCGACCGCCGGGCGTGCCGAGGCGGCCGCTGACGCCGACGCGGCCGCGGAGCGCGCCGAACGCCGCGCGGTTCCGGTCCGCACAGGCGGGGCCGGCGTTTTGTCGAGCGTCACCGACGCGGACGGCTGGGTGACGGTCCCGGAGTCCGTCGAGGGCGTCGACGCGGGCGAGCGCGTCGTCGTCGAGGACTGGGAGTATCGGCCCTGATCGACGACGGGAGTGGATGCTTCTCGGACCGACCGACGGCGACCGGAGGGGCACTTGAATGGTCGAGCGAAGGTATTCGCCCGGCTTCCCAGCTAGTAGTAATTTCAGGGGGTGCTTGTGGTGCTTGCGTCGTGAGGGTCGCGTATGCGCCGACACGACTCCGGAGAGTGGACCGCGCACGGAGGTGGGACGGTGTGAGTCTGTCGCGTCGCGACTTCCTGACCGCGGCGGGTGCGGGTTCGGTGGCCGCGCTCGCCGGTCGCGCGTGGGAGGCGACGGACGCCGTCGACCCCGTCACGGCCGTGGACAACCCCCTGAAGTCGTACCCGAACCGCGACTGGGAGCAGGTCTACCACGACATCTACAGCTACGACGAGGTGGACTGGACGGTCTGTCACCCGAACTGCACGCAGTCGTGCGCGCTGAACTTCTACATGAAGAACGGCGTGCCGATCCGCGCCGAGCAAGTGTACCACAACGAGGAGCCCTCGGTCGGCCCCTCGGGGTACGAGGACGCGGACGTCAGCCAGCACTGGAACCCCCGCGGGTGCATGAAGGGCCTGACGCTCCACCGGCGGACGTACGAGCCCTCGCGGATCAAGTACCCGCTCGTCCGGAAGGGCTGGAGTCCCGACGACCCGAACCCGGAGGGCCGCGGCGAGGACGAGTTCGAGCGCGTGTCCTGGGACGAGGCCGTGGACCTCGTCGCGGAGAAGATGGCGAACCTCGAGGACGAGAAGCGCTTCCACATCTTCAACGCGATCAAGTCCGACGGCCTGTTCACGCGTCACGGCTCCGGGCGACGGCTCGCCTCGATCTTCGGTGGCTGCGAGTGGACGGAGTACGACTGGTACGCCGACCTGCCGCCGGGACACGTCATGACGACCGGGTACCAGACGAGCGACTCCGACGCGTCGGCGTGGCGGGACGCGGACTACACCATCATCCAGGGGAAGAACCTCATCCACAACAAGCTCGCGGACAACCACTGGTTCCAGGAGACTCGCGAGCGCGGCGGCGAGATCGTCGGCATCTACCCGGACTACTCGCCGACCGTCCAGAAGTGCGATCGCTGGCTCCCGCTTCGACCGGGGAGCGACCCGGCGCTTCCGCTCGGGTTCGCGCACGTCATCATCGACGAAGAGCTGTACGACGCCGAGTTCATGCGGCAGTTCACGAGCCTCCCGCTGCTCGTGCGCGAGGACGACGAGAAGTACCTGCGAGCGCACGAGGTGTTCGAGGACCACGAGGCGCCGCCGGAGGATATCGACGACCAGCACGAGGCGGACGACTGGGGCGACTTCGTCGTCCTCGGCGAGGACGGCGACCTCCACGCGGTCACGCGCGAGGAGGTCGGGTCGGAGACGCCCGCGACCGCCCGTCTAGATGCCGAGACGACCGTTTCGACGGTCGACGGCGAGGACGTGACGGTCCGCACGGACTTCGCGCGCCAGAAGGCGAACGTCATGGCGAACTACGACCCGGAGACGGTCGAGGACATCACGACCGTCCCGGCCGACGCCATCGCGAAGACCGCGCGCGAGTTCGCCGCCGCGGAGAAGGGCCAGTGGTTCACGGGCGAGGGCATCAATCACTGGTTCCACGGGAACAGCGAACTCCAGCGGTCGATCTTCTTCGTGCAGTCGATGCTCGGGAACATCGGAGACAAGGGCCAGGGGTACTACAACTACTCCGGCCAGTACAAGATCGAGCTCCTGGACGGCTACCCGCAGTACGTCAACCCCGACGGCCACAGCGCGCACGGGATGTACCCCGGGTACGCGTTCGCGTTCTTCGGCGGCGAGTCGCTCGACCCCCACGAGATCCGCGGAGACTTCGACCGCGAGCTCGACCTCGTCCCGCAAGGAGACGCCACCGAGCCCGTGATGCCGAAGAACGCGGAGACGTACACGATGTCGAAGCCGACGGTGCTGTGGACGATGAACTGCAACCTCCTGAACCAGACCAAGCACCAGGAGCACGTCCTCAACAACTTCGTGAAACACCCCGAGACGGAGAACGAGCTGTTCGTCGTCTCGGACATGCACATGACGTACTCCGCGCAGCACGCGGACATCGTCCTCCCGGCGCCGTCCTGGCTCGAGTGCGAGTATCCCGACATCACGGTCGGGCCGGAGAACCCGTTCGTGACGATGGACCACGGCATCATGGACCCCATCTACGACACGAAGCAGGACGGGGAGGTCGTGGCGATGGTCGCCGAGAAACTCGACGAGAAGATCCCGCCCGAGGAGCGCAACGTGGACTCCTACCGCGAGTACTTCGCGGAGTTCCTCGACGACGACGGGGACGTCACGAACTACATCCAGGAGGCGTTCGACGCCGGGATGACGACGCAGGGTATCGACGTCGAGGACCTCGAGGACGGTCCGGAGCGCCTGAAGCTGAAGACGTATCCCAGAGTCCCGTTCTACTCGCAGATCCACGAGGACCGGCCGTTCTACACGAAGACCGGCCGGATGGAGTTCCACAAGGAAGAGGACCGGTTGCTCGAGCACGGTCGCGGTGACCTCGACCACATCGAGAGCGTCGAGGGGACGCCGTACGGTCGCGGCGAGAAGTGGTCGGAGGCGAAGGACATGGAGAACCCGATCTACGAGGACGGGTACGAGTTCTACTACAACACGCCGCACTCGAAGTACCGCACGCACTCGTCGTGGGGGATGACGGACTGGAACCTCATCTGGTCGTCGCGGGACTTCGGGAGCGTCTCGGGCGATCCGGAGGGGACCGAACGCCTCATAGACGACTTCTCGTTCCCGCAGGGCGAGGGCGAGACGGAGGAGGCGCCGGCGCTCGGGGAGGCGTTCGCGGAGATCCACCCGGACGACGCAGCGTCGATCGACGTCGAGAACGGCGACTACATTCGCATCAAGGGCGAGCGCGGTGACACCGTCGTTCGCGTGATGGTGAGCGACCGCCAGCGGCCGTCGACGGCCGGCGAGGAGTCCTTCGGGCAGGTGACGGTCTGGCACGGCTGGTGGCCGCAGCACTTCCCCGACGACGAGGACGCGGAGGGAGAGGACGGCGAGAAGGGGTTCAACGTGACGACGAACATCTGGCTCGACCCCGGCCAGGAGACCGACGACCTCGTCCACAAGGCCGTGTTCGGCGACCCGAACGTCTCCGAGGAGGTCTCGGAGGACATCGTCTGGCACGGCGCGGAGCTCGAGCACGGCTACGAGGAGACGGTGTGGGCGCCGACGGGCGTGAATCGCGACGACCTGATCACGATCGAGAAGTACCGGGAAGCGGACTGGTGGCCGGGCGACGCGCGCGAAGAGGACCGGTTCCAGTCGTACGTGGACGGCTCGCTGCAACCGAACGGTACCGGAGGTGCCGACTGAATGCCACAGACCTACAACCCGCAACTCGGCCACGAGCACAGTTACCCCTACGAGCACCGCCAGGAGGAGCGCGACTGGCACTGGGGGATGATCGTGAACACGAACCGCTGCATCAACTGCAACACGTGCTCGTTCGCGTGCAAGTCCACGTGGACGAGCGGCCGCGGCGAGGAGTACATGTGGTGGATGAACGTCGAGACCGAGCCGCTCGGCGGCTACCCGCTCGGGTGGGACGTGAAGCTGCTGGAGGACCTGGACGCCGAGCAGACGGTGTTCGACGCCGCCGGGGACGGCGAGAAGGTCCGCGGGTACATCGCGGAGAAGCAGGAGTGGGAGTACCCGGCGCTGGGCGACGATCAGGTCCACGGCGAGTACCCCGAGGGCGAGGTCGTCGAGAGCGACCCGTCCGAGGGCGAGTACCACGACATCTGGCAGTTCTACCTCCCGCGACTCTGCAACCACTGCAAGAACCCGGCGTGTCTCGCGGCGTGCCCGCGGAAGGCGATCTACAAGCGCCAGGAGGACGGTATCGTCCTGCTGGACCAGGAGCGCTGCCGCGGCTACCGGAAGTGCGTGAAGGGCTGCCCGTACCACAAGCCGATGTACAACCCGGAGACGGGGATCTCCGAGAAGCCCGTCGGGTGCTATCCGCGCATCGAGGAGGGGAACGTCCCCCGTTGTGTCTCCTCGTGCATCGGGAAGACGCGCCTGCACGGGAACATCAACCGCGGCCCGGACCGCGGGCACCCGGACGGCGTGCGGTCGGCCGCGGACGGTCGGTCGCCGATCAACTACCTCGTGCAGAGCGACGAGAAGGTCGCGCTCCCGCTGTACCCGCAGTTCGGGACGCGCCCGCAGGTGTTCTACATGCCCCCGTACCACGTGCCGCCGGACTTCCTCACGCAGATGTTCACGCCGAACACGACCGAGAAGCGCAACGACTGGCCGGGGAGCACGTACGAGGAGTCGATCAAGATTATCCAAGAGCGCGTGCGGAACCCGAGCCATCACGTCCTCGGCATCCTCCAGCTGTTCGGCGCGACGACGCGACTCATCGAGACGTACACCGTGAAGGAGACGCGCGTGAAGGGCTGGGACCGGAAGGGAAACCAGGTCGTTGACATCCCGTTCGACGAGGAGATGGAGGTCCGCGAGGGCGAACAGTGGACGAACCAGCCGTGAGGTGACGCCATGCAGGACCACACCACTCCCGACGACGCGACCGAGAACGACCTAACCGAGAACGAACCGGTCGAGAACGAGATGGACCCGGGGGAATCGAGCAGTCGAGCGTTCGGTGACGTCCGCGACGTGCCCGGGTTCCACGCGCGCCGCGGCGCGCTCTACGGGTTCGCGGCGACGGCGTTCCAGTTCCCGGACGAGGACGTGCTCGCCGACCTCGGCGACGCCGAGGTCCGCGACGCCGTCCAGGATGCGGCGACGGCCATCGCCGAGCGAGCGGACGCCACGGCCGCGCTCGCGGCCGCGGACGACGTCCAGCGACACCTCGCGGCGTGCTGCGAGCGCTTCGCGGCGGCCGACCCCGACGCCGTCGAGTCGGCGTACAACGACCTGTTCGGGTTGCCCGACGAGGGCTCGTACCCGGTCGTCCCCTACGAGGCGCACTACGCGACCGGCGGCGACGTGAGCGAGACCCAGCGGCGGGTCGCGACCGTCGTCGGCCTCCTCGAGCGCTTCGACCTGGAACCCAACGACGGGTTCGACGAGCGACGCGACCACGTCTCCGTCCTCCTCGAACTCGCGCAGGTGCTCGCCGCCCAGCGCGCGGTCGCGCTCGAGGAAGGCGACCTCGACGCCGCCGAGCGCGTCGCCGCGGCCGAGGCGACCGTGCTCGACGAGCACCTCACCGGGTTCGTGCCCGCGCTCGCACACGACGTCGCCGACGCCGTCGAAGCCACTGACGCCGTCGAAGCCACTGACGCCGTCGAAGCGACTGACGCGGTCGAAGCCATTAACGCCGACGACGCAGCCGACGACGCGCCGGCGGCGGCGGACGCGCGGTCGGGGTACGTCGCCGCGGCCCGGTTCGCGGCGGCGCTCGTCAGGTGGGACCACGTCGTGCACCCCGACCCCGACGTCGACACGACCGCGGTGCCGGGAGGTGATGGGGCGTGACCGACGGCCGAGCGGTCGGCGGCCTGCTGGAGCGGGTCGCCGACCGAGTGCCGACGGTCGACCGTCGCGCGGCGTTGCGCGCGTCGCTCGTCTCGCTCGTCACCGTGCTCGTCCTCGTCGCCGGACAGGCCGCGCTCACCGCGGCCGTCACGGGCGGGAGTCAGCCGATGCAGTCCACCGACGCCGTCCCGGTCGACCCAGAGTCGAGCCAGTGGGCGGACGCGCCGTCGCGGACCGCGAGCCTCTCCGAGCAACAGATGGCGCTCCCGCACGGCGGGGGGTCCGTCGAGGAAGTCGACGTGCAGGCGCTCTCGAACGACTCGCACGTCGGCTTCCGGCTGACGTGGGCCGACCGGACGAACGACACGTCGATGTCGTCGCCGGAGAACTACAGCGACGCCGCCGCGATCATGCTCCGGGGCGGCGAGTCGCCGCCGATCACGATGGGCGCGGCCGGACAGCCCGTCGACATCTGGTACTGGCGCGCGAACTGGCAGTACGCGAGCGGCGAGACGGCCGCCTGGAGCGGCGACATGTACTCGTACCCGCAGGACGACGAGGAAACTCGCCCCGGACTCGCGGCGGACAACCCGCTGTCGAAGCGGGACTACGAGGACTTCGGGCAGAACTACTACGCGAAGGGGTACGGCTCGCTGAGCGACGCGCCCGTCCAGCCCGTGACCGCTCGCGCGGAACGCACCGACGACGGCTGGTCCGTCGTCTTCGTCCGCGAACGCAACGCGACCGGCCAGTACGGCGCCGCGTTCGACGAACACGACCAGATGTACCTCGCGTTCGCGGTGTGGAACGGGAGCGCGGACGAGGTGAACGGCGAGAAGTCGATCACGCTCCGGTTCAGCACGCTCGACACCGACTCCGGCGAGCTCGGGCAGGCCGAGGTCGGCGGTGGGAGCGACGACGGCGGGAGCGATGGGGGAGCTGGCGGGAGCGGCGGGGGGACGACCGCCGGCGGCGCCGACGAGATTGTCGACCTCCTCTCGACGTACCTCGTGCCGCTGCTCGCGGCGATCGTCGTGAGCTGGACGATCGCGTACCGGAGGATGAGCCGATGACGGGCGACTACGGGAGCGCGACCGACCGTGCGCCCGCCGACGACGAGCCCGGGCTCCGCGAGGCCCTGGAAGGGGGGCCGGCGCCGGCGCGTCGGGACGCAGCGCTGGCGCTCGCGAGCGCCGCCGAGAGCGGGGTAGCGGACGCGACCACCGACGGAGGTGGCCTGGCGCCAGCGACCGTCGACGCGCTCGCTGCTCGCGTCCGCGAGGACTCGAGTTCGGACGTCCGGCAGTTCGCGGTTGAGGCGCTCGGCGTCGCCGGGGAGCGCGTCGACCCGATACGTGACGCGCTCGCGGACGACGACGAGTGGGTGCGCGCCGAGGCCGTCGTCGCGCACTCGCGGGTCGCTCCGGGTGACGTCGACGTCCTCCGAGACGTGCTGGCGTCCGACGACTCGGGATGGGTACGGCGGAACGCCGTCGTCGCGCTCGGGAAGGCGGGCGGGGCATCGCACGCCGACCTCGTCGAGTGCATCAAGACCGACCCGCACCCCGCGGTCCGAGAGTACGCCGCGCAGTTCCTCGCGGACGTCGTCGACGACGTCGAGGAGGCCGAGCGCGTGCTCGCCGCGGTGCTCGCTCGCGAGGCGAACGCGTTCGTGCGAGCGAAGGCCGCGGAGAGCCTCGGGGAACTCGGCACGGACCGCGCGGAGACCGCGCTCGAGGAGTACGGCGTCACCGATCAGAGCGAGGACGTCGTCCGCACCGCGACGCGCGCGCTCGCTGACGCTCGCGGCGTCGACCCGGACGCGCTCGACGTCGACGCGAACCTCGACGACCCGGCCGAGGGTGCACCGGGCACTGGCCCGGACGCACCGGACGAACGAGCGCTCGAACTCGGGACGCGAACCGGCGGCGAACCCACCGCCGGACCCGGGGGCGCACCCGGGTTCGACCCCAGGGAGCACCTCGACGCCGACCTCGACGACAGGAACTGACCATGCCATACGAACTCGACTCTACGCCCGACGAACCGGCGTCGGACGAATCGACCGGCGAACCGACCACCGACCACTCGACGGCCGACGCCAGCGACTCGACGACCGACGCCAGCAATTCGACGACCGAGGAGGACGCGACGGACGGTAGCGAGGCATCGGACGCGCGAAGCGCGGGGGAGACGCTCGAGGACGCCGTCGGCGTCGCCATCCCGGACGAGCACGTCGGCGCGTTCGTCGCGGAGGCGTTCGAGGACGCCGAGCGCGACACCACGTGGGCGGACGTCGTCGACGCGTTCGTCCCTCCGAGCGCGCGGGAAGCGTGGAACGACCTGTCGACGCGCGACCAGGCGACGGCGGTCCTCGACCGGGCGGCGGGCTACGACGATGACGCGATCGCGGCGTTCGAGTCCATCCCGCGCTCGTTCGGGGGCGACCTCGACCCCGAGGCGCTCGACGAGGCGCTGCGGTGCCGGCGGAACGCCGACCAGTTCCGGGACGGCGTCGCGGACGCCTACGGCGACGGCGTCCTCGACGACGACGCGCTCGTCGGCGCGGTGGAGGACTCGGCGTTCGACAACGAACTCGTCGCGCGTCGCGAGCGCCTCCTCGAGGAAGTCGACGAGTACTACGACGTCGACTTCCGGCCGTACGGCGGACAGCTGTTCGACGCGGAGGAGGGCCCGGACCCGGACGTCGATCACGACGCGAACGCGACCTGGTGACCATGACCGACGACCCCACCGACCCCCCCGACGGCAGCGAGCAGAGCCCGACCGACCCCGACGCGGACGGCCGAGACGCCCCAGACGAGTACGCGGACGGCCCGTCGCCCGAGCGCGTCCGGGAGGCGCTCGCGGACGTCACCGACCCGGACCTCGGCGGCGACGTCGTCGCCTCCGGGCTCGTCGAGTCCGTCGACGTCGACGACGGCGTCGTCACCGTCCGGGCGTCGTTCGCGGGCCTGGACGACGAGACGAGCGACGTCCTCGTCGACCGCATCCGGACGGCCATCCTCGGCCTCCCCGGCGTCGAACGCGCACAGGTCTCCGCGAGCGGCGGCAACCCTGGCCAGCACGCCGAAGCGCCCCAGCATCACGGTGGCGGCCATCACGACGACGGGAGCCACGGCGGCCCGCACCGTCCGGACGACGTCTCGGTTCCGGGCGTCGACCGCGTGCTCGCGGTGGCGAGCGCGAAGGGCGGCGTCGGGAAGACGACGGTCGCGACCCAGCTCGCGCGAGCGCTCTCGGCCGGCGGCGAGACGGTCGGGCTGTTCGACGCGGACGTCTACGGCCCGAACGTGCCCAGCTTGCTGGACGTCGACGACGTGCTCGGCGCGACCGACGACGGCCGAGCGAAACCGGTGGATGCCGACGGCATACAGACCGTCTCCGTGGGGTTCATCGCGAACGACGAACCGCTCGCGTGGCGCGGCGCGATGGCCCAGGAGGCCGTCGTGGAGCTCCTCGGGGATGCGGCGTGGCGGGACGTCGACACGCTCGTCCTCGACCTCCCGCCGGGGACCGGCGACGTCGTGCTGACGGTCCTGCAGTCGGTGCCCGTCGACGCGGCCGTCCTCGTCACGACGCCGTTCGCGACCGCGACGAGCGACACCGCGCGGAGCGCGACGCTGTTCCGCGAACAGGGCATCGACCTCCTCGGTGCCGTGCACAACATGGCGTCGTTCGTCTGTCCGTCCTGCGGCGACGCGCACTCGCCGTTCACCGACGACGGGAACCACTCGACGGAGTCCGGAGACGACGTCGATCCGGACGTGGACGTCCTCGCGGAGCTCCCGCTCTCGGACGCGATGCGGGACGCGACCGGCGACGTCCCCGACGAGTTCGACGCGCTCGCGGACGCCGTCGCCGCTGGACTCGAGGACCTCGACGGGGTCGACCTCCCGCCGGAGGCGCTGGACCTCCGCGGCGTCCCGGATCGCGCCCGCCACGACCAGGTGCGCGCCGAGTACGATGCGCTCGAGGCTGGCGAGGCGCTGTTCGTGCGGACCGACCGCGACCCGAACCCGCTCGCGAGCGCGCTCGCAGACGCCGTCGACGGCCCACCACCGACCGTCGACGTGGACCGACGCGGCCCCGAAGAGTACGCGCTTCGACTCGGCGTCCGCGACCCCGACGCCTGCGAGTGCCACGATCACGCGGCCGGCGAACCGGCCCGCCCCCGCTAACCGCTCATCCGTCTTCGTCCCCACGGGCGGGGTTCTCCGCGACCAGTCGCTCGAGTTCTGCGCGAGTGTCCGTGTCCGCGACCGCGAGCGGCGACGCCCCGACGTCGGAGAGTGCGACTTCCCTCACCTCGAGGCCGTCCAGTGCGTCGCGGAGTCGCCGGTTTCCTGCCGCGAGCGCGTCCGCGACCGACGCAGCGAGCGGCGCCGTCCGGTACGCGGCACACGTCGGCTTCCGGAATCCGTCGTCGTCCACCGGCACCGCCGCGTCGGGCGGCCTCGTCGCGTCCGGTGATCCGTCCGCGTCGTCGACCGGCGCTGCGTCATCGACCGGCGCTGCGTCGTCGACCATCGCGGCCAGTTCGGCGAGGAACCGGGGGTCGAGGAAGGGGAGGTCGCACGCGACCACGACAACGCGCCGAGCGTCCACCTCGTCGAGTGCGGTATCGAGGCCGACGAGCGGACCCTCGTCGGGTCGGTCGTCGACGGCGAACCGGACCGGGACCGCCACGTCGGCGAGCGCGCGCTCGAAGGCCTCGCGCTGGTCTACGCGACAGTTCACGACGACCTCGTCGGTCGCCGCGCCCAGGCGTGAGACGACGCGCGCGAGCATCGGCGTCCCGTCGACGGCCGCGAGCGCCTTGTCGCCGCCGTCGAACCGCGTCGACCGACCGCCTGCGAGCACCACACCGACTGCGGACGCGTCGTCGTCGACGCGCTGCTCGCTGCCGCTCGCGTTCGCGTCGACGCGCTCACCTCTGGCGCGACCCGTCATTCCCCCGGTCGTTCTCGCGCCACCCACCTAACCCCGTCGGCGCCCGCCCGGGGCGATGCGGTCGAATCGGCCGCCCGCCGAACCCCTATCCGACTCGAGGACCTACGAACTGGGAATGAGTGACTCCGAGTCGGCGCGTCGACGACCCCAGATACACACCGCGGAACGAACCACGGTCTCGCAGGACCAGGGTGCGTTCAGGATCCACCTGGACTTCCCCGGTCGCGCCGTCCCCGACCACGACGACCACGGGTACGGCCCGCTGGCGACCGTCGTCGAGTCGTTCATGGACCCGGGGACGCTGATCCGGATGCACCAGCATCGCGACGAGGAGATCGTCTCGTGGGTGCCGGCGGGCGTGATGCGCCACGACGACCGCCACGGCAACGAGCTGGTCACGGACGCCGAGCACCTCATGGTGATGAACGCCGGCAGCGGCTTCTGGCACGCCGAGGAGACGTACGAGGACGACCCGCCGCTGCGGATGCTCCAGATCTTCGTTCGCCCGCACAGCCTCGACCTCGAACCCGACATCCAGCACGAGCCGATCCCCGACCCCGTCGCGAACGAGTGGCGGCACCTGTTCGGCCCGGAGGGGAGCGACGCTCCGCTGTACGTCCGCAACGACGTCCACCTCCACGACGCGCGTCTCGACGCCGGCGCGTCCGTCACGCTCCCCGGTCGACCCGGGTGGGACACGTACTGCTACGTGTTCGACGGTGCCGTGACCGTCGGCGACGAGCCGGTCGGGTACACAGAGAGCGCGCTCGTCGTCGGCGACGGCGACGTCACTGTCACCGCGACCGAGGACACGACCGTCGTCGCGTTCACCATCGATCCCGACGCCCCGATCACTCGCAACGGAACGATCGGGCGCTGAGGACGGTTCGCGGGCCGGGAGCCGAGCGACTGGGCCGGTCGCGCACGAGCCGCGACCCCATTCACTCCGTCGGCTGCTCTTGTTCGAGAGCCATTGCATTGGCGAGGAGTATTGCCGCCGTCGGGAGCATGAACAGGCCGATTGTGAAGTTCCAGAATCCCAGGAGGAATTGCCCGAGGGCGCCGACGAACAGGAGTTTCGCGCGGTCGTACACTGCACCGGTGGCGCCGACCCATCCGACGAGGGCGACGACGGCGAACAGCACGAGCCGCGACGTCCTGTAGCCGGGTGCGCGAAGCGTGAGGAGGAGCAGGAGCGTCAGGAGTGCGACGGCGACGACGGACGCCCCGCGGAGCACGTCGAGCGTGGAGTACCCGCCGGTCATACGAGAACTCCGCTCGATTCGGCACTAAAGTTTTCCCTCGGGATCTGTCCGAAACGTTCTCACCGGACGCGTTCGTCGCGGGGAACGCCTCGGGTATCTACGTCTGACGACGGTCGTGGTCTCTTCGACAGATGAGTGGATGCAAAAGTGAGTGCTAGACGTTTCCGAAGTGAGTGCTGTAGGAACCTAATCCGAAAATACGCCGAATAGCGGTAGGAGTGGGGTTCTCTGCCGAAATATACGAGGTTCTATCCGGACGGTGAGGGGAGCTCTTCGCAACACTTAATTGAATATCTGTTCAAACCGTTGGTGATGGCACAAGCGACGGAACGGTTCCGACGGTACCTCGACGACGAACTCGGGGAGTGTCGCGACGAGGACGTCGAGCAGCGCCTCGACGAACTCGGCACGCTCGAGGCAGCGCTCGGGACGGGACGGGTGGACGCCGAACTCGACGTGCTCTCAGCACTCGCCAACGAGACGCGGTACACGATCGTTCGCGTACTCGTCGCCGCCCGAGAGGAACTCTGCGTCTGCGAACTGCACGCGGTCGTCGACGTGACCGAGAGCGGCCTCAGTCACGCGCTTTCGGCACTCGTCGAGGCGGGACTCGTCGACGGACGCAAGGACGGACGCTGGAAGAAGTACCGAGCCACCAACCGGGCCGTCGCGCTCGTCACCGTCCTCGAGGGGAGCGTGAGCGATGACTGACGTCGACGCGCACGACCACGGCCCAGACTGCGACTGCGAGAGCTGTGGCGACCCGCGGTCGATGGACTTCCTCGACAAGTACCTCACCGTCTGGATCTTCGGCGCGATGGCGATCGGCGTCGCGCTCGGTTTCGTTGCCCCGTCGGTGACCCAACCGATTCAGGACTTCCATCTTGTCGAGATCGGGCTCATTCTGATGATGTACCCGCCACTGGCGAAGGCTGACTACTCGCAACTTCGGACCGTCTTTAGCAACTGGCGGGTGCTCGGGCTCAGTCTCATCCAGAACTGGCTGATCGGCCCGACGCTGATGTTCGGGCTTGCGGTGTTCTTCTTCAGTGGACTCGTCCCCGGCCTGCCCGCGCGTCCCGAATACTTCCTCGGGCTCGTGTTCATTGGGATGGCGCGGTGTATCGCGATGGTTCTGGTCTGGAACGAACTCGCGGAAGGATCGACCGAGTACGTGACGGGGCTGGTCGCGTTCAACAGCCTCTTCCAGATCGTGACCTACGGGGTGTACGTCTGGTTCTTCGCGCTGTTCCTCCCACCACTGCTTGGTATGGAGTCACTCGTCGCCGGCATCACGACCTTCGACATCTCGCCGATGCAAGTGTTCGAGGCGATCGTCATCTTCCTCGGGATTCCGTTCGCTGGAGGCTTCCTGACCCGGTACGTTGGCACTCGCGCGAAGAGTGGAGCCTGGTACGATGATGAGTTCATCCCGAAGATCGATCCGCTGACGCTCGTCGCGCTGCTGTTTACCATCATTGTGATGTTCGCCACGCAGGGCGGGAACATAGTCGCCTCGCCGGGCGACGTCCTCCTGATCGCGGTGCCGCTAACGATCTACTTCGTCGTCATGTTCCTCGTGAGCTTCGGGATGGGACGCGGCATCGGCGCGGACTACTCGACGACAACCGCGATCGGGTTCACGGCCGCGAGCAACAACTTCGAGCTCGCGATCGCCGTCGCCGTCGCGGTGTTCGGCGTCGGCTCCGGCGTCGCGTTCGCGACCGTCGTCGGCCCGCTCATCGAGGTCCCGGTGCTGCTCGCGCTGGTGAACGTTGCGCTGTACTTCCAGCGCAAGTTCGACTGGCGCGGCTTCGATACCGGGCGCCTCGATTCGTCCGCACCCGAATCGACGACCGACGACTGACGACCGACTCGACGTCGTTGGGCTTTTACTGCGCCCCGGTCTCTGAAAGAGCGAATGAGCGATCGCGCAGACGGAGTCGACGCGGCCGGCGGGCGCGAGCCGGACGACGCGCTTGAGTTGCTGTTCCGTGACGGCCGCACGAACGCCGTGCTCGCGTGGGGGCTCGTCGCCGTCCTCGTGGTCGCGTTCGTCGAGAGTGCGCTCGACCTTGACTACCAGTGGACGCTCTTCGTCGCGTTCGTTGGGGGCGTGGTTCTCCTTCCGTCGGTCGCGTTCCGCGACTGGCGCGTGATGCTCCCCTGGGAGCTGCTCGTGCTCGCCACCCTCCCGATACTGGTCCGCGGGCTGTTCGCGGGTTCGGTCGGGACGTTCGCGACGTACCTCGCGCTCGCCGCGCTCGCGTTGCTCGTCATCGTCGAACTCCACATGTTCACGTCGCTCGCGGTCACGCACTGGTTCGCCGTCGTCCTCGTCGTTCTCACGACGCTCGCGGCGGTCGCGGCGTGGACGATCTTCCGATGGCACGCCGACCGGTACCTCGGCACGACGTACCTGGTCGACAACGAGACGCTGATGATCGAGTGGCTGTACGTCACGCTCGCCGGCGTCGCGGCGGGCGTCCTCTTCGACGGCTACTTCCGACGCCGCGACCGCCTGCTCTGGCGTGCGATCCGACGGATGGTGAGACGATGACGCGACTGCCGCGGCCGTCGATGCGGAACCAGCGGCGACTCAACCGCGGGCTCCAGGCGGTTCTGGTCGCACTCGTCGGCTACGGGGTCCTCGCGGGCCAACCGAAGGCGATCATGAACGGCGGCGTCGGACTGCTCGTGACGTTCCTCCCGGCGGCGTTCCAGCGGAACTACGAACTCCCGCTGGACCCGTGGCTCGGGCTCTGGGTGACGACTGCTGTGTTCCTTCACACCCTCGGGTCTGCCGGACTGTACGGTATGATTCCCTGGTGGGATCACGTCACGCACGCGATGTCGGCGTCGCTCATCGCCGCGGTCGGCTACACGACCGCTCGCGCCATCGACCTCCACAACGACGACATCCACGTCCCGCGTCGGGTGACGTTCGTCTACGTGTTCGTGGTCGTGCTCTCCTTCGGCGTCATCTGGGAGCTCTTCGAGTTCGGGCTCGACATCCTCGCGGACGAGACGGGCGTGACGATGCCGCTCTCCCAGCACGGACTGGACGACACGGTCCGCGACTCGATGTACAACTCGCTGGGCGCGCTCGTCGTCGCGCTCTTCGGGCAAGTGCACCTCACGGGCGTCGCGGAGACGGTCCGCGAGCGGTTCTTCCCCGTCGAGGAGTGACCGACCCCACAGGGACTCCCGGTGCTCGACCCGGCGTCGCTTCGCGAGTGCTTCGACGCCGACCAGCATGGGCCGCGGCGACGGCGGTGGCGTGGTGGCGAACACGTGCTCGGTGCACGGGCACATCGTCGCGCGGGACTAGGTCGCGTACAACACGACGAAGTTCGGGCTCCGCGGCCTCACGCAGTCCATCGCCGCCGAGGGCCCGGGGAGCATCCGGGCGTTCACCGTCAGCACGGCGTACGTGAAGACGGCGCTCGTCGCGAAACAGCTCCCGGACACCACCGACCGCCGGAACATGACCGTCGACGAGGTGGTCGAGAACGTGATGCTGGAGCGCACGCGCGTCAAGGAGAGTGCTGGAGCCCTTCGAGGTCGCGAACCTGTTCGTGATGGGATGCTCGCAGCACAGCAAGCACCTCGACGGCGGCGACGCCGTCGCGCCGGACGCGACGGCATCGACCGCCGGGACTCTCAGTTGACCGCTTTCGACAGCTCCGCTCCTGCCTTGAACTTCACGTCGTTCGACGCCTCGGGAGCGTCCACGAGGTGGAGGAGGGGCGCATCAAGCGCCGTCACGACGGACCACGCGGGGGCGTCACCGTCCTTGCCGGGACACCCGCCGGTGTCGTGTACGGCCAGCGCTTCCCGGGACTGGACGCCCCAGCAGTACAGGTCGCCGTCGTCCCTGCACACCTGGTGCGCCCCCGGCGGGAGGGCGTCGTCGTCCGGGTCGTATCCGCGGCTGAGCGTGACGTTCGCGTACGTCGTCCGTCCGGGCTTCTTCCGTATCTTCCCGCGCGATTGGAGGTCGACGCCGCCCTCTTCGACGTCCGAGCGCGTGACGCCGGCGACGACGTTCGGGCCCTCGGCGGCCAGGAGTGTCGCGGCGTTCTCGTAGAGTGCGCCGTCGTCGACGTGCCAGCCACCGACGACGAGCAGCTGGTCGTCGTGACGGATCCGCCGCACGTGGAACAGCGCGGGCATCGGGAGCGGGGCGTCCGGCGGCGTCGCCGTCACGGGGACGACGAACGTCTCGGACACGGCCGCCTCGCCGGAGGTGGTCTCCTCACCCCATGACTCGAGGACGTCACAGCAGAGTGTTGGGGTCGTGCAGCCGGCGAGCGAGACGAGCGCCATCGGCTCCGCGTCCTCGGCCGCAGGCGTCGCGCCCGTGACGACGCCGCCGCCGGAGGTCTCGAAGGCGGCGACGCTCCGAGCGGCCCTGCCACGACGGATGTCCCTCTTGTCGATCCCGCGAAGTAGCGATGCGACGCCGTCGTCGACGTCGAGCGTCGCGGTCAGCAGGGTCCGGCACGACAGGTCGCGATGGACCGCGACGACCCGGTCGCTCTCGCCACAGCCGTCGGCGTTCCGTTCGCCGAAGAAGTACTCGAGGACGCGCTCGGGCGTGAGTTCGTCGGCCAGCGCCGGACCGTCGCCCCGGACGCGGGCGTCCGGAAGACTGACGGCGAAGTGCTCGCCGATCGTCGGCTCCCCGTCGAGGTACTCGTAGAGCGGCTCCGTGGCGTCCGGGATTCCGTCGCCGTCGCTGTCGAGGTCGTCGTGGATCCGCTCGACGTCGCCCTGGACGATGCGGCGGGCCCGCTCGATGGACCGTCGCGCGCTATCCCACTCGCCCGCGTCGATGGCGTCGCGCGCGTCCTCGGCGAGTCCCTTCCGCGCCTCGGCGTTCTCTCGGACGGTCCGACAGGTATCAGAGGGACAGTCCTCGAGTTCCGCCCGGACCTCCGTGGTCGCGTCGACGAACGCGTCGAGGGACGTCTTCGCATCCTCGGTCGACCGGTCGTTCACGGCCGCGAGGGCGGCGTCGGCGTACACGAGCAGCGCTCGTTCGACGTCCAGGACGTCCACGAGCGCGCCGATACCGTCGTTGTCGTCGTCCTCGTCGTGCGGGTTCGGTACCCAGATCGAACTCGGCTTGTTCGACCGCGATGAGTTGTAGTCCTGTGCCTTCGTGGTCGTGCCGGTGCTCCAGCCGTCGATCTCGATGCGTCGCGAGTCCGCCCGTAGCGTCGGCGGGACGAAGCGCACGTCGACCGGCCCGCTCCGGTACGCCGTCACGCCGTCGGGATTCCCGCCGGCGTAGAACCCGGCCGGTGAGGCAGTCCTGTTCGCCACTGCCTCCTCGCCGGCCCGGTCCACCAGTCCGTCGAGCCCGGTACAGCCCGCGAGGCTCCCGAGTCCGACTGCGCTACCCGCTGCGAGGAGCGTTCGACGCTTCACCAGCGAGGTCCTCGGATCTCGTCCACTGCTCCGGCGTTCGACCGACGCTCACTGTTCATTACAGGAATAATACGCGCCGAGTGTATATAAGTTAGAAGCGTAATATTTCGCTGCACCCTGGGGAATCGGAACCCTACCGGACCCCCGCGTGGCGGACGAATCGGGCTCTCGGATTCGCGTTCCGAAAGCGGACCGTTCTACGGGAGACGCTCTCGGCGCCGGTGCGACCCTTGGAACCCGGTACGGGCAGGCGGTTTCGACGGAGCCGACGACCGACCCCACCGACCGGTCTCGACCAGATCCCACAGAGATTGAAACGGGCTGCCGGCCTCTCTCACAGTTTGGGGTTGAAGATCGCGTGAAAAACCCGTCAGTGCCATCGTTGCGGGTGCATACTGATGGCCGCCTTCATCCCCGACCTGAAGGGCGAGGCTTTCGCCTCGAACTTTCCGTAGCGGCACCGCCGCCGCATCCAAGTACGGCCGTCGCCGCTATCCGAGGTCGGTCAGTACGAAGTCCGGACCGACCCAGGGCTACAGATGGCCGCGGACGCGGTGGATCGTCGAGTACGCCGCCCCGAGAGCGCGCGTCAGCCGGCCGTCGCGGACGACCGGTTCGACCCGGCCGTCGCGGACGGCATCGACCACTGCTTCGGGGGTCAGCTCGTCGACGTCGAGGCGCGTCGAGAGCCGCCCGACCTCGAAGGGCAAGTGCGCGTCGCTCCCACCGACGACGGGGATGTCACGGTCGCTGGCGATACGTTCGATGCGCCGGCGATACTCGGGGTGTTTGCCGTTGATCTCGATCGCGTCGAAGTCGGCGTCGCTCTCCCGAAGGCGGCTGTTCCGGAACGGGTGCGCGACGATCGCGACGCAGCCGTGGTCGTGTGCGAGTTCGACGGCCTCGTGCGGGGAGAGTACCCCAGGGTCGGTTCTATCGGGCGGGTTCGGCCCGACGACGAGCAGGTGCCCCTCCGTCGTCGAGATCTCGATACCCGGGATGCAGGCGTCGCTCACCAGCGTCTCCGGCCGAAAGAAGTCGTGGTTGGTGACTGCGACCCCGTCCAGTCCGCGTCGGCGCGCTATGGCGAGCGTCGCCCGCACGCTGTGGGGGTCGAAGCCCGCTGCGAACGCCGGGTCGCGATGGAAGAACCGGCTGTGGGTGTGGAGGTCGCAGTCGAACACGGATACTGGTGGGGCGCTCGCCGGACAAAAGACGGTTTCGGTCGCCCGGACGTCGCCGACGAGCGCTCCGACATCCATTTCAGGGTTTGGTGTGACGGGGGCTCTATGACTGATCCCCGCAGAGTGATGGTCCGGAATCCGACGAGCGGGGACGGGAAGCGAACTCGAAGGGCGCGAGCGATGGCCGAGGAGCGTGGCTGGGAGGTCCTCGACAGCGAGGGTGGCGAGCACACGGTCGAACTCGCGGCCGAGGCGTCTGTGCGTGCGGACACTGTCGTCGCCTGCGGCGGCGACGGCACGCTGAACGCGACGCTCACTGGCGTGCTGGAGGCCGGGCGGCTGGACGACGTCTCGCTGGGCGTCGTTCCGGCCGGGACCGGGAACGACTTCGCCGACAACGTCGGCATCCGCGGCGTCGAGCACGCGTTCGAGGTCGTCGAGTCCGGTGCATCGCGCGCGCTCGACTTCGCGACGGCGAACGACCGGCCGTTCCTGAACTCCTGCGTCGGCGGACTGACCGCCGAAGCGAGTGCGAGGACGACGCCCGCCCGAAAGCGGCGTCTCGGCGTGCTGGCGTACGTTCTCACGACCATGTCGGTCTCCAGGGACTTCGAGGGATTGAAGCTGCAGGTCTCGATCGGCCCGGACCGCGACCCGGTCTGGGCCGGCAACGCGCTGATGCTCCTCGTCGGGAACGGCCGACGATTCCCCGGCGAACGGATGCGGCAGGCGAACATGGAGGACGGCCAGTTGAACGTCGTCATCATCGAGGACGCACCGACGCTCGACTACCTCTCGAGGGGCGCCGCCGACAGACTGCTCCGCCGGAACGCCACGCACCTCACGCGAGTGAAGACGTCTCACCTCCACGTGACTCACGAGGGGTCGCCGGTCCAGTTCAGTCTCGACGGCGAGATGATCGAGGCGACGGAACTCGCGGTCGACAGCCAGCCGGGCGCGATGGAGTTCTTCGTCGGCTCCACCTACGAACCGAGTCCAGCGGAGTGGAGCAAGCAGCCGTCGACGTGATCGGCCTCTGTCACGGACGCCCGTCCCCTCGATCCCTGCCGGTCACTTCGTTGCGGTCCGTATCGGGGTTCGTGGAGGCGAAGACGTATCCCCATCCGAGACCTCTATACCTGTAGATGTCACTAATCGACCTGACGATCAACAAGCCGGCACTGAAGCGAACCGAAGTCGTCGACTCAACCGACGAGACACGGACGGCGTCGACCGACGAGGGACGGACAGCGTCGACCGAAGCGGCGCGGACAGCGTCGACCGACGAGACGGACACGGGACCGACCGACGAGGCGGCTGGCGTCTCCACTGGATCGAGTGGCCGTCTCCGACGGACCGCTCGGAACGTCGGCCTGCTCGGCGTCGGCGTCGTCGGGCTCCTCACCCTCCGGAAGCTCCGCGGCCGCCGAAAAAACGAGAGCACGGCTGCGGACGACGTCGTGGCCGACGCCGAGACCGAGAGCGTGGACGTCGACGTCAGCGACCCCGGCGCCGAATAACTACTCGGTTCCCCGTCGCCGATTCGCTCTCTCTCACTTTCGAGGCAGCTTCGAACCCAAGTGGTATGTGTCCGACTTCTCTCTAAAGGGTAGAGGTAACTATATAATGGGACTCCTGGATTCGTTCGGCGCGCTCGTCAGCAGCTTGATCGCATCGATAGTACTGCTCGTGTTCGCGGTACTCAGCTTCTTCATCACGGTGTTCATCGTACAGGTCGGGGCCGGCCTGGCTGGCTACTCCACGCTGAGCGGTGACTTCGTCGTGCTGTCGGCCGCGATACTCGCGACTGGCGCCATCGTGGCGGGCGCGACGCCGATGTCGAGCCTCGCCGGCGTCGACGAGTAGCATCTCGACCGGGCACGGCACTGCTGCCGTTCGCGGGCGTTTCGCGTAGTCTCGACGCATAGTGGGAAATCGACCCAGTCAGTGGATCTTGCTTCGGGTCGGTGCGCTGGACCTCGAACGGGAAGTCACGTGGTACCATCTCCCGACCGCCAGTCCAAGTGCCTATATAGCAGTCTGCCGGTAGGCGACGCATGGCCGTTCCCCCGATGTCGACGGAGATGCTCGTCGTCTTCGGACTCATCGGGGCCGCACTCGTCCTGTTCGTGACGGAACTCGTCCCGAGCGACATGACCGCGATCGGGGTCCTGGTGTCGCTCGTCGTCCTGGAGTCGTGGACGGGCGTGGGGGCGCGCGACGCGATCTCCGGGTTCGCGAGCAGTGCGACGATCACGATCGTCGCGATGTACATCCTCAGCGCGGGCATCCAGAAGACGGGGCTCGTCGAGCGTCTCGGCGTCTACCTCGCTCGATTCACGAATGGAAGCGAGTCACGATTGCTCGGCGCGACCGTCGGGTCGACGGGCGTCAGCGCGGGCATCATCAACAACACGCCGGTCGTGGCGGTGTTCATCCCGATGATAACGGGGCTCGCCGAACGGAGCGGGATCTCGCCGTCGAAGCTCCTCCTGCCGCTGTCGTACGCCGCGATGCTCGGCGGGACGCTGACGCTCATCGGAACCAGCACGAACATCCTCGCGAGCGACCTGTCGCGGGAACTGCTCGGGCAGCCGCTGTCGATGTTCGAGTTCACGAAGCTCGGCGTCGTCGTGCTCGCCGTCGGCAGCCTCTACCTCCTCACCGTCGGGCGACGACTCACGCCGGCGCGCATCGACCCGATCGCGGACTTCACCGAGGAGTTCGGGCTCGAGGATCACTTGACTCGACTTCGCGTCCGGGAGTCGTCGCCGCTGACCGGACTGGCGCTCGCCGACGCGGACGCCGAGATCGACGTGGGTGCGGACGCCGACCTCGACATCCTCCAGCTGGAACGTGGCACGGAGACGTTCTTGGCGTCGGGCTCGGACCAGACCGTCGAAGCCGGGGACGTCCTCACGGTGCGTGCGAACACGCAAATCGCGACGCACGTCGCGTCCCAGTACGACCTCCAGCACCAGCCGCGAGCGGCGGTGACGGAACTCGAACTGACGGCCGAGGACGACGCGGGGACGCTCGCCGAGGTCGTGATCCTCCCGGAGTCGCGGTTCGTCGGCGAGACCGTCCTCGACACGAAGCTCGCGGAGCTGTTCGAGACGACGACGCTCGCTGTGCGTCGCGGCGACGCCCTCTACCGCGACGGACTCGACGAGCGGGAACTCCGATCGGGGGACGTTCTCCTGTTACAGACGACGCCCGGCGCGATCGAGTACCTGAGCGAGCGCGGGGACGTCGTCGTCACGGAAGCAGCAGAGGAGCCGCTGGTCAGCGAGGACGAGCCCGCGGAGGCGATCGCGCCGCTGTCCTCGCACACGCCGATCGCGGCCGGCATCATGCTGGCGGTCATCGGCGTCGCGGCGCTCGACGTGCTCCCGATCGTCATCGCCGCACTCGGCGGCGTCGTCGCGATGGTCATCACGGACTGCATCGACACGAACGAGGCGTACGACGCGGTCAGCTGGAACATCATCTTCCTGCTCGCGGGCGTCATCCCGCTCGGGCTGGCGATGCAACGCACGGGCGGCGACGAGTTCATCGCCGCAGTCCTCGTCCAGAGCGCGTCCGTCCTCCCCGTGATTGCGGTACTCGCTCTCTTCTACCTCCTAACGGGGCTGCTCGCGAACGTCATCACGCCCGTCGCGAGCGTCGTCCTGATGATCCCGATCGCGGTCGATACCGCCGAGCGAATCGGCGCGAACGGGCTGGCGTTCCTGCTCGCGGTCATGTTCGCGGGGTCCGCGGCGTTCATGACCCCGATCGGGTACCAGACGAACCTCATGGTGTACGGCCCAGGCGGCTACCGGTTCACGGACTACCTCCGCGTCGGCGGCCCACTCCAGGTACTTACCGCGACCGTCACCACGCTCGGAATCGCGTACTTCTGGGGCGTCACCTGAACGCCACTGACGCGTGTGCTCGAGGGCGACAGGTGCGCTACGGGGACGGTTGGTTGGTGGACTGGCGTCGCGTTCAAGTGCACGAGGCCGACTCCCGTCCAAGTGACATTCTAATCGCTTCCCCGTTCGTTTCTGAGAGCGGGGAACAGCGGACGACTACTGTTCTCGTCGACGATCGTGACGAGTCGACGACGCGGCCGCGTCGACTGTGCACTGGCGTGGGTCCCTCGGCCTCAAGACGGGGTCGTTCGGAGATCGTGGTGAGCCTCGTTCCGCAACCACCGGAGGCGATGCCCTGTTGGTCTTTATGAAACATAAAATACACTTTATTATACATATAAGGAGCATATTTATAGAAGATAATTATCAAATCTGGGTCTCGTGGTGGCTGGTCGCCGACGGTGAAGTGAAACAGGATTTCATCGATCTCTCAACTTTAGAGCATGCACGATTCAGATTCGTCGGACCCCGGGTCGGGGACGAACGGGGGGCGGCGGTGCAAGGTCGCGCGAGTCATCGACGTACGCGACTTCGATGGATTGGACGCAGACAGGGAGCGTCTCTGGACGACCATGACTGCGATCAGGGGGAGCCTACGCGAGCTCACCGACCTCTTCAATCGCCGCGTCCTGGCGGACGAGCCCGGTCGGGCCCGTATGTAGCTGTTCGGCAGCGACCTCGATAGTGTGTCCGAAATACTCACTGACGACGGCGTCGGGTCCGAGACGCAGGTCGGCGTCGAACGCCGCCTGGAACGGGAAGACGACGACCCCGGCTCTTCAACTACTGGCTTTCTTATGTATATGGGAATACTTACGTATTTGGTGAACTGTCGTAGAGTGATGAATGACGCGAACGACGGGTGGTGAACCGTCGACGACGGCCGTCGCACAATCAACCGGCCGTAGGGCCGCGCTCGGTCTGAAATCCCGTGGCGGGACTCCCGTGTCTTCAGGTGCGGGAGGAGGTCAATGGTCGACGCTTCGTTCGTCGGGCAGATGCGTCCTTGTACGTCAACAGTTATGGGACCTCGGCGAGTGTATTCAGGAGATGCTGTCAGACCGCGTCTACGTAGTCGCAGGTGGCGGTAACGGAATCGGGAAGGCAGCGGCCGTCGAACTCGGCCGTCACGGAGCAACGGTGGTGGTCAACGACCTCGGCGTCGACGTCCACGGGGAGGAGAGCGACGACGGGTCGCTGGACGACGTGATCGAGGAGGTGGAGGCCGTCGGTGGTACGGCCACCGCCCACTACGGCGACGTCAGCTCACTCGAGTACACGGAGCGACTCGTCGAAGAAACCCACGGGACGTACGGGCGGCTCGACGGCGTTGCGAACTTCGCCGGTATCCTCAAGGACGCCCTCTCGTACAAGATGACGGGCGAAGAGTGGGACGACGTCATCCGGGTCCACCTCCGCGGGCACTTCTCACTCCTGCGGAACGCCGGTTCGCACTGGCGCGAGATTGCTGAAGACGACGTGGACCGCCCGCAGCGGTCGTTCCTCTCCGTGACGAGTCGCTCGGCGCTCGGGAACGCTGGTCAGGCCAACTACTCTGCAGCGAAGGCGGGTATTCTTGGCCTCACTAGAACTACAGCGCAGGAACTCTATCGACACGACGTCCGTGTCAACGCCCTGATGCCGACGGCGTTCACCCGGATGATAGAGGATATCCCGGAGAGCCAGCGGTCGTTCGACGAGGAGGAGATGCCGGCGTCGAAGATCGCGCCAGTCGTCGCATTCCTCATGAGCGATGACGCGACGGACGTCACCGGCTGCACGATACGCGCCGCAGGCGATTCGATTGGCATCGTCTCGAACCCCGAACTCACCCGCGTCGGCTACAGCACCGACGGCTGGTCGGTCGAGGAACTTCAGGAGCACTTCCACGACGCCGTCGGGAGCGGGACGAACCTGAAGAAGACCAGTCGGGAATTCTAGCTACCGGTCGAGCAGTCTGTGCGGTCCTCGAGGACTCTTGAGTTGTGACCGAAGGCGGTCACCGGCCGCCGAGGTACGCCTCGCGCAGATCCTCGTTCTCTAGGAGTTCGCTGCTCTCGCGCTCCATGTACACGCTGCCTTCGCGAAGCACGTACGTCCGATCGGAGTTTCGCAGAATCACGTTGACGTTCTGCTCGATGGTGACGAAGCTCGTAGACCGTCTCTCCTGGATCTCCCGTAACTTCTCGAAGACGTCCTGGACGTACTTCGGCATCAGGCCGGCACTGGGCTCGTCGAAGAGGATCAACTCCGGCTCGGTGACCACGGCGCGTGCGATGGCGACCATCTTCTGCTCGCCACCGCTCATCGTGACGACGTCCTGATCCTTGCGCTCCTCGAGTCGCGGGAACAGCTCGTAGAGTTCGGCCTTCCGGTCCTCGAGTTCGTCGTCGTCGACGGTGAACCCACCCATCTGGATGTTCTCGTCAACGGTCATGTCGGGAAACACGTTGTCGCGCTGGGGCACGTACCCGATGCCCTGCTTGATGAGGTTCGAGGGCCGTTCCCCGGCAATGGATGACCCCTTGAACGTTATCGAGCCCTCCCAAGGGGAGAGATAACCCATGATGACCTTCAGGACCGTCGACTTCCCGGCACCGTTCGGCCCGATGACGCCGACGATCTCGTTGTCCTCGATTTCGAGGCTGACGTCCTTGATCACTGGGACGTCGGTGTAACCCGTCGTAACGTCCTCGACGTTGAGGACGGACATCAGGCGCTCCCCCCCAGGTACGACTCTACGACCCGTTCGTCTCGTTTGACGCGCTCGGGGACGTCCTTCACGAGGTGCTGGCCGTTACTCATCACGATCACCTCGTCGCAGGAACTCGAGATCTGCTCGATCTCGTGGCTGATGATGAACACGGTGACGCCATGCTCCTCGACGAGTTCGTCGAGGAGATCGGCGATGTTGTCGACGAGGCCGGGGTTGACGCCGGCGAACGGCTCGTCGAGCATAATCATCACGGGTTGGAGCATCATCGCGCGTGCGAGCCCGAGGAGTATCTTCTGCCCGCCGGAGAGTTCGCTCCCGTAGAGGTGCTTGTGATCGTCGAGCTGAACGAACTCCAGCAGTCGGTGGGCTTCTGTCTCGACGTCGCCCGGGCAGGGGACGACCATGAGGTTCTCGAGGACGGTCATCTCGGCGAAGATATTCGCGCTCTGGAACGTCCGCGCGAGCCCGTACCGCGGAATCTCGTACGGTGGTTCGTCAGTGAGGTCGTGTCCATTGAACTCGATCGTGCCTGCATCGGGTTCGAGCATTCCGCTGATCAGGTTGAACGTCGTCGTCTTCCCTGCACCGTTCGGTCCGATGAGTCCCGTGATCTCTCCGCGCTCGACTTCCAGGTCGAGGTCGTCGACAGCGACCATGCCGGAGAACTTCTTGGTGAGACCCTGGACTTTCAGAATCGATTGTCCCATTTGATAAACTACCGTTGCACTCAATCGCGTATAAATATTGTGCCGCGTTAGCGTTCGAGAGGGGGTCCGGAATCGGTCCTCCGGTCCGCTCGTCTCAAGACTCCCGGTACGCTTATCTCGAAATCGGACGGACACCCCGTATGGAACTCGACCCCCGCGAGCGCGAGCATGCGATGCATCACATCGTTACCAGTCTCGTCACGCCACGACCGATCGGGTGGATCAGCACTCGCAACGACGACCGCGACAACCTCGCCCCGTACAGCTACTTCACGCTCGTCAACACCTACCCGCCGGTCGTGATGTTCTCCGCTTCCCGCAACGAGGACGATACGTCGAAGGACTCGCCCCGGAACGCCGTGGAGTCGGGCGAATTCGTCGTCAACGCCGTCACCGAGGATCTGGCCGAAGCGATGGACCTCACGAGCGCACCACTCGGTGACGTCTCGGAGTTCGACTACTTCGACATCGAGCGCGCGCCGTCGTCGACGGTGGCACCGCCACGAGTGGCCGACGCCGTCGCCAATCTCGAGTGCTCCGTCATCGACACGATGGAGGTGTACGACAGCGACCTGGTCTTCGGCGAGGTCCGCCATATCTCCGTCGACGAGCGGATCACGACGAACGAGACGGTGGACGCGACGAAGGTCCGATCGGTGGGCCGTCTCGGCGGTGCGCACTACACCGGAGTCTCGCTACTAGACGTCAAACGCCACGGGTTCGGTGAGTGGGAGGCCCCGGTGCCGCTCGGATTCGAGGTCGACGACGAGACCGGCTGGATCAGCGTCGACGAACCCGAGTTCGAGGCGGTTCGAACCGCACTCGAACGGGTCGTCGACGGCGAAGACCCTGCCGTGCTGGAGGCTTCGGGTCCGTTCGACGAGGGCGAGCTCTCCGGGGCGGTCGACCGTACCGAACTCTATCTGGAGGGCGTTACCGACGACGAGCGACTCGAGGCGGCGCTCACTGCGGCCGGCTACGAAACCACGTTCTCGTACTGACGCGAGGTCGCCGGATCGGCGATAACTATATCATCGGTCGACGAAACTTCACTACCCAAGGTATGGATGTCGACCACTGGCGATCGACAGTGACGGAACGCGCGAACGAAGACGATCGGTTCGCGACGGCGTCCGAGCAGTTCGACGGCTCGGTTGCGTTCGACGTCGGCGACCGAACGCTCTGGTTCAAGCTCTACCGTGGCCGCATCATCGACACCGAGCGGTACGTTCCGTTCTTCGGTGCGACGTTCCGAGTCCTCGGCGATCCCGACGCGTGGGCGACGGTCGCGGCGGAGGAAGCGTCGTTCACGGAGCAGGTGCGCCGTGGCCGTCTTCGGATCACGGGGAACAAACTCGAAGCGAACCGGATGCGGGACGCGACCGAACTCATGATGCGGTACCTCCCGAAGCCGACGGAGGAACTCGATGCCTGAGTCACTGACTGGACGGTACGCAGAGGTGTGGGACACGCGGACGTACTACGAGACGATCGGGGACGAGAGCGATACGTCGATCGTCTTGTTGCACACGGCGGGGTCGGAGGGGCGACAGTGGCAGTACGCCGCCCCGGAACTCGCTGCGGCCGGGTACCACGTCGTCGTGCCGGACATGCCCGGGCACGGGAAGTCCTATCCGGTGGACTGGGAGCCCATATCGGCGCTCCACGACTACGGGGAGTTCGTCTGGGAGCTCGCGTCCGTACTGGAACTCGGCGAGTTCGCGGTGGCGGGCTGCTCCATCGGTGGCTCGATCGTCATCGACATGGCCGTGAACCACGGCGATGACCTCCTCGGCGTGGTGGCGTTCGAGGGATTGGCGAAGACGGATAGTGCGGCACTCGGACGGCTCTCGCACCCGCACGCGTGCCCGGGCTGGCAGGACATCCTCGACTACTCGACGGTCGATGCGACGCACTCCGGCCTCGACCCGGCTCGCCGAGAGGAGCTGAAGTGGCAGCATCGCGGGTCCCAGCGGGTGGCGACGAACGACCTGCAGGCGTCTCACGACCACGACGTCCTCGCCGACGCCGAGCAGGCGACGTGTCCGACGCTCGTCGTCCGCGGTACCGACGACTTCTACATCGCTGAGGAGCTGTTCGACCAGACGGTCGATGCGATCCCGGACTGCGAGAGTGCGGTGATGGCGGAGACCGGCCATTATCCGATGATGGAGCGGCCGTCGGAGACGGTCGAGCTGATCGTCGACTTCTTGCAATAACGCCTCCACGCAACTACAGTATTGGGTCGCGAATCAACTCGGCAAGACGCCGAATAAACGTTCTGTGCACATTTACGGGTTTCTTCCTAGAGGTACCTTTATGCTTGTGTAGTTCTAGCATAGCGTACCGTATGGCAGATGACAGCCCCTCATCCGATAGGATAGTGCATAGTACCCGTAGACGGCGAATCCTGCAGGCATCCGGGTTGGCCACCGTCGGCCTGGCTGGCTGCCTCTCCGGCGGCGATGGTAGCGATGGCGGCGATGGCGGCGATGGCGGCGACGGTGGCGACGGTGGCGACGGTGGCAGCGACACGACTGACGGCGGCGACGGTGGGGGTGGCTCCTCGGACAACGCGGAGCCCATCCACATCGGTGTCTCGCTCCCGTTGTCCGGATCCTTCAGTTCGATATCGACGCTTCTCGAGGGCGGCTACCTCGGCTTCCAGGACTGGGTGAACAACGGTCTCGGCGGCATCGAGTCTGACGACGGCATGCACGAACTACAGTTAGACCTACGAGACGACCAGTCCCAGGAATCCCGCGCGGGACGGATCGCGACGCGGTTCGCGAGCGACGACAAGTTCGGTGCGATGGTGCAGGCGTACGGCTCTTCGCTCGTACAGGCTGCGGCGTCCCAGGCGGACCGCAGCCAGATGGTACTGATGTCCAGCGTCTCCGCGAACAACCCGCTCCACGAGGAGTTCTCGTACCTGTTCCAGACGAGCCAGAAGATTACGCGGCTGGGGGACGCGTCCCTCCTCGAGGGGAACGTCGACAAGGTGGCCGTCTGGGGCCCCGAGATGTCCTGGGTGGACCTCTCGCTAGAGACGTTCGTGGAGGCCGCACCGGACCACGGTCTCGAAGTCGTCGTCAACGACCGGCATCCGCGCGACACCCGCGACTTCTCGGCGCTCGTATCCAAGGCCCAGAACAACGGCGCCGAAGCCCTGATCCAGTCGGGGTACGGCGAGCACTCGCAGGCGACGATCGACGCGATCTCGTCGTCGAACTGGCAGCCGAAGTACGGTGCGTTCCAGACCCTTCCGCTTTCCATCGCGAAGGACATCGGCTCAGATACGGTCGACAAGCTCTGCTTCCCGAGCATCTGGAACTCGTCGCTGTCCGCCGGGTCGAACGACCAGCTCCTCGAGTACTTCCCGAAGCACGCGCCCGAAGGCGAAGAGCCGACGTACCAGACGGCGCTCGCGTGGGCGACGCTCGAGGTCTACAAGGCGGCGGTCGAGGACCTCGGGAACGACTTCAACGACAGCGAGAAGTTGAAGAACTGGTACGCCGATGCGACGCCCGAGACGGTCATCGGGACCGAATCCTGGAACGAGAACGGGGGCCAGACCGGCGTGGAGTGGAACCTCGCCCAATGGCAGGTGGAGGGCGACACCTTCAATCGCCCCTACGTCTACCCCGAGAAGTTCAAGCAGGCCGACTTCCAGTTCCCCAAGCAGAACTGGTAACGGCGTTCCCGATTCGCTCGTCAGCAGTCACGTTTTCACGCCGTCTACGCTCCGACCAGTCGCTCGCACTCCTCTGGCGAGCCACGGTCACGTTCGCTAATCGATTCGGTGACATCTGGAGTAACGGTCCGATGGTGTCGCCGTGGCTTCGGCGTCTGTCGAATCCTGGGTCGTCACTCGGACGAAGGGGAGTGAGCGGTCGCGTCGCCCGTCAGGACTGTCGTTCCGTGTTGGTTCTGCATCTCGAATCGAACGCCGTCGTCGGTTGGGACGCCAGCGACCTCGAGCCGATCTCCGGGCCAGACGCGAGCCTCGAACCGCGTCCGGAAGCAGCGTAACTCCGCGAGCGGGACGAACCGGCGGGCGAACCGGCTCGCGATTCCCGCGAGTAGCATTCCCTGTGCGAACACCGAGCGCGAGCCGGCATCGTGGGCGGCCGACTCGTTGACGTGTAGCGGGTTGAAGTCGCCGCTCGCCCCCGCGTACTTGACGAAGTCGATCTGGGACATCTGCGGGACGCGTAGCGTGGCGGCATCGCCGTCTCCGTCGTCCCGTGGTCTGCCCGTGGGTTCGACGAACCCGCTCGAATCGTTCGCGCGTCCCGACGGTCCCGGGTCGGTGTCGTCCGTCTCTCCTTTCTCGATGCGGGTTCGTCGTTCGGTGACGACGAGTTCATCGCTCTCCGTTCGATACGTCGTCTCGAGGGTCGCCATGACGAGGTCGGCGTCGTCGTCGCGCGTCCGGAGACTGACGTCGACCAGTTGCGTTCGACCGTCGAGGGTATCGCCGGCGTAGACCGGTCGCTCGAACGTGTACGTCTGTTCTCCGTGAACGGTCCGTGACTGGGCGAAGCCCAGGTCGAACCCGAAGTCGCTCGTCGCATCGTCGACTCGATATCGTGGGAAGTAGGCGACGCGCGTGAACGTCGGCGGTGCCACGACCGCGGGGTGGCCTGCCGCGACGGCTTCGTCCGCGTCCACGTACAACGGATGCGGGTCGTGGATTGCACGTGCGAACTCGTCGACCTTCCCCGCTTCGACGGTGAATCCCGACACCGTCTCGTGGGATTCCCCGACCAGTGCCTCGAGCTCGCTCAGTGATCTCTCGGGCATCGTCTTAGCGAGAGCGTGACGATGGACCGTCGAAGGGGGCGTCGTGGCGTCGTCCGGTGAAGGTCATCAGATGACGCCCTCCTCGTCCAGTGCGTCGATCAGTTCGTCGTCGTAGTCGAGGAGGTCTGCAAGCACCTCCTCGGTGTGTTCGCTGAGGAGTGGTGCGGATTCGACGTCGGGCTGCTCCGAGCCGGAGAACTTGATGGGGAGGCCCGGGACCGGGACCTCTGAGCGACCGTCGGACTGGTTGGGGAGGTGATTCAGCATCCCGCGCTCTTCGAGGTGGTCGTCGGCGACGATCTCCTCGATGGTCCGAACGGGCGCGCACGGAACGCCGGCCTCGCGGAGGCGCTCGGTCACCTCGTCCTTCTCCATGCCGTCCAGCCACTCCTTGATGTAGCCGTCGACTTCGCCGATGTGCTCGGCGCGCTTAGCCTTCGAAGAGAGGCGGTCGACGCCCAGGAGGTCCTTGTGCCCCATCAGTCGCGCGAGCGACTCCCAGTGTCGTTCGGCGATGCAGATGATGGTCACGTGACCGTCGTCGACTTCGTAGGCGTTGTAGGGCGCGATGGAGAGCCCGGAGTGCTGATTCCCGGTCCGCGGCGGCGTCTCGGTCTCTGACACCCAGGAGGCGACGGGCGAGGCCAGCGTGGGGTAGATGGTATCGAACATCCCGACTTCGACGTACTGGCCGGAGCCCGTCCGTTCGCGCTGGAACAGGGCGCTCACGATTCCGGCGACGAGGTGGATGGCGCCGAAGAAGTCGGCGACGGCGGGCCCCGCCTTCACGGGTGGTTGTTCGGGAAACCCGGTCGTGCTCATGATGCCGCTCATCGCCTGTACGGTCAGGTCCATCGCGGGATACTCCGCGTACGGTCCGGTGTCGCCGTACCCCGACCCGTGCGCGTAGATGAGTTCAGGGTTGATCTCCTCGAGTGTCTCGTATCCGACGCCGAGTTCGTCCATCTTCCCTGTCGCGTAATTCTCGAAGATGACGTCGGCTTCCGCGGCGAGTTCTTTGAGGAGCCCCTTCCCGCGTTCAGACTTGAGGTTGATCGTGATTCCGCGCTTGTTCGGGTTGAGGTACTGGTACTGGGGGGGTTTGCCGTCCTCGGTCCGCGTGCGGACGTTCTCTCCCCATGGCGGTTCGACCTTCACGACGTCTGCGCCGAGGTACGCAAGCACCATCCCGCAATAGCCACCCTGGTAGATTTGCCCGAGATCAAGTATGCGTACGTCTTTCAACGGCGGGTCCATGTGACTAACCACATGCGATACACCAACATATAACTCACGCATGGGGGAACCGCCCGAGGGAAGGCGGCCACCCTGCCCAACGCACCCATCCCCGTTCCAGATTATCGAACCAAATTTATAGGTGGGGATTCAAGGTGATAGCATGGGAATCAAATCCACGCAAACGCTCATCGGCATCAGCGAGGTGCTGAAGGATCACGAGGAGGGACTGGGGGTGACGGCGCTCGCGGACGAACTCGGGATGGCGAAGAGCACGATCCACAACCACCTGTCGACGCTGGAGGAGCACGGATTCGTCGTCAACGACGACGGAACCTACCGGCTCGGACTCCGGTTCCTCGATTTCGGGATGGCGACGCGGAACTCGAGCAGGGTCTACCAGGTCGCGAAACCGAAGGTGGACGAACTCTCCGCGTCGATAGAGCAGAAGGTGTGGTGCATGGTGGAACAGCAAGGTCGCGGTGTCAGGCTGTACGTCTCGGACTACAACGACAAACTCCAGACGAACGCGTACATCGGGCAGCGGACGTACCTGCATCAGAGTGCGGCTGGGAAGGCAATCCTCGCGCACCTCCCGGAGCGTCGAGTCGACGAGATAATCGAGCGGGTGGGCTTGCCGGAGGCGACGTCCGAGACGATTACGGAGCGCGACGAACTCTTCGAGGAGCTGTCTGAGATCCGCGACCGAGGGGTCGCGTTCAACCAGGGCGAGTCGGTGTGGGGACTTACGGGTGTCGGAGCACCGATCCGGGACAAGGACGGGAACGTTCTGGGGTCGGTGAGCGTCGCTGCCGCCTCGAACATTATGAAGGACAGTCGTCTGCGGTCGGAGCTATCGGAGCAGCTCCTTGGGACGATCAACGAGATCGAGATCAACCTCACCCACAACTGATTCTGTTCGATGATGTGGGACGAAGGATGTGGTGTGGTCCCGAGAAACACGGTGTTTTTGCGAGACTGACTCCGACTGTGTTACACCAATACCGGTGTAACTGGGCCTGGTCGGTACCATTCGAAACCCGCTATCCTGGGGAGGTCGACCGATCGTGCACCCGCGCCTACGTTCCGAATAATCGAACGATCCGGCTAGTCGGTAAAAGAGAAACCGTACGCGACGAACTGGCAACCGCCGAGCAACCCACCATACCCCGCGTCGTCGCGACCCGATGTCCGCCACTCCAAGCCGGCTCCGACCACGAGCGCCCGTGGACGTCGACGGTTCGTCTGGGCTGTCGGCACGGTGGACGCACCACTAGTACGTTGGAAACGAAGCGCCGATAATAGGGCGCTAACCTGCGACGGAACCGTTCGATGATGTGGAACGATGGGGTGGTCAGTCGAGACCGTGCTTCTTCAGATCGCGAGCGATCATGTTCCGTTGAATCTCGGTCGTCCCGCCGGCGATACGCCAGCCGCGCACCCACCGATAGAGGTACTCGACCGGACTCTCCTTCATGTACCCCATCGCACCCTGGACCTGGAGCGCCTCGTCGACGACCTCGTCGCCGAACTCGTTCGCCACGACCTTCGCGAGCGACGTCTCCAGTCGCGACGGGGGGCTGTCGATCGCATTCACGGCCGCACGATAGATCAGTAACCGTGCGGCTTCCAACTTCATCGCCATGTCAGCGAACTTCCACTCGATGCCCTGGAACTCCGAGATCTGCTCGCCGAACTGCTCACGGTCCTTCGCGTATGCCATCGCCTTGTCGAACGCGTTGAGTCCGCAAGCGACGCACATCATCGCGTTGTGAGTTCGTTCGACGTTGAACTCGATGAGGAGGTTCTTGAACGACTCCTTGCCCTCCGCGAGGATCTGCTCCTCGGGGAGCTCGCAGTCGTCGAACTCCAGTTCGTACTGCTCGTGGCCCGCCATGTTCGTGTAGGCCTGTCCGAGCGAGAACCCGGGCGTGTCAGCGTCCACGACCACGGCACCGATGTTCCCGTCCGGGAACTTGGCGTAGACGAGGAACGCGCCGCAGACGTCGGCCTTCGTCACCCATTGCTTCGTCCCGTTCAATAGGATACCGTCGTCCGCCCGCTCGACGGTCGTCGACATCGCTGCCGCGTCCGTCCCGGCCTCCGACTCCGAGATGGCGACCGACATTATCATCTCGCCGTCGCAGACGTCCTGGAGGTACTTCTCCTTCAGGTAGTCGTTCCCGAGCGTCGCGATTACGCGCGGCGGACCCATCGAGGACCGCGAGAGGACGTGCGCGGTGTCGGGGCAGACGCGACCAACCGCTTCCTGCGCGAGCAGGACCTCGATGACGTCGTACCCGCCACCGCCGTACTCCTCGGGCAGTGCGATGCCGAGCAAGCCCTGCTCCGCGAGCACGTCCTTGTTCGCCTCGGGGAACTCGGTTTCCCAGGTGAAGGCGTCGTCGCTGAACTCGGTCTCAGCGAGCTCGGCCGCTAGATTCTTTATCATCCGCTGTTCGTCCGTTAACCGGAAGCGCATACGATTACCACCCCGGATATTCGGATAAGTATTCTGGTTCAAATCACAATTGGAACAGGTACGCTCGACGCAGCGGTCCGGCCGCCGCCCGACCCAGAACGAGTTCCGAGCGGACTCGGGGCGAGACGACAGCCCCCGACGTAGTGAGCGTCGTGGGGATACCTGGACGCGTGTGTGAGTCACCCAAACGTATATCTCTCCACGTTCGATACTGGTGAGACATGTCTGAAGAGCCGGTGTACGTCGCGGGCGCCTTCGAGCATCCGACGCGTGAGGCGCCGGAGTCGTCGACCATGCAGTTACACGGCGAGTGCGCCAAGCACGCGCTCGCGGACGCGGGCCTCTCCAAGGACGACGTGAATGGCTACTTCACGTCTGGCGTCCCGGAGTACGAGGACGGGAAGCCGACGTTGCTCATGGCGGACTACCTCGGACTCGACGTCTCGTACATGGACGGGACGGACCACGGCGGTGCGTCCTACGTCAGCCACGTCGCGCACGCCGTCTCCGCGATCCGCGACGGGCGCTGCGACGTCGCGCTCGTCACCCTCGCCGGCCGGCCGCGATCGCGCAACCAGGCCACTGGGTCGGGGAGTCGTCCGTTGCGCTCGATGCAGGACAGCTTCGAGCGAATCTACGGCGTGACGAACATCGCGATGTACGGGATGGCCGCGCGCCGCCACATGCACGAGTACGGGACGACGCCCGAACAGCTCGCCGAGATACGGGTCGCGGCGTCGACGCACGCACAGCACAATCCGAACGCGCTCTACCAGGACCCGGTGACCGTCGAGGACGTCGTGGAGTCCCGCGTCGTCGCCGATCCCCTTCATCTACTGGACTGCTGCGTGATCACTGACGGCGGTGGCGCGCTCGTACTCGTGTCGGAGGACGTCCGCGAGGACCTCGAGCGCGAATGCGTCGAAGTCCTCGGGTGTGGCGAGGCAGCCGGACATCACCAGGCCGGTCGGATCGACATCACGCGGACGGCCGCCGAACGCTCGGGCGCTCGCGCGTTCGACGAGGCGGGCATCGAACCGGCGGACGTCGACTACGCGTCGCTCTACGACTCGTTCACGATCACCGTCCTGGAGACAATCGAGGACCTCGGCTTCTGCGAGAAGGGCGAAGGCGGCGAGTTCGTCGAGGACGGTGCGTTGCAGGCACCGGACGGCGAGCTCCCGTTCAATACCGACGGCGGCGGACTGTGCTCGAACCACCCGGGCAACCGAGGCGGCATGACGAAGATGATCGAGGCGGTTCGACAGCTCCGGGGTGAAGCGAACGAGCCGGTGCAGGTGGACGCTGACGTCGCGATCGCACACGCAACCGGTGGGTCCATCGCGACGCGTCACGCTGCCGCCACCGTCGTCTTCGGGAGGGAAGACCGATGACGTGGGAGCCACGCCCCGTACCCGACGTGACCCCCGAAACCCGCGAGTTCTGGGCGTCCGCCGCCGACGGCGACCTCAGCCTCAGCGAGTGCCAGAACTGCGGGCTCGTCTACTACTATCCGCGAGCGCTCTGCCCCGACTGCTTCAGCGACGACGTAACGGGTCGGTCGGCGACGGGCGAGGGCGAGGTCTACTCGTACTCGGTGACGCGGACGATCAGCGGCTGGCCGGAGGACGACCTCCCGCTCGTCGTCGCGTACGTCGAACTCGACGAGGGCGTCAGGATGATGACGAACGTTCACGCCGACCCTGACGACGTGGCCGTCGGCACCAGGGTCGAGGTGACGTTCGTCGATACCGAGGAACCGGACGTCGCGATTCCAGTGTTCGTTCCCGTGACTGACGGCGAATCGGACGGATAGCAATCGGACGGATGCACTCGGACAAGGAGTCATCGGGACCGTGCCCGTTCAGCCGAGCAAGTCCTTGGCGCGGTCGCGGAGCTTGTGTTTCTCGACCTTCGGCGTGTGCGGTCCGGTCGTCCGGGGGAGTTCGTCCATGAACTCGACAATGTGCGGGACCTTGTAGTCCGCGATGCTATCCGCGCAGTACTCGAGCAACGCGTCCTCGGTGACCGACTCGTCCGAACGGACCACGAACGCGACCGGAAGGGTGCCGTGCTGGTCGTGCTCGGCGCCGACGACCGCGGCCTCCTCGACGCCAGCGTTTCGCATGAGTACGCGGTCGATCTCGGACGGATCGACGAGGAACCCCCGGATCTTGAGTGCATCGTCGATCCGCGACCGGAAGTACACGTAGCCCGTCTCGGGGTCGATGACACCGATGTCGCCCGTGTGGAGCCAGCCGTCCGCGTCGAGTGCCTCCTCGGTCGCCTCCGGCTTCCCGAGGTAGCCCGACATCACGTTGAGTCCGCGCAGACAGATCTCGCCCGGTTCGCCGTCGGGCACGGGTTCGCCGGTCGAGAGGTCGACGATCTCGACCTCCTCCTCGGGGTGGATCATCGGGCCACCGACCTTCACGCGCTGCTCGAACGAATCGCTCGGGTCGCCAACGAACACTTGGCTGTTCGCCTCCGAGAGCCCGTACGGCTGGACGATCGGGAACCCGAGCGCCTCCTCGAGGTCACCGATGACCTCCGGGTCCGGCGTGTGGAACGTTATCGCACCGCGTTCCAGGCTGGAGACGCGTTGTGGTTCGAAGTCGTCGTGGTCGACGATGCGCGACGCGATGAGTTCGATCGCCGAGAGGTACGTGACGTCGTGGTCCTCGATGAGGCCGATGGCGGTGCCCGCGTCGAAGTGCGTCTGCGGGACGACGGTCGCGCCGTGCAATAGCGCTGCGAAGAGCGTACCGTACCCGAAGACGCCACAGAACGGGAGTGCGCCCAGCGCCACGTCGTCGTTCGTGACCCCGAGGTGCACGCCGGCCTGATGGCAGTGATTGAGGAGCCCGACGTTAGGCTGGAGGCAGCCCTTCGGTTCCCCCGTCGTCCCGCTCGTGTAGAACACGCAGGCGGACGCCTCCGGCGTCGACGCGGGCTCCGACGGGGACGACGCGTCCCGGCCACGTTCGACGACGTCGTCCAGTGACCTGACTGCCTCGTACTCCGACCCGCCCGACACCGACACGACGTGTTCGAGCGCGGGGAGGTCGGGCGACTCGATCTCGGACGGAGCGGAACCGTCGATCTCCGGGACGACCTCCGCCAGCATCCCGAGGTAGTCCTTCCCAAGGAACTCGTCCTCAAGGATGATCGTCGTCGCATCCGAATCGTCGAGCATGTACTCTAGCTCGTGCGTTCGATACCGCGTGTTCACTGCGACGATACTCGCCCCGAGGAACGACGCCGCGAGCTGGGCGGTGATCCACGACGGGCGGTTCGCCAGCCAGACCGCGATCGTCTCGCCCTCGCTGACACCCAGGTCGCTGAGCCCCCTCGCGAGTGCGACGCTGTCGGCTCGCAACTCGCTGTACGTCGTCGTCTCCGAGTCGAAGCGGAGCGCGATATCGTCGGCGTACTCGTCTGCCACGTCAGAGAAGCCCTCGTAGAGCGTACTGTCCGGCCAATTAGCCATAGGGGGAATCTCACACGGACGAGTATAATCGTTTTCCCCGCCGACCCGTCGCGTACCCGCCATGGACGTTCCACGGCGGCTACCACTCGCGGTACTCGCACCGGGTGCGACGACAGGACTATAATGCGCACCTGCGATGAGTACCTATGGATATCGATCTGTCGGTGGCCGACGAGAGTTCGATACATCGAACTCTGACCACGATCGTCGCCCCGCGACCAATCGGCTGGATAAGCTCGAAGAGCGCCGACGGCGAGGAGAACCTTGCGCCCTTCAGTTACTTCAACGCCATCTCGACGCATCCGCCGATGGTGATGTTCTCTCCCGTCGACCGCGACGGTGGTGAACTGAAGGACACGCCCGCGAACGTCCTCGAGACCGGCGAGTTCGTCGTGAACATGGTGACCGAAGACCAGCTGGAAGCTATGGACCTGACCGGTGAGACGGTCGAGCCGAACGTCGACGAGTTCGAGTTCGCCGGCATCGAGAAGGAGCCCGCGGAGACCGTCGACGTGTCGCGAGTCGCGGACGCCCAGGCCGTGTTGGAGTGCTCGTTCCACGACGACGTCTCCGTACCCGGGTCGACGCTCGTCCTCGGCATCGTCGACTACATCTCCGTCGACGACGACGTCTGCGTGAATGGAAAGATCGATTCGAGAGAGATCGACTCCGTCGGCCGCATGGGCGGCCCGTACTACACCGGCGTCAACTTTCTGCCCTACGAACGTGGTGACGCCGGGAAGCGACAGTAAACGGGCGTTCCGCGAAACCCGCCTCACCGGTAGTTATAAGGGGTGTGTTGTCATGCCATACAAACGGTTAACGAGTTGCGCATGACGAACCTCACCTCACAAGAGAGACCGACCACTTGTCGAGAGGGTCGGGTCTTCCGTGTACAGCACATACCCAAGCACAGCCAATTTGACACCACCCATGGCGTTCGTTGACACGCTCCTGACGTTGGTCGTTCTCAGCCTGACGCTCGGTGGCGTGTACACGCTCATCTCGCTGGGCCTGACGCTGATCTTCGGGGTGATGGACATTGTCAACATGGCGCATGGTGGGATGATCATGATCGGTGGCTTCATGGCCTTCGCCTTCACCCAGGAGTTCGCCATGAACCCACTCGTGAGCATCGTCGTCGTCGTCCCGGTGATGTTCGCCCTCGGTTACCTCCTTCAGGCCCAGCTCCTGGAGCGCCTGAAGTTCGACCTCCACATGAACAGTCTCCTGTTCACGTTCGGGTTCGCCGTGGTCATCGAAGCCCTGTTGACCCTCCACTTCGGGAACTCGCCGAAGTTCATCAACGCGTTCGACACTTCGATTCCCATCAACGTCGGATTCGCGAACGTGGTCGCGGGCGTCGGCGGGTACATCGGCGCAGCCTCGCTGTACGTGTTCCTTCAGCGCTCAGAGACGGGTCGGGCCATCCGGGCGACGGCGCAGGTCCCCGACCTCGCGGAGGCGTCCGGGATCAACGTCCCCTACGTGCGGTCGATCACGTTCGGTATCGCGAGCGTTCTGGCGGGCATCGGGGGCGTATTGTACCTGCTCCCGTACCAGATCTCGCCGATAGGTGGACAGAAACTCCTCGTGTTCTCGTTCATCATCGTCGCGCTCGGTGGCCTCGGAAGCCTCCGCGGCGCAGCCGTCAGCGCAGTCATCATCGCGACGTTACAGATGGTCATCACGTACTACGTCGGCTCGACGACCGCGTTCATGGTGTTGCTGTTCGGCGCGGTCGCCGTCCTCTTGGTCACGCCGAACGGACTGTTCGGTGACCAGGTGAGAGCATGAGTAAAGAACACGTGGACAGCAGCACGGCAGGTAGCCGTACCGACACCGGGTCGGCTGACGCCGACTGGTCGAAGATCACCGAGGAGTCGCTCTGGCGGCAGTTCCTCGTCACTGGGTCGAAGGAATACAGAAAGTACTTCTATCCCGTCCTCGGCGTGCTCGCGCTCGCCATCGTCACGTCGATGTTCGTCGTCGGCGCGTACCTCCACGAGTTCCTGTACATCCTGTTCATGTACGTCGGGCTGGCGTGCCTCTGGAACTTCCTCTCGGGGTACAGCGGCTACGTCCTGTTCGGCGTGACGATATTCTTCGGGGTAGGAGCGTACGCTACTGCTGGCGTGATGAACGCGTTCGCCGTGTCCTGGCCCGTCGGCCTGCTCGCGGCGGCACTCATCTCGCTGGGGATCTCGGCCGTCATCGGCTACATCCTCCTCCGTATCTCGGGTATCTACTTCGCCATCGGGACGCTCCTCATCGTCGAAGGGACGCGCGAAGCGATCTTCGTCGAGGACGGAGTGACGGGACACCTCGGCGGTGCGAGCGGAATCACCGTCTCGCCCGTGTCCAGCGAGATCACCTTCCTCGGGTTCGGCCTCCTCGCACTCTTCACGATCGCGCTCACGTACGAGCTTGCGACCTCGAAGTTCGGACTGCGGATGATGGCGATACGCGAGGACGAAGAGGCGCTCGTCTCGTTGGGCGTGAACCCGCTCCGGTACAAGCTCACGGCGTTCGTCCTCATCTCGATCGTCATGGGCATCATCGGCGGGATGTACGTGCTCACGCTCGGGTTCATGTACCCGGAGACTCCGTTCAATCACCAGATCATCCTCACCGTCATCCTCGCCGCCATCCTCGGCGGCCGCGGGACCGTGTGGGGGCCGGTGCTGGGCATCATCATCCTGGTGCCCCTCGAGGAGGTGCTCTGGCTGAACTACCCGGACATCTTCCTCGTCCTGTACGGGCTCTGCCTGATGGCTGTCATCCTCTTCATCCCCGATGGCATCATCAATCGCCTGAAGACCATGGGTATCCTCCCGAACAGTCGTTCGGTCTGAACTGTCGCCTCGAGCACTTCCGCTCGAGACGGCTCGCCTTTTTCGATCGTTCGGTTCAGTCGTCGAGCACGGCGTCGATCCGTTCGAGGACGCCCCCGGTCTCGTACGCCGACGCCAGGGCCTCGGTCTCGTCAACGCGGATGCGTTCCCTCTCGGCGTCGTCGACGGGGAACGACAGCCTGTCCTTGAGGACGCCAACAGCTCTGGAACTGCTCGCTGCGAGTCGGTCGACGTAGTCGCCGGTTCGCTCCGCCAGCTCCGATTTCGGTGCGGCGACGGTGACGAATCCGGCTTCGACTGCCGTCTCGCAATCGACGGAACGACCGGTCAGCAGCCAGTCGCGTGCGCGACGGTCGCCGACGATCTCGGGGAGCAGTACGGACGCCCAGCCCGCGATCGGAATTCCGAGCGTGACCTCCTTCATCCCGAACGTCGCGTCCTCGCCTGCGACGACGACGTCGGCGGCCATGCAGACCAGGAACCCGAGGCCAAACGCGATCCCAGTCACTTCGGTGACGACCGGTACCGGGCACGACCTGATCGCGTCCACGACGTCGTGGACGCGCGTCTGGTCGACCGGGTTCCCCGAGACGATCTCGTCCCTGAGCTCCTCGATGTCGGCGCCCGCACAGAACTGGTCGCCGGCCCCGCGGACGACGACGGCGTCGTACTCGCCCTCCGAGACGGCCTCGAGGACCGCGACGAGGGCCCCTGCCGACGACGCCGGGAGCGAGTTCAGTTTCTCGGGGCGGGCGAGCGACACGTCGAGAGCGGTCCCGTCGCCGTACGTCCGAACCTCCACTTCGAGATGCGGGTCTGCAGACCCGTCGATGGTACCCATACCTCCAAATCGTGGACCCGCGTCAAGAACATGTCGCCCACTGCACGCCGCCCGCGGACCTGCCAGCGAGGACCTACGCACGTCGAGGCAGCGTCGGAGTCACCGCTATCGATTTCGTAGAGACATAGATTTAAGAACGTCGGTGCTGAGTAGCCGTGTATAGATGGAGACACGTCGCTCAGACCTCGTCGTCATAGGCTGCGGTATCGCCGGCCTCTCGGCCGGACTCCGGGGCGCCGAGCTCGGGATGGACGTCACGATCCTCGAGAAAGCACCGAAGGCCGAGCGCGGCGGTCAGACGCGCTACAGCGAATCGTTCCGTGCACCGTCCGCGAGTACGGACCTCTCCGAGTGGGGGTACGAGTTCGCCGTCCCCGACTACACTGAGCAGGACTTCTACGACGACATCATGGCGCGTACCGACGGGTCGGCAGACCCCGAGTTGGCCAGGACCGTCGTCGAGAATGCCGGGCCGACCATCGAGTGGTTGACGTCCCACGGCGTCGAGTGGGACATGGAACCGCTCGCCGTCGGGTACGTCGCCGGGCGCACGTGGTTCGACAGCCCCGAACTCATCGAACATCTCGTGACGACGATCGAAGACCTCGGGGGGGAGATACACTACGAGGCCGAAGCTCGCGACCTGGATCTCGCCGACGACCACTCGGTCGAGGCCGTGACCGCGGTCGTGGACGACCGATTCGTCCGGTTCGAGTGCGAGGCCGCGGTCCTCGCCACCGGTGGGTACGAGTCCAGCGAGGAGAAGCGCGCGAAGTACATCGGCGCCGGCTTCGAGGAGATGAAGGTCCGAGGTAGTCCGTTCAACACCGGTGAGGGTATCGATATGGCGGTCGACGCGGGCGCGAACGCCGTCGGCCAGTGGAGTGGCGCGCACATGGCGATCATCGACGCTGCCTCGCCCGCGTTCGGCGGCGGTGCGAACCGCGTCGACGGCTACCAGTACGGGCTCATACTCAACAAGAACGGCGAACGGTTCGTCGACGAGGGCGAGGACGCTCGCGCCCACACGTACGCGAAGTTCGGTCGCCTGATCTTCGAGGAACCCGAGCACGTCGCGTACATCGTAGTCGATTCCAAGGTCCACGACCTCGTGCGGGCCACGGGCCCATCCGACCCAGTAATCGCTGATACCGTCCCCGACCTCCTCGCCGAACTCGACATCGACGAGAGTACCGCGGAGCAGACGGTGTCGGCGTTCAACGACGCCTGCGACCCCGGCGAGTTCGACCCGGAGGTCCTGGACGGCAACGACGCCCAGCTCGACCCGCCGAAGAGCAACTGGGCGCTCCCCGTCGACGAACCGCCATTCTACGCGTACGCAGTGACGGGCGGCATCACGTTCGGGTTCGGCGGCGTCGAGATCACCAGCAGCGGCGAAGTGAAGGACAGCCGCGGGCACGTCATCTCGGGGCTCTACGGCGCTGGGAACAGCACCGGCGGACTGTTCTACAACAACTATCCGGGCGGCACTGGGCTGACGAACGCCGCCGTTTTCGGGAAACTAGCGGCCGAACACGCCCACGAATCGAGCGAGTGATGGACGACCAGACGGTATTCGCTGCGCCGTACGTTCCCACACTTCCGAGCGTGAGGCCCGAGTCTGTCGCCCGACCGCAGCACTCGTAACGCCGTGGCTGTACTCAGCTGGTTATTCGGCGACGACGCCAACGTCCTCCGGAGACGCAACTTCCAGGCGTTGCTGCTGGCGAACGTCATCGGCCCCCTCGGCACGGCACTCATCTCGCCCATCCTCGACTCGCTCATCGAACCGTTCGGGGCGACGCCAGCGACGATCGGGCTCGTCATCTCGTTCTTCACCGCACCACCGATCGTGATGATCCCCCTCGTCGGCGTGCTCGCGGACCGATACGGTCGGAAGCCGATCCTCGTCACCGCAATCCTCGGGTACGGGCTCGCCGGGACGCTCATCGTCTTCACGACGGACTTCCAGATTGTCCTCGGGCTTCGATTCGTCCAGGGAATCGCGTACGCCGGTTTGACGCCCATCATCATTACCTCCATCGGCGACATCTACGAGGGCTCGCTCGAGGCGACCGCACAAGGCCTCCGGTTCACGGGGTCGGGCCTGACCCAGGCAGCTGTCCCGTTGCTCTCCGGCGCGCTCGTCACGATTGCCTGGTACTATCCATTCCTATTCTATGCGCTGGCGTTCCCGATCGCTGTCGTCTGCTACGCGTGGTTCGACGAACCAGAGGGCGGCGACGAATCGGCTCCACGGGACGAAGTGGCGGCGGACGGCTCCGAGCCGGACACCCTCAGGTCAGTACTCCGACAGCCATACGTCCTTGCGTTAGTCGTCGCCCGTGGCCTCCCGGTCGTCATCTGGATCGGATTCCTCACGTACAATTCCATCATCGTCGTCCGTCTCTTCGACGGCACGCCGACCCAGGCGGGGATTCTCGTCACCATCGCCAGCGTCTCGTACGCCCTCGCCGCCAGTCAAGCGGGACGGATCGCCGACACCTTCGACAGTCGATTCCTCCCGCTCGTCGGCGCGAACGTCTGCCTCGGGGTCGGCTTCGCCACGTTCCTCCTTGCGCCGACCATCTTCGTCGCCGCGGTCGGTATCGTCGTCACCGGCGTCGGATTCGGGGTCACGCTCTCGCTCTACCGGAGTCTGATTACTGGCATCACAACGAAGTCCCTCCGCGGCGGTCTTGTCGGCGTCAGCGAGTCGATCGGACGGTTCGCCGCGACGGTCACTCCGCTCTACTTCGGGTGGGTCATCACCGTTACCTCCCCCCGGATTGGTATCGGCCCATCACTCCAGCTCGCCGGCGTTGCCTCAGCCCTGCTGGTGAGCACGAGTAGCATCCTCTGTCTCGTCGTCTTCTACTCCGCATCGTCGTACGTGGATTGATCCGGCGGCGTGCGACGCGGCCTCGAAAGTACGGACGGCCCACTGACGGAGACACGTCCTCGAACTGCGAGTGGCGACCGTAGCGAGGACTGGGACGACGGAACGATCGTTACGACCTGACTACCGATATCTCGAAGGGAGCGGTCGAAGGATCGCCATGTGCCGACTCGAAGCGTGGCGCTTTTGTGGCAGTTGAGCCCCACCGGAGTTTGGAGTCCAGTCAGTCCCCGACGGAGAGATACTGCCCTCCTAAACACCTCTAGAATCTTAGTATTACCGTGTCCTATAAATTAAAAGCACATTCTGATGGCGTCGTGAATCCAGCCAATGGAACGGAGGCTGTACCGGCACTATCTAGTTAAGTACCTCCGGAGCTGGCGTGTACCCATCGAGTGCTTGGTGCGGTCGCCGATGGCTATGGTAGTTCATGAAATGGACAAGTCATTCGCGGTCGATCCATCGACTGCTCACCCACGAGTTGTACAAGCGGTCGACCCGCATCTCGATTCTATGAAACCACATCTCGATGGGTCTTGCTCCACGTCGTTCACCCGACCGCTCACACCCAAGCGAGCGAGGGCAGTCCGATTGACGTACTGGACGACGACAAACACAGACTCTGAACAGTCGGGTTTCTCCGTCAAACCGTGAAGGAATCCAGTCGCTGGACCGGTGCCGAGGCGACCACACAACGCGACGTCGAGGATCAACTTCATCTCGACGTCGATTGCAGCGTACTGCCAAGACTGCCCGCCATTACCGTCGGTTTCGTCGAGGGCGACCCACGGCAACCGAGCCGTCGGCGGGTCGAAGCCGCTATCAGCGAACCGACGAACCAGTTTCAGACCACTCTGTGAGGACGTCCAACGCCCAATTCCGTGAGAACCGTAGCTGTTTCTCCGAGTGAACAACCTGTCTGCTGGTGGCGGACGCCGAACGCCCTGACGGGCGTCCCCAGAGCGCTCTGCATTCTGGTGTGGATCGAGACGCGAAGCATCTCGTCACCGTCGCTGTCCGTCGCGCTCCCAATATCCCTCTAACTCTCCGCCATACGTCTCGCTGATTAGGTCTGAGAGTATCTATGGACAAGTCACTCGACGACTTGCTCGTTCCTCAATCTGCGCTAACTACACAGTGCCAGACTGCAACACAAGTATAATACTAGATATACATTGTTCGTTGAAACGACCGGGCTGCACGCAGATCGAACAACAGCTGCTGAACCGGAATCTTGGCCGGGTCGAAACGCTCACCGCCGACAAGGGATACGACTGGGACGAGTTACGGCGAGACTGCGCGAAGCGGCCGTGAAACCGATATTTAAGCACCGCAAGTTCTCGTCTCTATATGGACCGCGCGAGACTCGACGAGGAGACGTACCACCGCAGATCGGGCGTCGATTCAGTTATCCACTTACTGGACCAAGGCCTCGGCGATACGTTGCGAGCACGAACCTGGTTCGGTCAGTTCCGCGAACTCGCGTTCAAGGCTGCCGTCAAAACCATCGAAGCCGTGATGAGTATCTAAGACGCATGATCTGGACCCTTAAAAACGTCTGTCCCGAGAACATCCGGCAGAAAGCATCTCCGAGTCTCGCTACGGATGGCGGCAATAGGAGTACCTGCTGGTTGGCACAGCTATCGACGTTCCTTTTTGACAAGGAAACGGGTGCGTTCACACCTCGACAACGGGTCACGTCGTAAACCACAATATCCCAACGGTGGTCGGGAGTCCTCGCGCCTTCGCACGAGAAAGATAGAAAAAACCCTGTATGCGGGTCGACCGCTTCTACAATCCGGAGGTTGGTAGTCGGGCGAGCCTCCGCGAATGGCTGGTGCTGTTCACGCACTAATACAATCACCAGCGACTGCACCAGGCGCTGACTGAAGGCCTGCCAGTTGTGGATGTACTAACTAGATAGTGCCGTCAGTTCGCACGATTCAAGGATCCTCTTTGTGAACGGTCCTGCCGACTCGGACGTCCGAAGGCCACAGCAGATAAATGATAGGCCTTTCAACAGGACGCGTGTCTTCAGGGGGACGACACGTTGGGGCGTCCTCGGAATGCGGGGCCAAATGGAAATGACACGAGCACCATCCACTTCGTTGCGGTCGGTCGTACCGGTTCTGACTGTCGTATTTCTGGTCGTCGCGTTGGCGACGACGCCGCTTTCCGCGATGGCGGCCGACAGTGGCGAGATAACGATCGACGTCGTTCACGAGAACGGGAATCAGGCGGGGGAGGTGAACGCGCTGGTGATATACCAGGACGGCCAGCACTACGAGACCGTCGAGAACTATCCGTCCGTCGACCTCGAGCATATGTTCTCGAACCTCCCGACGGGACACGACTACACGATCAACGCGTACATCCACGACCAGCTGGCGGGCTCGGTCGGTCCGTTCACGTTGTCCTCGGACGACTCGTGGTTCAGTGATCCGAGTTCGGTCTCGAAGACGATCACCGTCGAGAACCCGGTCGAGCTCTCGCCGACGGTGACGTACCAGGACGGGTCGACGCCGCTCGAGGGCGCGACCGTGCGGGTGAAGTCCCATCAGGACGACCCCGATGGGTCCGGGAAGGTCGTCTGGCGGTCGGCGACGACGACCGGCGACGGCACGACCGATCCCTCGCCGCTGTACCTGTATCCGTCGGAGGGGACCGCCCCGGGATACTATACCGTCGAGGTGCTCTACGGCGGTGAGCAGGTGGCGAGCGAGCGCTTCGACGACCTCGATAGCGACGCGAGTCCGACCATCACGACGGACGCGACCGTTCCGGAGTACGACGTCTCCGCGTCCACCGACGGGTCGGGGAGCGTCGACGGCGTCCCCGACGGTCCGGTCGAGGCGGGGTCGACGGTGACGCTCACCGCTGACCCGGACGCGGGTCACGAGTTCGCGGGTTGGTCCGGTGACGTCCCCGCGGGCGCGGACGACGAGCGCGTCACGCTCACCGTCGACGCCGATACGAGCGTCACGGCCGAGTTCGAGGAACTCGCGGGCGACCTGACGGTCGACGTCCGCCACGAGAACGGCGACCGAGCTAGCGAAGTGAACGGCCTGATCGTCTGGCAGGACTCCGTGGGCGGTGAGGCCTTCCGGACGTTCGAGAACTATCCGTCCGTCGCCGTCGCACAGAAAATCAACGACTTGCCGGGCGGGCACGAGTACAAGGTCACCGCGTACGTCAACGACCAGTACGCGGGCTCGACCGACTGGATCGCCGTCCACGACAGCGACGAGAGTGCGACGATCACCGTCGACGACCCGGCGTCCGTCGAACCGACGGTCTACTACGCCGACGGCTCGACGCCGCTGTCGGACGCCCGGGTCGTCGTCGAGTCCCACGAGGGCGTGGAGTGGCGCAGCAGCACCACCACCGGTGACGGCACCACCGAAGCACCGAACCTCTACCTCCATCCCACGGACGAGGGGTACTACGACGTCACCGTGTACTACGACGGCGAGCAGGTGGCGAGCGAGCGCGTGGACTCGCTCTCGGGCGACCGCTCGCTGGACTTGACGACGAGCGTCGAGGGGACGGTCGACGGAACGATCACGGGCTACCGGTCCCCGAGTAGCGACCAGGAGTACGCGCTCGACGAGTGGTACGACGTGACCGTCGCGGTGCGCAACGACGGCAGCACGGAGCGGACGTTCACGGTCCGCCCGAAGGTCCCCTCGGGGACGGAAACGCGGTCGGAGAGGGAGACCGTCACGGTCGCTCCCGGTGCGACCGAGACCGTGACGTTCGAGCAGCGCTGGTACGGGACGTACACGCAGACGCGGTCGTTCTCGCACGAACTACTGGTCGACACTGACGACGACGGATCGAAGGAGGTCGTCGACGAGGGGTCGGTGACGCTCTCGGAACCACGGAACGGCGACCTGCACCTCGCACCGAACACGGGCGACGGCGAACCGGCGTCGTTCCAGGTGACGGCGACGAACACCGAGACCGGCGACACGGAGATCGATCGACAGATCAGTACGGACGGGACGAACGTCTCCGCGAAGATCATCTCCGTCCCGGCGGGGACCTACGACGTCACGGTCGACGGCGACGGGTACCGGTCGAAGACGACGACCGTCACCGTCGAGGCGGACACCGAGCGGGTCGTCGAACCGCTGGTGACGCCGACGGGCGTGGACGCCACGATCGACGACGCCGTCGACGTCTCGTCGGGGACCTACGAGACGGGTGACACCGTCGAGGCGACGGTCGACGTGACGAACACCGGCGAGAATCAGTGGGAGTTCTTCGTCGGGTACTCCGTCAGGCACGCCGAGAGCGGCGAGACGTACTCGAACGAGGGCCAGACCGGGACGTTCGTCACGCTCGAGCCCGGTGAAACGCGGTCCGTCACCGTCGAGTGGCGCGTCGACGACGGCGCGCAGAGCGGGACGTACGACGTCGTCACGGCCGTCTGGTACGGGTACCCGGAGGACGGTGCCGACCAGATCGAGTCCTCGGGGTGGACGACCGGCGTCTTCGACGTGTCGGATACGCCGACGACCTCGCTCGAGTACCAGGGGTCGAAGTATACGATCGAAGAGCGGTCGGACGGGACCGTCGCGGTGTACGACGACTCGGGGTCGCTCGTCGGCGCGGAGACCGCCAAGAAGGTCCTCCAGTACAGGGTGTTCGTGAACAACTCCGTGGACGACGCGACCGGCGGGTGGTGGGAGGTCACGAACCAGTCCGAGGACTTCCGGACGTACTACTGGCTGTCCCACGCCAACCAGGCCGGCATCACGGGGTTCAAGGCGTACGTCAACTCGCACTTCGGGGGATACAAGGACAGCATCGGTGAGTTCGTCGACCTCTCCGTGCAGGCGACCCGGGCGCTGAACCAGCAGCGGTCCGGGGCGACGTACCAGTGGCTCAACGAGTACTCCAGGGAGACCCAGCGTGCGTACGCGATGTACGACGGCCAGAAGACGGAGGTAGAGCGACTGACGAAGACGGCCGAACTCGTCCAGGAGGCCTACCGTCTGAAGAAGACGAGCGACGACGTCGATACGGTCACCGACGCCGTCAGGCAGGCGAGCGACTCGACGGACGCCGGAGAAACGATCCAGGGGATCGCGATCGAGACCGCGATGCTGCCGTTGAACGACGTGAGCGCGGGACTGAAGACGACGGAGAAGCAGTCGCTCCTGCTCTACCACTGGGGGAAGACCAGCAAGGCGAACCTCCAGATGCTGGAGAACCTGGAGGAGAAGCGTCGCGCCGGGACGATCACGCCAGACGAGATGCGGCTGTACTACTACCTCCAGATCCGCTTCTACAGCTCGCAGACGAACCTGTGGCGGCACATGGCGACCCTCCAGGAGCGCGGTGAGCGGTCGAGCGTCGGCTTCGACCTGATCGCGTCGGCGCACGGGAACTCTCCCGAGAAGTTCCGCGATAGCGCGGAGGGGATCCAGATGCTCGTCGAGCTGAAGGCGGACGCGATGGGGCGGTTCCTGAATCGCTCGGACAGGTTCGTCGACAGGTCGGTCAACGTGCGCGACGACCCGGTGAAGACCCAGCTGGATACTGCCGAGCCGCTGACGGTCCAGCCGTCGTCGTGGGTCGCGCCGGGCGAGGAGGCGACGATCGACGTCTCGTCTCGTGGACGACCGGTGATCAACGCGAAGGTCGCGATCGGCGACAAAGTCGTCGAGACCGACAGCGAAGGAACGGCGACGGTGACGTTCTACCAGTCCGGATCGTACGACGTCACCATCTCCAAGGACGGGTTCGAGTCCGCGCAAGCGGCCCTGCTGGTCCGGGAACCGAACGTCTCGACTCAGGGCTTCTCGGCGGTGTCGCTCGGGACCGTCTCGGGCGAGGAGTCCGTGACGCGGTCGACGGAGATGACCAACTCCGGTGAGGTGGCCGTCGACGTCACGGACGCGTCCATCGACCACGACGGCCTTTCGGCTTCGGTCGCGAGTGGGCACGCCGACCCCGGCGAGACGATCGAGGTCTCGGTCACCGCCGACCCGACCGAGCTCGAAACCGGGTCGTTCACCGCGAACGTCACGGTCGAGTGGGAGAGCGTCGACGAAACCACCGAGATCCCGGTCAGCGGGACCGTGGATGACGGCGACGAGGATGTGTCGCTGTCGGCCGACGCCGGCGGGGATCGAACGGTCGAGGCCGGTGCGACCGTCACGTTCGACGCGTCCGGTTCGAGCGATCCGGAAGGGGACGTCGAGTCCTACGAGTGGACGGTCGAAGGCGACGACGCGTCCGACCGGTCGGGAGCGCGAGTCGAGTACGCGTTCGAGCGTCCCGGTACCTACGAGGTGACGGTGACGGTGACCGACGGGGACGGGAACACGGACGACGATACGGTGGTCGTCACGGTCGAGGAGCGCGACACGACGACCACGACGGCCGACGAGGGCCCGGCGACGGACGAGGACCCAGCAGCGGACGAGGATCCGGCGACGGACGAGGCGTCGAGTCGGGGGTCGACGACTGGCGAGGACGAGACGGGAGGGTCCGAGTCCGATTCGGAATCGACGCAGTCGTCGACGACCGGTGATCCGGGGTCGACGAGCGAGGTGGATTCGACGACGGGATCGAGCGACGGCGACGATTCGCTCACGGTGCCGTCCGCCGAGGAACCGGGCTTCGGTATCGTGGCTGCGCTCCTCGCCCTGTTGGGGCTCCTCGCTGTCGGTCGCCGGCGATAGCCGACCTAGAACCGTCGAGCAAGCCATCGACCACTCTCGTCCGGTCGTCGCGTCACCATGCCGGTGGCACCCGACGCGTCCGTATCTCGCCGTCGTCGTCCTCCGGCGTAATTGGCCGGAACCCACTTACTTGTCAAAGGGTAACTGGTGCCTATAGGCGAAGATGGAGGCATCAGGAGGTCCGGTGGTGGTGGTGGGGGGCGACGAGTCGGTCGTCGCCGACGCCGCGCGGGCAGTGACGGATGCGGGGTTTCGCGTCGCGGGAACGGCCGAGGAGCCGACGACGCGAGGCGACGAGTCGGTGCTGGAGGGTGTGGAGTGCGTCGTGATCGCGGCGACCGACGGCGAATCGCTCGCCGAGCGGACGATAGCCGTTCGACGCGAGCCCGCGTCCCTCCCGATCGTCGCGGTCCTCGTCGTCGCCGACGAAGCGACTGTGGGTGTCACGGATGCTGCGGACGAAGCGATCGCCAGCGTTCTCGATGCTGGCGCTGACGAGATCGTCCGGGGTCGCGTCGGGGACGACGGGTTCGAGCGCATCCTCGAGCATCGCATCGACCGGACGATCCGGGCGGCGGGCGCGAGCGGTGCGACTGAGACGGTCGACGTGGTCGGGGAACGGCCGGTCGCGGACCGAGTGGAAGCCCTCGAGGCCGAACTCGAGGACGTCGGTCGCGAGCAGCGGATCTGTCAGCGGATCGTTGCGGCGATCGTCGATACCGTCGCGTGCGACGCGTGCGGCGTCGTCGAAGCGCGCGACGGCGAGTTCGTGCCGCTCGCCGCCACCGCCGCCAAACCGAGCCCCGGCCGGGCGCGCCTTCGAACCGACGAGGGGGTCGCGGGAGAGTCCTATCGGGCGGAACGCATCGTCTATGTCCGGGACGTCCAGACGCACGATCGGGCGCGCGCGGACCTCCCGTATCGGTCCGTGCTGTCGGTGCCAGTCGGCGACATCGGCGTCCTTCAGGTGGCGTCGACGAACGTGGACGCGTACGACGCGGCCGACCGGGAGACCGTTGCGCGGTTCGCTGACGTGGCGGAGCACGCGATGACGCGCGTTCGCTTCGAGCGGTCGTTGACTCAGGAGCGCGATCGTGCGGCCGCGCTCTTCCAGAACATCCCGGACGCCGCCGTCGAGTACGTCCTCGACGACGGGGCGCCCCGTATCGAGCGCGTGAACTCGGCGTTCGTTCGCCTGTTCGGGTACGAACCGGAGGAGAGCGTGGGCGAGACGACGCTCGACCTCCTCGTGCCGTCGGACGGCGTGGACGAGGCCCTGGACACCTTCGAGACGTTGCGCGACGGCGAGTTCACCGAGCGCGAAGTGGAGCGCGTCACGACGAACGGTTCGTCGCCGTTCCTCCTGCGTAACGTCCCGATATCGAGCGAGAGCGGGCTGTCGACGGGCTACCTCATCTACACGGACATCTCGGAGCTCGTCGAGCGTGAACGCCAGCTCGAACGGCAGAACGAGCGGTTGGACGCGTTCGCGTCGATGGTGAGTCACGACCTCCGGAATCCGCTGTCGGCCGCACAGGGATACGTGGATCTGACCCAGGAGACGAGCGACCTCTCGCATCTCGAGGTCGTTCAGGCGGAGCACGAGCGCATGTTCGACATGATCGACGACCTCCTGACGCTCGCGCGACAGGGCGAGGCGATCGGGGACGTGGAAACCGTCGACCTCGAGGGCGTGGTTGCGAGCGCCTGGGAGACGGTGGACACGGCGAACGCGACGGTCGAGACGGCGTCGCTCCCGGCCGTCGAGGGGGACCCGGACCGCATCCGGCAGCTGTTCGAGAACCTGTTCCGGAACGCGGCCCTGCACGCCGGACCGGACGTCAATGTGACGGTCGGGGGGTTTCCCGGCGGGTTCTTCGTCGCCGATGACGGCCCGGGCATCCCCGAAGCCGAGCGCGACGCCGTCCTCGAGATGGGGATGACGACCGCGAAGGGCGAGGGTGGCACGGGGTTCGGGCTCGCGATCGTGACCGAGGTCGCCGACGGCCACGGCTGGGGGGTCGAGGTGACCGAGAGCGAGTCGGGTGGTGCGCGCTTCGAGTTCCACACCGAGTGTGCGCCAGTCGCGGAGGGCGAGCCGTGACGGACGCTCACGAGGATCGGTCGCCAGAGCGTTCGGCGGTGTCGGTCGAGGTGGACGACCGGACGATTCGCGCGACCGACAGCATGGACAACCAGGGGTCGGTGGAGACCAGTGGGTGGGACGAGATCCAGCCGCGTCACGACTTCCCGCAGGAGATGGACGCGGTCGTGGCCGGCCGGGTCTCGAACGCGTCCGTGCAGGCGAAGTTCCCGACGCTCTCGATTGTCCACGACGACGGCGACCTCGGCGAGTCGCGGTCGCTGGAGGACGACGCGTCGCTCGAACTCGACGCCGGCCAGTACCACCTGAACGTCGACACGCCGGTGTCTGTCTCGCTCCGGTTCCAGGGGCCGGCGACGGTCACGTGGACCGATACCGACCGCATCAAGATCTCGTTCGACCAACCGGAAGCGGTGTCGATCGGGTTCGCGAGCTGGCTCCGGTACCCCAGGAATACCGTGACGGTTCCGCGGACGACAGAGGGGCTTGCGACGGCGGTCTCGCAGTTCTCCGCAGCGCTCCAGACCACGAAGTCGGGACGGACTGGCGACCCGAACCGACAGCATCCACCGACCGTCGAGTACGGGGATGCAGTCGACGTTCCGGACGCGGTCCAGGAGCACGTCCCGGACACCGGCCTCCGGGTGGTCGTCCCCGACCGACTGGACGCGATCATGCAGGTCGCGCCGCTCGCGTACTACCTCGGCGCGGTCGTCGAGATCGACGCGGGACCGCCGCGTCTCGAGTCGACGGACGGCGGCTTCGTACGCGAGTTCGCGTCGCCGCCGCGATTACAGTTCGAGGTGGCCGCGTTACTGCGTCGCATGTTCCTCGTGGAGAGCCTCGTCCGCCATAGCGAGACGGTGAACGCGAGTCCGCGCGAACTAGACTTCGTGGACGACATCGACCTCGACGTCTCGTCGTACGACACCGGCTCGGACCTCGAGCGGCTCAAGTCGGTGCTCGCGACGGACTTCGACGCGATCAGCGACGCGCTTCCCGAGTGGCACGTCGCGAGCTTCGTCGAACCGACGTTCGAGCACGCGAAGACGCTCCCGTACCTCCTTCGGTACCTCAGTCCGGTGTTCGATCCGTCAGCGTACCCCCGCGACGGCGAGGACTCGGCGTTGCTCGAGGAGTTCTCAGCGACGATACCGGACCGGCTCCGTCGGGGCACGCCACACGGGAGCGCGCTCGCGTGGGTGTCATCGGAGCCCCGCCCGGACGACCAACCGTTCGTCGGGACGCTCTCGGGGTTCGCGAACGGCTCGCGGTACGTAGACCGCTCCGACGGCGCTGGACGCGTGCTCGTCGTCTGCAACGATTCCTCGCGTGCCAGTACCGCGGCTTCGACAGCGGACAGGTACCGCACGCATACGCCGGACTCGGTGACCGTCGAGATGCACGCGTCGACGACGCGACGTGAACTGGCGGCGCTGTTCGAGGACGGCGCGGACTTCCTGCACTTCGTGGGCGACGCGACCGACGGTCTCGCGTGCGAGGACGGCGTCCTCGACCCGTCGTCGGTCTCCGCGTCGAACGCCCGACTGCTCTTCCTGGATAGCCCGGCCGGAACGGCGACCGCCCGCACGTACCTCGAGCGCGGCAGCGTCGGCGCGTTCGCGTCCACCGCGAACCAGCCACCCAGCGAGCCGCTCCGGGAGACCCTGACGGGGACGCTCACTCGCGGGTTCACGGCCGAGCAAGCGGTCCGGTACGCGAACACGATGACGGACGGATCGCGCCCGCTCGTCGCGATCGGCGACGGGTTCCAGCTGCTCGCGCGCTCGATGACCCTGTACAGTCCCGTGGCGTCGGTCGAGGGCCGCGGCACGAACGAGTTCGCGGTGACCGTCTATCCTTACGTCCCCGAGGCGGGGTTCGTGTGGCGACCGGAACCCCTCGACGTTCGCTCGCAGCTCTGCGGCGCGCCGTTCGAGCTCTCCGTCTCCGGGCCCGAACTGGAGGAACTCGTCCACACGGAGAACGTGGTCCTCGTCTACGACGACGTCGTCCACTGGAACGACCACTTGGACTTCTTCAACCCGCTCGTCTAGTCCGGTCGACGCCGCGGTCGCGCCAGGCGACCGCCTCGCGGGTCGGTGGGTTCCTGCGTGCGGTCAGAACGTGATGACCTCGTAGTCGTCGGCGACGAGCGATCGGATGCTCGGGTGTCCGTCGTGGTCGTCGAGCGTCACGATGCCGGCGTCGTCGACCGCGTCGTCGACCCCGAACGCACCCGAACAGAAGTCGCACGCGGACGCGTCGTCGCGGACGGCCTGGTACAGTTCGTGGTTGTCGTTGTCCTCGTCCTCGAGTTCCGGGATCCACTGCGTGCCGGCGCCATCGAAGACGAGTTCGAGTTCGTCGTCGTCGTTCTCGGCGAACTCCTTCGCGGTCTCGAGTGCGTTCACGATGCGACCGAGATTCTCGTGGCCCTCTGTGCCTGCCAGGACGATGACTGCTGCTTTCGTCATTACGTCACTTGCTATGGGCGAGGGGGCATTATCGAGCGGGGTGCTGTGTGTCGGCGCTGCTTTCGCGACGAGCGTTTATACGACCCGGTTCGCAGTTCGGGAGCCGGTTCGTCGTCGCGGAACCGTGTCAGTGCGAGTGGTCGACGTCGCCGCGCGTGAACTGCCCGGAGAACCCGCGCTGGACGACTTCCGAGAGCGCGGGATGGATGTGAACGGACTCGCGGACGTCCTGGACGGAGCCCGAACCGGCCTTCATCGCGACGACGACCTCCTGCACGAGGTTCGAGGCCTCGGGGCCCACGATGTGACAGCCGAGGATTCCGCCGTCGAGGTCGACGATGGCCTTCAGGAAGCCGTTGGCCTTCATCGCACTCCCCCTCGCGGTCTGGTCGTACTGGTACGTGCGGGTGGCGTAATCGCGGCCGGCGGCGCGGAGTTCGCTCTCGGTCGCGCCGACGCCGGCGACCTCGGGCGACGCGAACACCGCGAACGGCATCGCCGTGTAGTCGACCGGCACGAGGTCCTCGCCGAAGAGGTTCCGCGCGACGGCCTGGCCCTCGTGGTTCGCGCTGTGCTTCAGGAGGTACTCGCCGACGACGTCGCCGAGCGCCCAGACGCCGTCGGCGGTCGTCCGCAGGTACTCGTCGGTCTCGACGAACCCCTGCGCGTCCGTCTCGATTCCAGCGGCCTCGACGTCGAGGTTGTCCGTATTCGGGCGGCGGCCCGCCGCGACGAGCAACTCGTCGCCCGTCACGCGAACCGGGTCGGCGTCGGCCTGGACGCCGGCGTCCACGCCGCCTTCGCCAGCCTTGCCGTCTTCGCCGCTATCAGCGTCCTCGCCGTACTCGTACGGGCGCGCCTCGACCGTGACCGTGCCGTCGGACTCGGAGACCGACGTGGCCGCGTGCCCGGTGTGGAGCGAGAACCGGTCGGCGTACCGCTCGGTGAACGCTTCGGCGACCTCCGCGTCGGCGTCCGGGAGGAGGTTCGGTCGCCGGCCGATTATGGTGACGTCGCTCCCGAACGTCCCGAAGAAGTGCCCGAGCTCGGCCGCGATGTATCCGCCGCCGACGATCACGAGGTGGTCGGGCGGCGTCTCCCGCTGGAGCGCCTCCGTGCTCGTCAGGTAGTCCACGTCGTCGATGCCGTCGATGTCGGGGATCGCCGGACGGGTTCCGCTGGCGACGAGCACCGTCTCGGCCTTCACGGTCGCGCCCTCGTCCGGGCCGCTCACGACCTCGATGGTCCTCTTGTCGACGAACCGCCCCTCGCCCTCGTAGAGGTCGTGGTGGGGCGACGAGGAGAGTCCTTGGCGGATGGACTCGGCGCTGCCCTGGACGTCCTCGTTGACCTCCCTGACGATGTCGGCGAACGCGACGTCGTTCACCTCGACGTCGATATTGAACTCGTCGGCGCGCTCGACCGTCTCCAGCACGTCCGCGTGGTACAGGAGCATCTTCGAGGGGATGCAGCCGCGGTTCAGGCACGTCCCGCCGAGTGGTCCCTTCTCGACGACGGCGACCGACTGTCCCTGGTTCGCCGCGGCGTTCGCGACGTCCAGTCCCGACCCGGAACCGATGACCAAGAAGTCCACTTCGTTCATACCGTGGTGGAGGGTCTCGGGCCGTAATAGTCGCCGGCTGTCGTGCACAAGGACCGCATCGCACGTCGCGGTCCGCGGATCGGCCGGAGCAGGACGTCGCCCCCTCGACCTGACAGACGAACGCGGCCGTCAAACCCACCACTTTCTATCCTTTCAGACGGAATTCGGAGACCTTCGAAGACACCAAATGGTAGCGAATGGTTCTCGCTGCCACTCGGGGGTAAGCTTATATCCCTCCGGCGTCTACGTTAGGGTACAATGAGTCAACTGAACGCTCCCGTCAGCACGATGTTCGACGTCCAGCGCACGATGATCGAGCAGTCCCACGAGGCGATGACACAGAGCATCGACGCCCAGCAGCAGTTCGTCCAGTCCATGATGGACGTCGACGCCGCGAAGCAACTGAACGAGCGCGGTTACGAGGCCGCCCACGGGATGGTCGACGCCTACTTCGACACGCTCGAAGCCACGCTCCCCACCGACCAGGCGACCGCCCTCGAGGACGTCCGCACGACGATGGTCGAGCAACTCGACGCGCTCGAGGCGAACCAGACGGAGGCACTCGAGGCGTTCGAGGCGTCCGTCGAGGACGCGACCGAAGTCACCGACGACGGCTTCGAGGCGTTCCTCGCCGCGCTCGACGAACAGATCGACGCGACCTTGGAACTCCACGGCGACGTCGAGCACCAGACCCTCGAGAGCGTGGACGAGTTCGAGCACAACCTCGAACAGCTCGAGACGCAGGTCGGCGAGATACAGGCCAAGCTCGAGGACGCGTCCGACGCGATCGCCGACTCCACCGAGGAGATGGTGGAGGTCCAGTTCGAAGCGACCGGCGAGTCCCTCGAGTCCCTCCCGGGCCTCGGCGCGACGTACGCCCAGCGGCTCCAGGAGCAGGGCATCGAGACCGTGCAGACGCTGACCGAAGCCAACGCCGACGCCATCGCGGAGATCGCCGACGTCTCCACCGAACAGGCCGAAGCGTGGATCGACGCCGCCCAGACCACCGCGAACTGACCGGCGCGCAAATCGGCGGCACTGACCGTGGAACCGAGCGTTAGTGCCGGCGAGAGCCTCTCGGACGCTACTGCCCTCCCGACAACTTTCCGTTTCTTTTGCAACTCACGGATCGAACCAACGCTCTCTTCGCGAAGGAGACGACGCTCTCATAGCTGGAGAGCAGGCATTTAGGGAGAAGCGCGAGCGACCGCCAGAGTCACAGGCGGAGATCGATGTAGCGGACGCGAACATGGATTTCGGACGCGAGGCGCGGGAACCGGTGTATCGCCGAAGCGGGGTCTCAGCGAGGGGATCACTGACTCGACTCCTGATCTGCAGTGGTACGGCTCGTCGTCGAGTCGCGCGTTGTGCGCGTCGTGGAGCGACGGGAACTCCCGGTACTCGCTCACCGACCCGACGCCGCTATTCCGAAGATCGTGCCGATTCGAGGATCGATACACCGAACACATGGACGTCTGTGAGAACACTCCTTCGTTTGTCACGACGGACGGAAAAGAAGAAAACATAGAATGACACCTATATTATGGTTCTTCAATATTCGTTGAGAACAAATACGAAGTAAAGTCGTCCGCTGACGACTAGTAATGCCTTCTCTGCTCAGGATCCTGCGATCGTTCGTGTACCGGACTTCCAGGAGGATTATCAGTAACACTTGAAACCGAGGATCGGTCCCGGTCGGGCATCAGGGTTAGACGCCGAAATGAACGTTCCCTCCGGCTATACCCGTACAATCGGTTTATAGGGGACGCTCCCGATACCCGATTTCTCCGATTCAGTATGGGTGGTTGCTGGGAAAAGCACCGAACTATCGGACGTGCCAGGGATTGGAGCGGGGCGCGGGATCCGAACTCCCGATGTTTGAAGCGACGATGCTCGTCGGCCGCGAAACAGATAGTATTCTAGATATACACCGCCAGATGGGGGGAATGCCTGAACCACGGATCGGTGAACGGGTGCGTTATCGGAATTTTGAGCGGGTGGCAACGATTGTCACTGGCAACTGGTACGACTCGGACGAATATCGGCGCCATCATCGGAGCGACGTTCGTGAGGCTGTACTGCAGTACGGTTCGCGTATCGCTATCGCCCGTCGCCCGCGTCGATCGAACGAAGGACCGCTGTTCGATCTGGCGCACCTGCGACCGGATAACCCGTGCGCTGGCTCGCCAGAGGATGCGGCCCGTCCAACGGCGACCACCGTTCGACCCGTCGAACGACCGGGACTCGAGAACTCGCTCGAGGGAAGCACATATTATCACCCGCGGGGAATACCGTGCATAGGGTCGCATGACCGACCAGATGCGGAACGGCCTGTTCACCGAACAGGGCAAGGCAGCGATCGAGAAGGCCGGCTACGACGAGCCCGGCGCGACCTCCTGGGAGTCCCGGGGGCTCGGTGACGACCCGGTGGTGCCCCACGGGGGCCGCGAGGTCATCGGATGGCCGTTGCACACGGTCGTCCGCGGCCAGTTCGCGTACGCCGACGGCGATGGTTCGCGATCAGCACGCTGACGAAGACGGCGAGGTCGACGGCGCGTACGGGTACGGGACGCACATCGGTCGCCCCATCGAACTGGGACAAAGGTACGAGCTATGGAACACGGACACATCAACGCGGCAGGCGACGGCGCACAGCACTCACCGACGGGCGTGGTGGCGAACCACTCGGATCGACGAGGGACGGTGGTCAGATGACTGAACGAGCCGGCCCCCTAGCGGGACTGCGGGTCGTGGAGGTCGGAACGATGATCTCCGCGGGCACGGTCGGTCGGCTGCTCGCCGACTTCGGCGCGGACGTCGTGAAGGTCGAGCACCCGAAGGCTGGCGACCACTTGCGGCGGTTCGGGCCGGAGAGCAACGACGCTGGCATTTGGTGGAAGTACCTCGCGCGCAACAAGCGCTCGGTGACGCTCAACCTCTCCACGGAGGAAGGGAGCGTGGTGTTTGAGGACCTCGTCGCGGAGGCGGACGTGCTCGTGGAGAACTTCCGCCCGGGAACACTGGAGCGCTGGAACGTCGGCTGGGATCACCTATCGACGGTGAATCCGGACCTCGTGATGCTCCGATTGAGTGGGTTCGGACAGACCGGCCCGTACAGCGAACGCCCCGGGTTCGGGACGCTTGCCGAGGCGATGTCGGGGTTCGCGTACCTGAACGGGTTCCCGGACCGCGAGCCGCTCCTCCCGCCGAGCGGGCTCGCCGACGGCATCGCCGCGATGTACTCGACGTTCGCCGTGATGTTCGCGCTCTACCACCGAGACGTCAACGGAGGTGGCGGCCAGTACATCGACACCAGCCTCATCGAGCCCATCTTCTCCATCCTCGGGCCGCAGCCGCTGCGGTACCAGCAACTCGACGAGGTCGAGGAACGCGCGGGGAACCGCTCAACGTCGTCCGCGCCCCGGAACGTCTACGAGACGAAGGACGACCGGTACGTCGCCATCTCCGCAAGCTCGCAACCGATCGCGATGCGGTTGTTCGACGCCATCGATCGCCCGGACCTCAAGGACGACCCGCGCTTCGAGACTAACGAGAAGCGCCTTGAGAACGTCGAGGAACTGGACGCGATCATCCAGGACTGGATGGACGACCACGACCGCGAGACGATTCTGGAGCGCTTCGAGGAGTACGAGACGACGATCGCGCCGATCTACAACGTCGCTGACATCGTCGAGGACGACCACTATCGGGCCCGGGACGCGGTCGTGGAGGTCCCCGACGACGACCTCGGGGACGCGCTCGTCCAGGGCGTCGTCCCGAAGTTCTCGGAGACCCCTGGCGAGATCACGCACCTCGGGCCGAGCCTCGGCGAGCACAACGACGAGGTGTACGCGGAGATGCTCGGATACGACACGGAAACGCTCGCGGACCTCGAGTCCGCGGGGGCGATCTGAATGCCGGCGCTCGCTCGCGTGGAGGTGGCCTGAATGGACCTCCCTGCGGACGTGACGATCGTCGAGATGCTACCACGCGACGGGTTCCAGCGCCTCGACGAGTTCGTGCCGACCGACGAGAAGGTCGAGATAATCGACGCGCTGTCCAGTACCGGCGTGGACGAGATCGAGTTCACGTCGTTCACGCACCCGAAAGCGGTGCCGACGCTCCGGGACGCCGACGAGGTCGCGGCGCGCATCGACCGCAACGACGACGTCACCTATCGCGCGCTCGTCCCGAACGCCGTCGGGATGGAGCGCGCTTTGGAGGCGGGCGTTGACAAGGTGAACGCACTTGTCACCGTCTCGGAGACGTATAGTCGGAACAACCAGAACATGACCGTCGACGAGATCCTCGACGAGATCGACGCTATCGTCGAGCTCGCCGACGGCACTGACGTCGAGGTCGAAGCCGGGATGGGGACGAGCTTCTACTGTCCGTACGAGGGGCGGATCCCGCAGGAACAGACGCTCGCGGTGGTTGACCGCGTCGTGGAGGCGGGCGTGGACGAGGTGACGCTCGCGACGACGATGGGGCTCGCGAACCCGGTGCAGGTGGAGTCGATGTTCGACGAGGTGTTCGAGCGCCACCCCGACATCGACGTCGGATTGCACCTCCACGATACGAACGGGATGAGTCTCGCGAACACGCTCACCGCGATGCAGGCGGGCGTCGATCGCTTCGACGCGTCGCACTGCGGGCTCGGCGGCGGCGTCGTGCTCCCCGAAGGAATGTCGGGCGTCGGGAACACGCCCACGGAGGACCTCGTCCACATGCTCACCGAGATGGACGTCGCGGTCGACGCGGACTTCGACCGCGTCCAGGACGTCGCGCGCGACGTCTCGGACCGCCTCGGGCTCGGAGCGACGAGTCACGTCCTCATGGGCGGGACCGTTGCGGGCGTCCTCGACACCGTCGCCGGCGACGAGTAGCGAGAGCAGTTCACCCAGTCGACCAGGCGGTATCCTTTTCCTCGCGTCCCGAGTATACCGTCCAACGGGCGACGGCCGCGGTCGGGCGGTCGCCGGAGACATCATATGACAGGCAAGACGCTGGCGGAAAAGATACTGTCGCGGAAGTCCAACACCGACGCGTACGCCGGAGACTACGTCGAGGCGGCGATCGACGTCGGGTTCACGCACGACGTCACTGGCCCGCTCACGTTCGACGTGTTCGAGGAAGTGACGGGCGGTGACGGCGAACTATTCGACCCCGGTCGAACGGCGATCACGATCGATCACCACGCACCCGCGGACGGCGTACAGGCGGCGAACAACCACAATCGCGTCCGCGAGTTCGCCGCGGAGTACGGCGCCGTCCAGTACGCCGTCGGCGACGGCATCTGCCATCAGGTCCTCGTCGAGGACGGGTTCGCGGGACCGGGCGATCTCGTGATCGGAGCAGACTCGCACACGACGACGTTCGGCGGCCTCGGCGCGTTCGGCACCGGCGTCGGGTCGACCGACCTCGGCACCGCGCTTGCGACCGGTGAACTCTGGTTCCGCGTGCCCGAGACGCTCCGGTTCGAGGTCGAGGGAGACCTCCCCGACGGCGTGTACGCGAAGGACCTCATCCTGCGGTTCATCGGCGACGTCGGGTTCGACGGCTGCACGTACATGGCCGCGGAGTACGCGGGCAGCGCCGTGACGGACCTCCCCGTCCATGAGCGACTCGTGCTCGCGAACATGGCGATCGAGATGGGCGGGAAGGCCGGCATCGTTCCGCCCGACCAGCGCACCGTCGACTATCTCGAAGCGCAGACCGGGGAGCGCGTCGACCTCGACCCGGACCTCGCATCCGACCCCGACGCCGCCTACTACGACGTCCACAGGTACGACGCCGCCGCGTTCTCGCCGCAGGTGTCGAAACCGAGCAACCCTGAGAACGCCGTCGACGTGGACGAGGTCGTCGGGACCGAGATCGACCAGTTCTTCGTGGGGACGTGCACGAACGGGCGCTACGAGGACATCCGCGTCGTCGCGGACATCATGGAGGGTGAGACGCTCGCGCCGGGGACCCGGATGGTGGTCGTCCCGGCGTCCGCGGACGTCTACGACCGCATGCTCCAGGGCGGCGAGTTGAAGACGTTCGTCGACGCGGGCGCCATCGTGCAGGCCGCCGGCTGCGGCCCGTGTTTCGGCACGCACCAGGGCGCGCTCGGCGACGGCGACGTCGCGCTCGCGACCGCGAACCGGAACTTCCCCGGACGCGAAGGTTCGATGGACAGCGAAGTGTACCTATCGAGTCCCGCAACCGTCGGCGCCAGCGCGCTCTACGGCGAGATCACGGACCCGCGCACCGTCGAGACGCCGCGCTACGACGACGTCGTCCTCGAGGAGGTCGCGGCATGACGGGCGCGACGAACATCACCGAACCCGGGCGGGCGTGGGTGTTCGGCGACGACATCGACACCGATCAGATCGCACCGTCGCGGTTCCTCGTTTCCAGCGATCCCGAAGAACTCGCCGAAGCCGCGTTCCACGACCATCGCCCCGAGTTCCACGAGGAGGTCGTCGACGGCGACTTCGTCGTCGGGGGCGAGAACTTCGGGAGTGGATCCTCGCGCGAGCACGCACCACTCGCGCTCGTCGGCGCGGGCGTCGACGGCGTCGTCGCCGTCTCCTTCGCCCGCATCTTCTTCCGGAACGCCATCAATCTCGGGCTCCCCGTACTCATCAGTCCCGAGGCGAGGCGGATCGACGACGGCGACGAGATCGCCCTTCGGCTCGAGGAGGGGACCATCGTCAACCATACGACCGGCGAGACATACGACGCCGAGGCGCTCCCGCCGTTCCTCCAGGAGCTCGTTGACCGCGGCGGCCTGAAGCCGTACACGAAGGCGAAGCTCGCCGGCGACCTGTAGGACCGAAGGGGTCGCCTCCCCCGCGGACACGGTTCGAGTGCGAGGGAGCGGTCATCGCTCGATCGACTCGACGAGTCGTCCCGTCCGAAGGTTCGTCACTCGGATGCGTGTACCATCGTCCGTAGTCTTAAGACATCAGTCCCCGAACGTCCCATCCATGCTTCACGAAGGTGACACCGTACCAGACGTGACGGCGAAGGTGACCGCTGGCGACGACGGCCACGAGACGTTCTCGCCCGCCGACGCAGTCACAGACGGCCCCGTCATGCTCGCGTTCTTCCCGCTCGCGTTCTCCTCGATCTGTACCACGCAGGTCGAGGACGTCCAGGAGAATCACCTCGATCAGCTCCGCGATCTCGACGCCAACGTGTACGGCGTCAGCGTCGACAGCCCGTACGCGCTCTCGGCGTTCCACGAGGAGCGCGACCTCGAGTTCCCGCTGGTGAGCGACTTCAATCGCGAGATCATCGAGGCGTTCGGCATCGCGACGGACGCGGTCGGGCTCGAGGACGTCGCCCAACGCGCCGTGTTCGTCGTCGACGAAGACCAGCGGGTCGCGTACGCCAACGTCCTCGAGGACGGCACCGAACTCCCGACTATGGATCCCGCAATTGACGCCGTCGAACGGCTGCAGGCGGCCGACTGACCGCTCGCTCGACGGCGCATCCTCACACCGCGTCGACGTCGTGGACGCCGTTACCGGACCTGCTGACCGACGTCAGGACGTCGACGTCGAGATGCATCCATTCCGTATCGCCGACCGCCCCCGTCTCGACCTCGCTCGTACCGACGTGCGACGTGCTCGAGGAGTCACCTCTCCAGGCGGCCGTCTGCCGCGCGGTAGCATGCACGACTCACGCCGGCACTTCCCCGGGCGGCTATTCCCGTGCTCCCGGACGAAGTCGGTCGTGCGGTTCGATCGACCCTGGCGTTCCACATTACGGAACATAGTGATCGTCGAGGGCCGGTCAGGTGAGAAGTGCGATCGGGGCTTCAGACGGGTTGCTTCGATGGGGTTCTTCTCACTCGCGACACAACTGTTACAGGAGTAATTATGTAACATGGCTCGCCATCCGGAGTGAACTCTATCCCGGATAACGGAACGCAACCGATCCTCGGTCACGTCGCGGATCTTTCGGGGAACGACAGCGGGGTACCATGTATGACTCTGGCGCACGTTCTACGTTCGAGAAACGGGATACGATACTGTTCGTCCTAGAAAATGCGGCTATCCTATGCGCCGAAGGCGGGGCGTGAGGGGTCGCCATGGAATAGTACTGTTACGATACCAGCGATGTACGGGCAACGCCTCACATGTACTCGAGGTTGATCTCGAGCTCGTTGGCGGTGCCCAGCAGGAGGTTGGGGATCTCCTCCTCGAACCAGTCGCCGCGGATTCGGTGGCTGGGCCCGGAGACCGAGAGGGCGCCGTTGACCGTATCGTCTGGGCCCAGGACGGGGGCGGCAACGGCCCGCAAGCCCTTGATTGCCTCCTCGTCGTTGAACGCGATGCCTCGCTCGCGGATATCGTCGAGCTGGTCGACCAGTTCGTCGCGGTCCGTGACCGTGTTCTCGGTCAGCTCGGGAAGCCCCCAGCGATCCAGGATCTCCTCGACGCGGTCCTCGGGCATGTGGGCGAGCATCGCCTTCCCGCCGGCGATGGTGTGGAGATAGCGGTAGGTACCGATGCGGGAGTTGGTGCGGACGGCGTGATTGCCGATGCCGCGGTAGAGGTAGACGGCGCGGCCGTGTTCCTCGGTCATGAAGAGCGAACGCTCGTCGGTTTCCTCCGCGAGCGTGTCGACGGCTGGACGGACCAGCTCGTAGACGTTCCGACGGGCTCGCGCGTACTCACCGAAGTTGAGGAACTTCAGACCGACGTGGTACGTGTCGCCTTCCTGAACGACGAACTCGTGGCGGTCGAGCGCCTTGAGGTGACGGTGGACGGTGCTCTTCGCGAACCCGGTCTCTTCGGCGAGTTCGGTAACGCGCCCACCGTCGAGGTCACGGATGGCTTCGACGATGGCGAACATCTTGTCCGCCGTCTTCAGTCCCCCGTCGTCGGCGTCGTTCGTGCTCATACCACCTACAAGGCGCGGAGGGCACATAAAGTTCCGGAAAGTGGAACAGTAGTCGTTCCGACGAGAGCCCTCGTACGACCCCGTGATGGATGTAGGCATGGAATGACGGAGGTGGAGTGCAGGGGTTGTGGGAGCAACGGCCACCACGTGTTCCACTATACAGAACGCAGCTGCAGGTGTTTCGCGAACGAACGCAACGGTACGTCGGGGTTCAGATCGGCCGGTCGATGTGCGTCCCGTAGCCCTTGTCGCCGACCACATCGCCGTTCTCATAGGCGATCTGGCCGCGAACGACGGTGTGGGTCGGCCACCCCGCGAGTTCCATGCCCTCGTAGGGCGAGTAGTCGGAGCCGCCCTGGAGGAACTCGGCGGTGACCGTCTCTGTCTCGTCCAGATCGACGACGGCGAGGTCAGCGTCGGAACCGACCTGGATGGTGCCCTTCTTCGGGTAGACGTTCCACGCCTTCGCACTGTTCGTCGAGGTGACCTCGACGGCGCGAGGCAGCGAGATGCGGCCCTCGCCGACGCCCTCGGTCAGGATGAACGGCAACATTACCGACGACCCGGGGAAGCCCAGCAGCGAGTCCGTGAACGTCTCGCCGAACTTGTTCTCGGAGACGTTCGCGATGTGGTCGCAACCGATGGTCTGGATCGTGCCGTCCGCGAGGCGATCCCAGAGCACCTCCTGGTCTTCTTCGTAGCGCACCGGCGGGTTGACCTTGAACTCGGCGCCGGCCTCGTCGGCCGTCGCGGCGAGGTAGTGAAGTGTCGTCTCGCCCCACAGGTCGTACCCGGCCTTCCGGAGCTCCTTGAGTTCGTTCGCGGTGCGGCCCGAACTGATGTGGACCGCGTAGAAGCTGTCGTCGTAGTCGTGCTGTTTCGCGAGTGCCGCGCCCGACACCATGCTTTGGGTCTCGGCGTACCCGGGGAACTCCTCGACCATCTCCTCGTAGTCGTAGTCCTCGTCGGGTTCGCTCTCCAGGTAGGGGTTGCCTCCCGCGAGCGCGTTCGTGATCTCGACGTTCTCGGAGTGATAACCGAGCGTCGTCGGGACGTCGACCGCCGCCAGTTTCTGGATGAAGGCGTCGCCGAAGTCGTCGCGCATGTCGCAGTCGACGCCGAACTTCTCCCGGGCCGCGTTCTTGTAGTTCATGTACCACTTGAACGACGTGATGCCCAGCTCCTCGACGATGTAGGGGATCTCCTCGACGTGCTCGAACGACAGCAGGCCGAGCGAGAAGAAGTAGTCGTGGTAGTAGTTGGGCTCGGTCTGCGCGAAGTAGTCGTCCATGATCTCCTCGTACGACCCCGCGCGCCGGAAGAAGTTCCCGATGGTCGTCACCCCGCCGACGAGGTTGCCGCGCGATTCGCTCTTGGCGTCCTCGTCCACACCCCGGTAGATGCCGTGGTGCGTGTGGGGGTCGATGGCGCCCGGGAGGACGTACTTGCCGGTGGCGTCGACCTCGGTGTCGCCCTCGCCGGCGAGCGACCCCGGTGCGGCGATGGCGGAGATGACGTCGCCGTCCGCGGCGACGTCGGCCTCGAACTCGCCGACCTCGGGGGTGACGACGGTGCCACCGGTGACGACGAGGTCGTGGTCAGTCATCGAGCATCGCCTCCACGTACTCCTCGACCTCCTCCGTCTCGAGGACCTCGGCGTACTTCATCCAGAGGTCCATCAGGCCGATCTTGTGGCTGGCCTCGATGCGGTCGAAGATGCACTCCTGGGGGAGGACGACGTTGAAGCCGTGCTGCTGGGCATCGACGGCGGTCGCCCGCACGCACCCGCTCGTGGAGTTGCCGACGACGACGACGGTGTCGTACTCGTTGCGGACGAACCGACTCAGGAGGTCGGTGCCGTAGAACGCGGACGCGTAGGACTTGTCCACGACCGTCTCGCCGTCCTCGGGCGCGACCGGGTCGACGATGTCCAGGTCCTCGTGATGCGGATCGTCGTAACTTGTCGGAACGACGCGCGTGTACATCACGTCGACGTCGTGCCCGCGAGCGAACGCGAGGAAATCCTCGATGTGCTCGATGGCGTCCCACGCGATCTCGCCCATCGCGGTCCGATACTCCTCGACGGCCTCCAGGATGGGGACGTCCTCGCCGACGACGAGCCGCTGGACGTCGATGACGAGGACGACGGGGTTGTCGCCCAGGCCCCGCGACTCCCAGGAGGACGCGCCCTCCTCGTCGTAGCCCGCGGCCTCGATGACCTTCTTGTCTCGTTCGGTCAGCAGGTCCTCCCAGATTCGCTTTGTCATGGTACTCCTTCGAACGATACCCCGCGCCGGGCTTAAAATTTCGTGCCAGCGGCTCGTGCGTGAGCGACGCAAATGAAATCGTCCCGAGTGCGGACGTCGCTAGCGACGACACGTCGCCCGGTCTCGGTGTGCGATAGCTTTACACTCGCGGCCGTACCCCGTAGTGGTATGAGCGAGTCCGAGCAGTACGCTCTCAGCGACGAGACCAGCGAGGTCGTCGGCGTCGACGACGTGGAGTGGGACGTCTCCACGGACGTCCTTGTGGCTGGCGCGGGCGGCACCGGGTTGGTCGCCGCGCTCGCCGCCGCCGAGGAATCCGACCTCACAGTCACGATCCTGGAGAAGGCCGCCGAACCAGGCGGGAACACCAGCCTGTCGACGGGGATGGTCCCCGCGGCGGGCACCCACCTCCAGGAGGAGGCCGGCATCCACGAGACGCCCGCAGACATGGCCCGCGACATCCTGGAGAAGAATGGGTACGAGGCGGACGAGGACATGGTCGTCCACCTCGCTGAGGAATCGCGCCACCTCATCCATTGGCTGGTCGAGGACTGGGACGTCGACATGCACCTCGTGGACGACTTCAAGTACCCCAAGCACAGCGAGTACCGGATGCACGCCCCGCCGGGCCGGAACGGCGCGAACCTCGTCAGCCAGCTCGTCGACCTGCTCGAGGAACTGGACAACGTGGAGCTCCTCACGAACGTCCCCGTGAACCAACTCGTCGCCGACGACGGCGCCGTCGTCGGCGTGAAGGCGGGCGTCCACCGCGAGGAAGCGATCGAGGCCGAGAAGGTCGTGCTCGCGACCGACGGCTTCGGCGGGAACAAGCGCATGATCCAGGAGAACCTCGACGAGGAGATCGAGGACGCCCTCTACTTCGGCGCGGACGGGAACGAGGGCGACGGCATCCGCTGGGGCGCGGAACTGGGTGCAGCGCTCGCGTCGATGGACTCCTACCAGGGGCACGCCACCGTCGCGCACCAGACCGGCGCGCTCTCGACGTACGCGATCGTGATGAACGGCGGCATCCTCGTCAACGAGGACGGCGAGCGCTTCGGCGACGAGTCCGCGGGCTACAGCGAGTTCGCCATCGACGTCCTCCAGCAACCCGACGGGGTCGGCTACGAGATATTCGACGAACGCATCTTCGAGCGCCTGCAGGGCCAGTTCGACGACTTCGACGAAGCCGTCCAACTCGGCGCGTACGACTCCGCGGAGACGGTCGAGGAACTTGCGGAGACGCTGGGCTGCGATCCCGACGCGACGGCCGCGGCCGTCGAGTCCTACAACGAGGCCATCGACACCGACAGGCCCGACGACGTCGGGCGGACGGACGGTCGGGACACGCTCCGGTCGCCGTACTACGGCACGAAGGTCACTGGCGCGCTGTTCCACACGCAGGGCGGCCTCGTCGTCGACGCGCACGGTCGCGTGCTGCGCGAGGACGGCGATCCCGTCCCGAACCTCTACGCGGGCGGCGGGAGCGCGGTCGGCATCAGCGGCAGCGGTGCCGGCGGCTACCTCTCCGGGAACGGCCTCACCGCGGCGCTCGGCCTCGGGCGGCTCGCCGGCGAGCACGCCCGGGACGCGCTCGGGATACGGCGATGAGCGACCAGACGGCCGGCGACGAGGGCGGTGACGTCGACGAGCGGGCGGCCCTCCGCGGCGTCGTCGAGGAGTTCTTCGAACGTATGGCCGACGACGACCGGCGGTCGACCGTCGGGGAACTGTTCGCGGACGACGCCACCATCACGGTCCCGGGCGCGACGTTCGAGGGCTCAGATGCTGCCGACGAGATGCTCGCGTTCTTCGCGCCGCGCTACGAGTGGGCCGCCAAGGAGTACGACCGCTGGTTCGTCGACGAGCGCGAGAACGCGGTCGTCTCGCTCGGCACGCTCTACGGCGTGGACAACGACGGCGACGAGTTCTCGGACGTGAGCTACGTCGACGTCTACGAGATCCGGGACGGGGAGATCGATCGCCTCGACATCTACAACGACCTCGTGGCCGACGGCGTCGTCCCGGTCGGGGGCGCGAGCGGTGTCGGCGACGACGCTACCGCCACCGGGAGCGGTTCGGAGGGCGCGAATCGATGAGCGGTCGCGAGCGCACGGGCGTCCTGTTCTCGCTCGAGGACGACCTCGACCTCGTGCAGCGAGCGGAGACGCTCGGGTACGAGAGCGTCTGGACGGCGGAAGGGCAGGGGAGGACGGCGTTCGGGAAGCTGGAGCGGTGGGCGACTGTCACTGACGAGATCGGCCTGGCGACGGGCATCGTGAACGTCTACGCTCGCACGCCCGCCACGCTCGCGCAGGCGGCGGCGACGCTCGACGCGCACTCCGACGGTCGCGCGATTCTCGGGCTCGGCGTCGCCCACCCGGGCGTCGTCGAGGAGTTCCACGGCGTCGAGTTCGACCGGCCGCTCGCGCGGATGGCGGAGTTCGTCGAACTCGTCCAGCGCTACCTGCGCGGCGAGCCTGGGGGCTACGACGGCGAGTTCTTCACCCCGAAGCGAACGCGCTTCTGGGACGCCTTCGAGCCGGTCCGCGAGGAGATCCCCATCTACAACGCCGCGCTCGGTCCCGGGAACGTCCGCCTGGCCGGCGAGTACTGCGACGGCTGGCTCCCCAACCTCTACCCGCTCGACCGGTTCGAGGAGGCCCGGGAGTGGCTCGCGACGGGCGCCGAGCGCGCGGACCGGGACGTCGCGGACGTCGACGTTGCGATGTACGTCCTCACCGCCGTCGCCGACGACCCCGCGAGAGCCCGACGCGCGGCGAGGCGTCACGTCGCGTACTACCTGCGGGACATTCCCGGGTACTACGGTCGGGTCGCGGAGAACGCCGGGTTCGCCGACGAGGTGGCGGCCGTCCGCGACGCCAGCGACCGGGACGCGGCGGCCGCGGCCATCAGCGACGAGTTCCTCGACGTGGTCGCCGTCACCGGCGGTCCCGACGACGTCCGGCGCGACCTCGAGGACCTCCGGAGCGCGGGCGTCGACCTCCCCATCGTTCGCGCCCCCGCCGGTGCGGACCGGGACCTCGTCGAGCGCGTCCTCGAGACCTGCGCGCCCCGTTGACCGCCCGACCCGTCGGGGAAGAACCGACGGACGAATCCCTCGTCCGCCGCGCGACCATACCTTTTTGCCGACGCCCGTTGCAGAGTCTGCCATGTCAGAGAGTAGCGTCGACCTCGTGGTCAGCGACGCCCGCGTCGTCGCAGAACGTGGAACGATCCGGGGCGGCGTCGCCTGCGACGACGGTCGCATCGTCGCCATCGGTAGCGACGCGTGCCTCCCGCCTGCCGACCGAGTGATCGACGCGGACGGGAACTTCCTATTGCCAGGATTCGTCGACCCACACGTCCACCTCGGCCGGCGGGACGCGGGCTACCCCGAGCAGCTCGAGATCGACTTCGAGACCGAGACGCGGGGCGCAGTTCACGGCGGCGTCACGACGCTGTTGAACTTCGTCGAGCAGGGCGACCAGTACCTCCCGGACTGGGACGACTTCGTCGACGTCGGCGAACGCAACTCCTACGTGGACTTCGGTCACCATGCCGTGATGAGTCACGAGCACCACATCGAGGAGATCCCCGGCCTCGTCGACCGCGGCGTCACGTCGTTCAAGATGTTCTTCAACATGTACAAGTATCACGACATCGACATCGAGCCCTGCGAGGCCGACCGCGTCCACCGCGTGCTCTCCCACGTCGCCGAGTACCCGGAAGCGGTCGGGATGTTCCACTGCGAGAACGCCGAGATCCAGCGCGAGATGGAGCGCGAGCTGCGCGAGTCCGGCCGCGAGGACCTCCAGGCGTGGCGCGAGTCGTCCCCGCCCGTTGCGGAGGCGATGCAGATCGAGCACGTTGGCCGCCTCACCCGCTTCAGCGACGCGAACTCCTACGCCGTCCACGTCTCCTCCGCCGAGGGCGCGGACGTCGTCGAGCGCTACCGGCGAGAGGGCGTGAACCTCCACGGCGAGACGCTCGTGACCTTCCTCGTCAACACCGCCGACGAGGACCTCGGCGTCTGGGGGAAGGTGTCGCCGCCGCTCAGAGACGAACGCCACCAGGAACGCCTCTGGGAGGCGCTGCGGCAGGGCGTCATCCGGCACGTCGGCACCGACCACATCGCCACGAGCAAGGAGGTCCGCGAGGGCGGCGAGGGCAAGTACGGCAACATGTGGGCGGCACCGCCTGGCATCCAGCCTGGCGTCGAGTTCTTCCTGCCGATGATGGTATCGGAAGGCTACAACCGCAACCGGCTGTCGATGGAGCGCATCGTCGAGGTTTGTGCGACGAACAACGCGAAGCGGTTCGGGCTCTACCCCCGGAAGGGTGTCATTGCGGAGGGCGCTGACGCCGACCTCGTCGTCGTCGACCCCCAGGCGACGACGGTGATCGACGACGACTTCTTCCACACGCGCGAACCGCGCTGGTCGTCCGTCCACGGCCGCGGAGTGCAGGGACTCCCCACGCACACCATCGCCGGCGGCGAGGTCGTCGTCGAATGCGGCGACCTGCACGCCGACCCGGGACGCGGCTCGTACCTGCACCGGGGTCCCGGTGGTGAGACGGCGTGACCGACGACCGAACCGGTCCCGAGTTCGACATCGAGAGCGACGCGCCGAACCTCGATCGGCTGTTCTCGCCGGACAGCATCGCGCTCGTGGGTGCCTCGGGCGACCCGGAGAAACTCGCAGGGCGTCCGCATCGGTTCCTCGAACGCCACGAGTACGACGGCGACTGCTACCTCGTGAATCCGAACCGGGACGAGATAGACGGCCACACCTGTTACGACGCGGTCGCGGACCTCCCCGCGGTCCCCGATATGGCGATGGTGCTCGTCCCAGCACGCGTCACCCCGAGCGTCGTCCGCGCCTGTGGCGAGCACGGCATCCCGTTCGCGACCGTCATCGCGTCCGGGTTCTCCGAGGCGGGCGACGACGACCTGGAAGCCGACCTCGCCGCGGCGGCCGACGAGAGCGGCGTCCGATTGCTGGGTCCGAACTCGGAGGGGTTCCTGAACCTGCACGACGACGTCTTCGCGTCGTTCAGCTCCATCTGTAAGCGCGACGATCTCGACCCCGGCCCCGTGGGGTTCGTCACGCAGAGCGGCGCGTTCGGCGGTGCCCTCTTCCAACTCACGCAGGACCGCGACGTCGGCACCAGCACGTGGGTATCGACGGGGAACGAAGTAGACGTGGACGCTCTCGACGTCCTCTCGCACCTCGTCGCGGACGACCGGACGGACACCGTGGCCGCGTACGTCGAGTCGCTCTCCGACGGGCGGCGCCTGCTGGAACTGGGTCGATGGGCCGCCGCTACCGACACCGACCTCGTCGCGATGCGCGTGGGCGCGTCCCGCCGCGGCCAGCAGGCCGCCGCGTCGCACACGGGGAGCGTCGCCTCCAGCGACGACGTCTACGACGCCGTCTTCGAGCAGGCCGGCGTCACGCGCGTCCGCGGCGTCGACGAGTTCCTCGACGCCGTTACCGCGTTCACTCGCCTCCCCGGCGACTCGCGACCGGACCCGGGCGGCGGACTGGGCGTCGTCAGCATGTCCGGCGGTGCCGCGGTCCTCTGCGCGGACGTCGCCGAGGACGTCGGCCTCCCGCTCGCGGACCTCTCGGAGGAGACCGTCGCCGCGGTGGACGAGGTCATCCCCGACTACGGTTCCGCGACGAACCCGCTGGACGTCACCGCCGCCGCCATCAGCGACCCCGCCGTCTTCGAGCGCTGCATCGGCCGCGTCGCCGGCGACCCCGCGGTGAACGCCCTGCTCGTCCAGTTCGGGAACTCCGGGCGGGACGTCGTGGAGACCTTCGAGGACGAACTCGCACGACTCCGACGCGAACACCGGATGCCGGTCGTCTGCGTGTTCACCGGGTCGACGCCCCGCGCGGAGACGGCGGCGGCTCTCCGGGACGCCGGCATTCTCGTCTTCGAGGACCCCGTCCGCGCCGTCGAGACGTGCCAGCGTCTCCAGGCTCGAAGCGAGGCCGTCGACCGCCTCAGCGACGCGCCCGCGTTCGGTCCCGGACACGGCGACCGCGTCTTCCCGCGCGACGACCTCGCGGCCGCCATCGACCGCCTCGACGAGTACGGCGTCGAAAGCGTCGAGACGCAGGTCGTCGCGGACGCCGACGCCGACGACCGAGCGGCCGCGGCGGTCACCGCCGCCGCGAATATCGGCTACCCCGTCGTCGTCAAGCAGGACCCGCTTCGGGTCGCGCACAAGACCGAGTCCGGCGGCGTCCACACCGACGTCGGTTCCCCCAAGGAGGTCCGGGACGCCGTCGCCGCGTGCGGCGACGACCCGGTGGTCGTCCAGCGCCAGTTCGAGGGCGTCGAAGCGCTCGTCGGCGTCGTGGACGACGACGACTTCGGCCCCGTCCTCACGCTGGGCGCGGGCGGCGTGTTCGTCGAACTGTTCGACGACTTCGCCTACCGCGCGCTCCCCGTCGACGAGGCGACCGCCCGCGAGATGATCGCGGAGACGCCGCTCTCCCGGCTCCTCGAGGGCTTCCGCGGGCACTCGGGAAGCGTGGACGAGCTCGCGCGGTTCGTCGCGGGCGTCTCCGAGTGCTACCGCGACCACGACCTCGCGGAACTGGAGTGCAACCCCGTCGTCGTCACCGACGACGCGGCGGTGGCGGTCGACCTGCTCGTCGAGTGAGCGACGCCCGTCGCCCGTCCCGGTCGGCGGACGGACGTGGGGCCCACTACCCACACCGCTAAGACCCTCCACGACGGTAGCACACGTGATGGACTTCACGCTCGACGAGACGCAGCGACTCCTCACGCGTACCGCCCGCGACCTCGCGGAATCGGAACTCGCCGCCGACGCCTTCACCTGGGAGGACGAGTTCCCCTGGCCGAACGTCGAGAAGCTCGCCGACGCCGGACTGCTCGGCATCGCCATCGACGAAGCATGCGGCGGCGGCGGCCTCTCTCCCGTCGAGGTCCTGCTCGTCCAGGAGGAGATCGGTCGAATCTGTCCCGACAGCGCGCACGTCGTCTCGCGGTCCTCGATGGGCGCGCCGCGCGCGGTCGACGAACTCGGCTCCGACCACCTGAAGGAGCGCTACCTCCCCGCCGTCTGCGACGGCGAGAGCGTCATGAGCATCGCGATCAGCGAAGCGGAGGCCGGGAGCGACGCGACGAACATGACGACGACCGCCGAGGACGACGGCGACGACCTCGTCCTGAACGGCTCCAAGCTTTGGGTTACGAAGTCGGACGTCGCCGACGTCTTCCTCGTCTACGTGCGGTTCCCGGAGGGCATCGGCGCCGTGATGGTCGAGGACGACGACCCCGGCTTCGAACGTGGCGAGGAGTACACGAACATGCACGGGGGCGTCCAGGGCGAACTCGTCTTCGACGACTGCACCATTCCCGAGTCCCGAACCCTGGTCCGGGGCGAGGACGCGCTCGTCACCCTGCTCAAGACGTTCAACGTCGAGCGCTGTCACAACGCGATGATGTGCGTCACCGTCGCCCGCAACGCCTTCGAGAAGGCCCTGGCGTACGCGCAGGACCGCGAACAGTTCGACCAGCCCATCGGCGACTTCCAGGCGATCGAGCACAAGCTCGCTGACATGGCGATGCAGATAGAGACCGCTCGCCTCGCGGTCCTGTACGCGGCCGCTACCGTCGATCGGGACGCCGGCCTGCCATCGCGCGCGCAGACGAGCATCGCCAAGGTGTACGCCAACGAGATCGGCGAGTCGGTGCTGACCGACGCCGTCCAGATCTTCGGCGCGAACGGCTACATGCGGGGCCACCCCGTCGAGTACATGTACCGGATGGTGCGCGGCTGGAAGATCGCCGGCGGCACCGTCGAGGTCCACCGCAACGGCATCGCCCGCACGCTCTACGACAAGGGGTATCGTTGAGACGCGAGGCGTCGCGTCGAGACCACGGCGAGACCGCCGACGGCACGACGCTAGCGGCGGTGGTCTGCTAGCGGTACGAAGTCCGTTCCGGTCGACCGTCGACGACGTGACGCCAGCACCGGCCGCCCATCCCTGGAACACGAATCGTTTTAACTGTGTGCAAGTATTTCGAGGTATGGTAGGAGGAACGATCGCCCAGAAAGTGCTAGCGTCGCACGCCGGCCTCGACGACGCGCCGGACCCGGGCGAACACGTCACCGCGACGCCGGACTGGATACTCTGCCACGACATCTCCGCGTACAGTGGAATCGAGCGTATGAGCCAGCTCGGGTTCAACGAGGTCGCACGCCCCGAGGACGTCGTCCTCGTGTTCGACCACTACGTGCCGTCACCGAACGAACGCATCTCCACGCAGATGAACGAGATGGAGCGCTGGGTCGACGAACAGGGCATCGAGCACTTCTTCGACGCCGGGAACGGCATCAGCCACAACGTCATGGCCGAGGAGGGGTACAGCCTGCCGGGGACGCTCGTTCTGGGCGCGGACTCGCACACCGTCACGCACGGCGCGTTCGGGGCGTTCGCCACCGGCATCGGTCACACCGACCTCGGCGAGGTACTGGGCAGCGGCGAACTCTGGCTCCGCGTCCCGGAGTCCCAGAAGGTCGTCGTCGAGAACACGCTCCCCGACGGCGTCGCGGCGAAGGATCTCGCGCTGGCGATGATGCGCGAGTTCACGACGAAGGGCGCGATCTACGACAGCGTCGAGTTCCACGGCGAGGGCGTCCGCGACCTCGCGATGCACGAGCGCCACACGCTCTCGAACATCACCGTCGAGATGGGTGCGATGGCCGGCATCGTCCCGCCCGACGACACCACCGAGGAGTACCTCGACGGGCGCGCGGTGCGGGAGTACGAACCGGTCCGCCCGGACGAGGACGCCGAGTACGCGAACGAACGGACGGTCGACGCCAGTAGCCTCGAACCGCTCGTCGCGAAGCCGTCGGCGGTCGACAACATCGACACCGTCGCGAACTGCGCGGGTACCGACGTCGACCACGTGTTCGTCGGCACCTGCAACAACGGCAGCTGGGCGGACATCAGGGCGTTCGCCGAACGCATCGAGGACGAGTCGGTCGCCCGCGGCACCGACCTCGTCGTCACCCCCGGCACGAAGGAGGCGCTGAAGAAGCTGAACGCCAGCGGGCTCTCGAACGACATCGTTGACGCCGGCGGGATGATCGGCACCCCCGGCTGTGGCTCGTGTTTCGGCGCGCACGGTGGCATCCTCGGCGAGGGCGACACGTGCGTCGGCACGATGAACCGCAACTTCCCGGGCCGCATGGGGCCGGGCGAGATATACCTCGCGAGCCCCGAGACGGCCGCCGCCGCAGCGATTCACGGCGAGATAACCGACCCGAGGGAGGTGTTTTGAGATGGAGCGCGTCGGGCCCGCACACGTCCTGCACGACGACATCGACACCGACCAGATCATCCCCGGCGAGTACCTCAACACCGTCCCGGACGCCAAGCTCGGCGAGTTCGTCCTCGAGGGCTACGACCCCGAGTTCGCCGACCAGGTCGAGCCGGGCGACGTCATCGTCGCCGGCGAGAACTTCGGGCTCGGGTCCTCGCGCGAAGCGGCGCCGATAGCTATCCGGAACGCGGGCGTGGGTGCGGTCGTCGCTGAGTCCTTCGCTCGCATCTTCTACCGGAACGCCATCAACGTCGGCCTCCCCATCGTCGTCGTCCCCGGCATCACGGACCACGTCAGCGAGGGCGACGAGATCCGCGTCGACGTCGCCGAGGGCGTCGTGGAGAACGTCACCACCGGCGAGACGTTCGACGCCACCGGCCTCCCCGAGGACCTCCTCGAGATCCTCGAGGCCGGGGGACTCGTCGAGTACCGCAAGCAACAGCGAGCCTGACCACTGCGCCGACCGAGCGGGCGAACCGATCTACAGTTCGTCGTAGGCGTCCGCGTACCGCTCTTTGGCCGCCGCGTACTTGTCTTCGAGCGCTTCGACGTCGCCCATCTCGGTTATCTCGTCGCGTTCGCCCCACTCGACCATGCCGTCGAGGATGTTCTCCTGGCTGCGTTCGTCGATCAGCGTCTCGTAGGTGTTCTGGATAGTCTTGAGCGCGGCCTTGAACGAATCGGAAGGGTAGATGGCGAGGTCGTAGCCGATGTCGGCCAGTTCCTCGGCGGGAATGGGCGGGGTCTTGCCTTTCGCCGCGAGGTTCGCGAGTAGCGGCCCGGGCGCTTCCCTGCAGACGCGCTCCATCTGCTCGCGCTCGGTCGGCGCCTCGACGAACAGGACGTCCGCGCCGGCTTCCTTGTAGAGGTTCGCGCGACGGATCGCCTCGTCCAGGCCGTCGGTGGCGAGCGCGTCCGTGCGGGCGATGATCTGGAAGTCCTCGCTCTCGCGGGCGTCGGTCGCCGCCTCGACCTTCGCCGCGAAGTCGGCAGGGTCGACGATGCTCTTCCCATCGAAGTGCCCGCAGCGCTTGGGGAACGTCTGGTCCTCCAGCTGGATGGCGTTGACGCCGGCGCGCTCGTACTCCCTGACGGTCCGGTGGACGTTCATCTCGTTGCCGTAGCCCGTGTCGCCGTCCGCGATCAGTGGAACGTCGAGGACGCCGGCCATCTGGCGGGCGCGACGCACCATCTCGGTCATCGTCGTCAGACCGACGTCCGGGCCGCCGTGGACCGACGACGACACGCACGACCCGGACATGTAGACCGCTTCTGCGCCTGCCTGCTGGGCCATCCGGGCAGTGAGGGCGTCCCAGCCGCCGATGGCCATGAGGAGTTCGTCGCGCTCGATCAGCTCTCGAAGCTTCGCTCCGCGATCCATACCCACCGCTAGCGGGGGCCGTGACAAAAGCCTGCCTCTCGGGGCGAACCTCCACGTCCGGCTGGCCGACTCGGCGAGTCGAGGGTTAGCCGGTCGAGTGGACGCCGCCGTCGACGACCAGCGATTCGCCGTTGACGTAGGCCGATAGGTCGCTCGCGAGGAACAGGGCGGCGGCGGCGACGTCGTCCGGACGCCCGAAGTGTCCGAGCGGGATGCGGTCGCGGAACGCGTCGCCGGTCGGAGTGTCGACGACCTCGGAGTCCGCTCGCGTCATCTCGGTCTCGACCACGCCGGGGTGGACGACGTTCGATCGAACCCCGTGTGGGCCGAGGGCGTCCGCGAGCGCGTACGTGAGGAGGCGGGTGGCGCCCTTGGACGCGCAGTAAGCGACGTAGTCGCCGACGCCGTACAGACCGGCGGTCGAGGAGACGTTGACGATACTCCCTTCGCCCGCCGGCACCATCCGTTCGGCGGCGGCCTGCGCTCCGAAGAACGTGCTCTTCACGTTCGTCGCCATCACGCGGTCGAACTCGTCCTCGGTGGTGTCCTGGAGGTCGCGCTTGAGGAAGATCCCGGCGTTGTTCACGAGGACGTCCACGCCGCCCCAGTCGTCGGCGGCGGCGACGGCACGCTCGATCGCGTCGGGGTCGCGGACGTCGCACTCGACGAACCTGGCGTCGCGATCCGTCTCGTCGCGGATGCAGTCGTGCGTTGCCGTTCCGCCCTCTCGGGGGGTTTCGCGGATGTCCGCGACGACGACGTCTGCGCCCGCTTCGGCGAACCGGCGGGCGATGGCGCGGCCGATGCCGGACGCGCCGCCCGTGACGACGGCGGCCCGGTCAGTGAGGAGTGCTGGCGTCGAATCCATACCCTCAGTGGCGCCGGCGCGACGTTGTATCTTTCCCCCGCGGCGTTCGTCGAGGCGGTCGTCGGCCCCCCAAGGTTATTGTGACCCGGTTGCAACCAGAGGGTATGCCACCGCTCCTAGAGACCGAGGACCTCAGAAAGACGTTCGGGGCTATCCTCGCCAACGACGGCATCTCGCTGTCAGTTTCGGAGGGTGAAGTGCGCGGCGTCATCGGACCGAACGGGAGTGGGAAGTCCACGTTCTTCAACACGATCACGGGCTTCTACCGTCCCGACGGCGGCACGGTGACGTTCGACGGCGAGGACGTGACCGGCTGGTCGTCCCACCGCATCGCCCGACGCGGCCTCGTCCGAACCTTCCAGATCGTATCGCCGTTCGAGGACCTCACCGTGCGCGAGAACCTGCTCGCAACGCACTCGAGGGGGTTCCGAGTCGAGGACGAGAAGCAGGCGAAGGCCGACGAGATCCTCGAGTTCCTCGAGATCGACCATATCGCCGACAACGAGGCCAGCGAGATGAGCGGCGGCCAGCAGAAGCTCCTCGAGCTGGCGCGCGTCCTGATGCTCGACCCGAAGTGCATCCTGCTCGACGAGCCGACCGCTGGCGTCAACCCGGCGCTCCAGGACCGCATCCTCGACCGACTCGTGGAGATGAACGAACGGGGGACGACGTTCGTCATCGTCGAGCACGACATGGACCTGGTTCGGGAGTTCGCGGACACCGTCACCGTCTTCGACCAGGGGAAGGTCATCGCCGAGGGGGACTTCGACGAGGTCACCGCTCAGCAGGGCGTCCGCGAGGCCTACCTCGGGACCGAGGACAGCGAGGAGGTGCTGCCATGAGCCTCGACGACGCGACTACTGACCGATCGACGGACGACGCCGGGGCGCCGCCGCGACTGGTGGGCGAGGACATCGTCACCGGTTACGGGAGCAGCGAGATCCTCCACGGGATCTCCGTGCGGAGCCACGACGGCGTCACCTGCATCTTCGGGCCGAACGGGAGCGGGAAATCGACGCTCATCAAGGCCCTGAACGGCAAACTCGACCTCTGGGAGGGCACTCGTCGCATCGGCGACAGGGACTGCTCTGACGCCTCCGCGAGCGACATGGTGAAGTCCGGGGTCGTCACCGTCCCGCAGGACGGCGGACTGTTCCCGTCCATGACGGTCCACGAGAACCTGCTCGTCGGCGGGCACACCGTCGACGACGGGCAGGTCGTTCGGGACCGCATCGAGGATGCCATCGACGCGTTCCCCGCCCTGGAGGAGAAGCTGGACGCCAAGGCACAGTCGCTGTCCGGCGGCCAGCAGATGATGGTGTCGTTCGCGCGGGCGATGGTGACCGGCGCGGACATCCTGTTGCTCGACGAACCGTCCGCGGGCCTCCAGCCCTCGCTGGTCAGCGATCTGATGGACCGGATCGTCGGACTCACGGAGCACGGCGTCCAGGTCGTGCTCGTCGAGCAGAACGTGACGTCGGCGATGCGCATCGCCGACCACGTCTACATCCTCGCGCAAGGAGAGAAGCAGTTCGACGGCGTCACCGAGGACCTCTCCGAGGAGGACGAGCTCATCGAGGTCTACCTCGGACTGGGATAGTCAGGGCTGGAGGTGCGTTGAGAGTGCGCGGGGCGCTGCGGGGCCGCGGCGACAGGCGTCCCACAGGTCGGACGCTCGCTGGTCGCCGAGGACGGGCGTGACGAGTTCACGGAACTTCTCCTCGATCTCGGACTCGGTATACGGTCGTTCGGCGTCGCCTTTCGCGGTGACGACTTCCTCGACGAGCGTGTGGCCGTCGGCGAGCGTAACGGTGACGCGAGCGCTTCGTTCGTCGGGGAGGCGAGCGGTCATCTCGTCGGTCGCCTCGACCGCGATGCGGTCCGCGAGGTCGATGACGGCGTCGGTGAGGGCGTCGTCGACGAACGCCTCCTTCCCCGACGTGTGGTTGACGATGCGCGTGGCGACGGCGAACGGCACCGAGAACTTCGCCTGTAGCGCGTTCCGCGGACGGGGTTCGTCGAGGTCGGCGGCGGTGGGATAGGTCTCGACGCGGACCGACGCGACGTCGTCGGCGTCGAAGCCGTTCGCGTCCTGGAGTGAGCCGAGGGCGTCGAGCGTCGGGTGCGTGTAGCGGCAGGCGGCGTGGCGCTTGAAGTAGCCCCGCGTGACCTCCCATCGCTCGCCGAGGGCGGCGTCCAGCTCGGTGCGGTCGACGCCGTCGGCGGTGGCGAGTTCGAGGTGGCGGCCGGTTCCGTCGTCGAGGCCGGTGAGGCCCGCGGCTGCGAGGTCCGCGGCGAGGAGGCCGGTGGCGTTGGCCATCCCGGCGAACGTCTGGCGGACCGTCGCACCCTCGGTGGCGGCGGCCATCAAGGTGTGCTGGGCTTGGTTAGCGGCGATCCGCATCGCCTGGAGGGTCGTGTCATCGTCGTAGTCGCGGAGGCTGGCGACAGCGACGGCCGCACCGACGGGTCCCCAGACGCCGTGGGGGTGGTAGCCGTCGGCGAGCGGGTAGCAGGCGCGGGCGACGCGCGTGACCACCTCGTAGCCGGCGACGAACGCGACGAGGAGGTCGTCGCCGCTCGCGTCCGCGACCTCGGCCTCCGCGAGCGCGGCCGGGAGCGTGTGGATGGAGGGGTGGCCGGCAGCGTACTTGTGGCCCTCGTCGAGTTCCAGGACGGTCCCGACGCTCCCGTTCGCCAGCGCCGCGTACACTCGGGAGGTGGTGGTGTCGTGGCCGACCACCGACGCGTCGCCGGGGACCGCCCCGCAGGTATCGTCGACGAACCGGGAGAGGTCCGGGTCGGTGGACCCGCCGACCATCGCCGCTACGGTGTCCGCGAGGACGAGACGGGCGTGGTCGCGGACCGCCTCGGGGACGTCGTCGACCGCGAGGCCGGCGGCGAACGCGGCGGCCGCGCGTTCGTGGCTGGATCCGGTCATCGAACCGCCTCCGTCCGTTCGGCAACCTGCGTACCGACCATGTAGCCCTCGGTGAGTGCGGTCATCAGGTCCATGCCGGGGATGTAGACGTTCGGGTCGCCTCCCTCGAGACTCTCCGAGGCGTTCCCGCCGGCGTAGAGGTTGTCGACCGGCGTGCCGTCGGCGCGGAGACAGCGGAGCCGGCGGTCGACGCGGATGCCCTGGCGAGCTTTCACGTACATTGGTCGGATCTTCGCGGCGTAGAACGTCGGTTCGAGTTCGTGGGGATACGCCCGGCCGTAAGCCGGGTCGTCGCCGTTGACGTCCGCGATGGTCTCGCGGAGCGCGTCGGCGTCGAGACCGTATAGTGCGGCGAGTTCGTCGACGGAGTCGGCGGTGTCGAACGCGCCGTCGTCGAGCACGTAGCCGAACTGGTGACTGGTGAGGTCGGCGTCGAGGAACTCGTCGACGATGGCCCGATCGAGGATCAGGTAGCCCGTCCCGTGCTCCTGTTCGAGGATGCGCATGTCCATGACTCGGTAGGGGACGTCTCCGCAGTCCATGAACCGCTCGGCGCTCTCGTTGACGATGATCGAACCCGCCTTCACGAGTTCGTTCGGGAGATAGATGCCGTCGGGCACGCTGAACGGGCCGTGCATGTCGTAGAGCGGGACGTCGAGCGCGAGGTCGAGTTCGTCGGCGACCCGGATGGCGTCGCCGGTGTTCTCGCGGGTCCCCCAGTAGTCGAGCTGGGCGAGCTCGGGGAACCGGTCGGTGACGAGTTCGCGGTCCGCGGCGAACCCGTCGCATGCGAGGAGGACGTAGTCGGCGCGGACGGCGTGATTGGGCTGGCGGCGCGGGACCGGGTCGGGGTTCTCCTTCGAGACGACGCCGATGACCGCGTCGGTGTCCTCGTCCAGCAGGAGCTGGTCCATCGGGAAGCCAGTGCGGACGTCGACGCCGTTCGACCGGATCGTCCCTTCGAGGCGGTCGGTGAGCGGCTGCCCTGCGCGCGGAACGACGCCGTCGTCCCGCACTGGGTAGTGGGTGCGGTGGACGCGGTGACCGGGCATCTCGAACCTCCCGCGGTGGAGCGTGAGTCCGGCGCCGACGACGTCCCCGAGGAACTCCATCGCGGCCCCCGAGTTGCCGGCGACGGTGGTGATGAGGTCGCGGTTCAGGTCGTACTTCGCGCTCGATTCCGCGGTCTGCTGGTCGACGAGGTCCTCGCAGAAGGCGTCCGCGGAGTCGTCGATGCCCACCTCGCGCTGGTGTGGGGTATCGACCCCGCAGATCTGGCCGGTGGCGACCCGTGCCTTCCCGCCGAGGCGGTCGGCCTTCTCGAACAGCGTCACGTCGACGCCGTGCTGGCTGGCCGCGGCGGCGGCGGTGAGGCCGCAGCCACCCCCGCCGACGATCGCCAGTTCGGTCTCGTGGTCCCAGTCGACCCGCGCAGGGTCTACGCGTCGGACGAACATACACCCTGTTCGTGGGTTGCAGACGCCATAACACTAGTGGGAAGGTCGGGTCCGTTACCCGGGTTCATGGGCTGGTGGCGATACCCGAGTGGGTGCCAGGAGGCACGTACTGGCGGTCGTATCCGTTGACCGTCTGCCAACGTTCCCTCGACGGTGTTCCTCTAGCAACAACTTTATACTCACTCGACCGAAACCACACGGTATCGCCTAGCATGAGTGACGATAACAACACTAGCAGACGAAACTACATCAAGACCGCCGGGGCGGGCGTCGCCGCGGTAGGAATCGCTGGCTGTACCGGGAACGATGGCGGCGGTGACGGCGACGGCGGCGACGGCGGCGACGGCGGCGACGGCGGTGACACCGACACCACGTCCGGATCGAACGGCGGATCGGCGCCCGACGAAATCCTCATCGGCGGGAATCATCCGCTGTCCGGCTCCCTCTCACGTGCAGGGGTCGCGATGGCGAACGGTGGCCGTCTCGCCGTCAAGCACATCAACGACGGCGGCGTCGTCCCCGGATTCGAGGACGGCGGCATCCCGGCACTCGACGGCGCCGAACTCGCATTCGAGGCGAGGGACAACAAGGGCGAACAGGAACTCGGCGGCGAAGTCGAACAGGAGCTCATCGACGCCGGCGCGAAAGTCCTCACCGGCTGTTACAGTTCGCCCGTGACCCTGGCCGCGACGCAGGTCGCGGAGCGCTCGCAGATTCCCCACGTCGTCGACGTCTCCGTCGCCGACGGCATCCTCCAGGGCCGAGACGCCGAGTACACGTGGCGGGTCTCACCGAACGCGAACCGGTTCGCGGAGAACTACGCCGAGTTCATGCCGAACCTCGCCCGCGCGAACGACAAGACCTACGACACCGCGTCTATCGTCTACCTCAACACCGCCTTCGGGCAGGCGATCCGCCAGCACCTGAACACCTACCTCCCGGAGAACGACGTCGAGGTCGTGATGGAGGACGCCTACGAGTTCGGCCAGTCCAGCATGGACACCGAGGCGACGAAGGTCAAGCAGACCGACGCCGACGCGTTCGTCTTCGTCGGCTACGCCGGCGGCGGTATCCGGATGATGAACTCGTTCCAGAACGTGAACTACCGGCCGTCCCTCATGACCGGCTGTTCGACGCCGACGTACACGTCGGTCGACGCCGTCACGGAGATCGGGAGGTACGCGAACGGCGGCTTCGGGAACAACTACGACTTCAACTACAACCTCGACTGGACCGACAAGATCTTCGCAGACTACCGGACCGAGTTCGGTGAGCCCCTCGAAGTCATCCACGCGGCGATGACCTACACCACGGTCGTCACCGTCGCGAACGCCATCGAGGAAGCCGGGTCCGCGAACGTCGACGACATCAACAGCGCACTCGGGAACGTGTCCGTGTCCGACCATCCCGCGGCGATGGGGCCGGTCACCTTCCGCGACGACCACGAGAACGAGAACGGGATGGCGCCGATGCTCAACGTCAAGAACATCGACCCCCAGGTCGTCTGGCCCGAGGAGTACGCCGAGACCGAGCCGGTGTTCGAGTAACGCCAGAATCCCCAACCACCTCACGTTCGCGCGGTCCGCACACGCAATCCCCAGCGTCTCCGATGGCGCAGGCCCACGTTTGGCCATCCGATCAGCAAGTGCCATCCGAATCGACGGCCGGAACCGTGCTACGGACAGGGGCAACCATTAAATAGAGAATCTCCGAAACACCATATCATGCTACCGCTGGTCACTGGCAGCCAGATACTCGAGCCGTTCCGCAACTTCTGGACGGACCTATCGGCGCTCGACCCTGTTCTCTTGCAGCTGGCGGCGTTCGCCGTCCTCCTCGGGGGCGTGTACGCGCTCGCCGCGCTCGGGTTGACGATGATCTTCGGCGTCATGGACGTCATCAACTTCGCGCACGGGATGTTCCTCGTCGTCGGCATGTACACGGCGTGGCTCGTCTCCTCGAACCTCGGCTTCCCGGACTACGTCGGGCTCCCGATAGCGATCATCGCCGCGACGGCGTTGATGTTCGCCGTCGGTTGGATACTGAGCGTCCTCACCATCGAACCGATCATCGAAGCACCCGAGGAGAACCAGTTCATCGTCACCCTCGGGATCTCGTTCATCCTCCTCGCGGCGCTCCGCCTCCGCTTCTCGACCCAGTCCCGCCAGATCAACCTCCAGTTCGGCGAGCTACAGATCGGGGGCACGTTCATCCCGTGGGCCCAGCTGGCCGCCGTCGGCATCGCCGTCGCCGCGATCGTCGCCGTCTACCTGTTCCTCCAGTACACCAAGCGGGGGCGAGCCATCCGCGCCACCGCCGACAACCGCGACGGCGCCTGGTACATGGGTATCGACGTCCCGCGCGTCGACCACCTGACCTTCGGGCTGGGAGCCGCACTCGCCGGGCTGGCGGGCGCTTCCATCGCGCTGTTCTCGCCGTTCAGCCCCTCCGCTGGCGACGTCTACCTCGTCCGGGCGTTCATCATCGTCGTCCTCGGCGGACTGGGGTCGTTCCCGGGCGCCCTCGTCGGCGGGCTCGTCATCGGGTTCATCGAGGTGTTCGGCGGCTACTACCTCCCCGGCACGTTCGGTGACGTCGTCGTGTTCGCGCTGTTCGTCGGTCTCCTCTACGTCAAACCCACCGGGCTGTTCGGCACGGAGGCAGAGCGATGAGTGCGGAGTCCACGCCCCTCGAGGGCGTCAGCGACGCGTACTCGCGATTCGACGAGCACCGGTACAGTTCACTCGCGAAGGGCGTGCTGGGGTTCGCGTTGCTCGCCGCGCTCCCGTTCCTCTCGAAGAACACGCCTCTCGGTGGGTTCCTCTCCGTCAACGTCCTCGTCGTCACCCTCGTGTTCGCGTACACCAGTCAGGCGTGGAACATCGTCAGCGGGTTCACCGGGTACTTCTCGTTCGGGCACGCGGCGTTCTTCGGCCTCGGCGCGTACATCGCGACGAAGCTCGTCGTCGCGTATAGCGTCAACCCCTGGATCGGGCTGCTCGTCGCGGCCGTCGTTGCGGCCGTCGTCGGACTGGTCGTCGGTTACCTGAACTTCCGGTACCGACTGAGTGGGCACTACTTCGCGCTCGCCACGTTCGCGTTCGCGATGCTCCTCCAGGTGACGTTCCGGAATCTGGGGGAGTTCGGCGGTGCCGTCGGCATCTACCGGCCGTTCCCGCGGGACTACATGACCAACCCCGAGTACGGTCTCGTCGCCATGCAGTTCCGTAGCCCCGAACCCTACTACTACGTCATCCTCGCGTTCCTCGTCATCGTCACGGTGGCGGCGTGGCTCATCAAGAACAGCCAGATGGGGCTGTACCTGTTCGCCATCCGCGAGAACGAGGACGCCGCGGCCAGTATCGGCATCTCGACGTACCGCTACAAGATGGCCGCTACCGGCATCAGCGCGTTCTTCACGGCGTGGGCGGGGACGTTCTGGGCGTTCTACCTGGAGCTCATCCGGCCGGAGACCGTGTTCGGCCTTTTCAAGAACGTCCAGATCCTCCTGCCCGCAGTCGTCGGAGGGCTCGGTACCATCGCCGGGTCGATCGTCGGGGCGTTCGTCATCTTCCCCCTCAGCGAGTTCCTCCGCCTCAACTTCGGGGACCTCGCGGGCGCCGACGACATCGTCTACGGGCTCTCGCTCGTCCTCATCGCGCTCCTCCTGCCGAACGGCGTCCTCTCGCTCCCTGCTCGAATACGGTCGCTGCTCGGTGGAGACGACGACGAAGACTGAACGACGGCCATTCACGCCGGGTTTCCCGGTGCTCTCGCCCGGTCAGGGCCGGAGTGCTGTTCCGACGTCGCGCACCGACCTGTTCCTGATATCCAGCACTGCCTCCAGTGCCACGTCCGGGTCGTCGACGCCGTGTTCGAACAGATCGCCGAAAAGCGCGTGCAGGTCGGCCTCGTCCGGTGCGCGTCGGAAGTCGCCGGGCGGGTCGACGCACTCAGCGTCGACGGTCCGGCCGTCATCGTGGGTGACCTCGACGCGGGCGCTCCAGTGCTCGGGGAACGTCTGCTCGTAGGTCGGGTCGTGGTGGAGGTGGACGCGTTCGGCGAGCGCGAGCGTGTCTGGGTCCGAGAGGGCGTCGCCGTGGAAGTCCTCCAGCCAGAGGTCGCCCGACGCGAGGTATCGCGCGAGGACGAACGGGATGGAGAACTTCGCGCTCGTGTACGTCGAGACGTCGTGGTAGTCGAGGTCGCACGCGTTCCGGTACGTGTAGACGTCGATGGACTCGACCGCGTCGACGTCGACGTCATCGACGATCTCCTGGAGCGCGCCCAGCGGCGGGTGCGTGTATCGGCACGAGGGCGTGAACTTGAAGTATGACTCCCGGACGTTCCAGTGGTCGCCGAGCGTCCGGAACCAGCGGTCGAAGCCGCCGTCGGTCAGGTCGTCGAGGGGCCCGTAGACCTCCCCCATCGCTGCCTTCGAGCCTTGGAGGCCCGCGGCGGCGGTAAGTGCGGCGTCGACGCCCGCCTGCGCGGAGAACCCGGCGGTGAAACTCCGCGACGTCGGCCCTTCTTCGTAGGCGTCGTGCATGGAGACGACGGCGAGGTTCGCCGCGATGCGGAACGCGTTCCGCAACTGGTCGTCGTCGAGGTCCATGCAGAGCGCGCCGGTGAGCGCGGGGCCGACGGTCGTCCACGTCGAGTGCGGGTTGCGGACCAGCCACGGGAGTGCGTCGTTCATCCGGTCCTTCATCGCGAAGATCCCACGTTCGAGTCGCGTGCATATCTCGTAGGCCTTCACCGCCGCCTCGACGAACGCCTCGCCGTCGGCGTCGGCGTGCTCGGCGAGCGCGAACCCGCCACCGACGATGCTCGCGCCTACGTGCCCGCCCGTGTTGTGCCCCTCCTCTATCTCCTGGACGATGGCGGCGGACGTGTTCGCGAGGGCCGCTTGCCCGGGTGCAGCACTGCGGTCGGTGCCGAGGACGGTCGCCGTGCCGTCCGCGAAGTCCGCGCCGTTCGCGACCTCGTTGACGTCCGCCAGGTTCGCGCCGGCCGTCGCCGCCGCGAGGACGTCCGCCACGACGAGGGCGCCCCGGTCGAGGACGTCGTCGGGGACTGGCTCCTCGAGGAACTCGTACGTTTGCTGCTCCCATACCGGCAGGTCTGCGGTCGCTGTCATGTGTGAGACAGGGACACGCCCCGGCATAACTCTTGGCGTCCTCCGGGGACAGTCGGCACCATCACCCGCACAACTATTACCCTGAGAGCCCCACGCAAGGGTATGCTGGATTACGTCTCGCTGGAGAGCGATCTTGGCGACGAAGAGCGCATGATACGCGACACCGCCCGCGAGTTCGTCGACGAGAAGGTCCGCCCCGACATCGGCCAGCACTTCGAGGACGGCACCTTCCCCACGGAACTCATCCCAGAGATGGGCGAACTCGGCTTCTACGCCCCCAACCTCGAAGGGTATGGGTCGCCGAACGTCTCCGAGAAGGCCTACGGCCTCCTCATGCAGGAACTCGAAGCGTGTGACTCCGGACTGCGTTCGATGGCGAGCGTGCAGGGCGCGCTCGTCATGTACCCCATCCACGCGTTCGGTAGCGAGGAACAGAAGGAACGATGGTTGCCCGACATGGGCATGGGCGAGAAGGTGGGCTGCTTCGGGCTGACCGAGCCCGAACACGGCTCGAACCCCACGGCGATGGAGACCAGCGCCGAACGCGACGGCGACGAGTACGTCCTGAACGGCTCGAAGACGTGGATCACGAACTCGCCGATCGCGGACGTCGCCGTCGTGTGGGCGAGGGACCGCTCCGAGGACGACGACCCCGTCCGTGGGTTCCTCGTCGAAACTGACCGAGACGGTGTCACTACCAACAAGATCACGGAGAAGCTCTCGCTCCGGGCCTCCATCACCGGCGAGATCAGTCTCCAGAACGCACGCATCCCCAGAGAGAACCGTCTCCCGCACGTCGAGGGGATGAAGGGCCCGCTGTCGTGTCTCACGCAGGCGCGCTACGGCATCGCGTGGGGCGCCGTCGGCGCCGCCCGCGACGCCTTCGAGACCGCTCGCCAGTACGCGCTCGACCGCGACCAGTTCGGCGGCCCCATTGCCAGGTTCCAGCTCCAGCAGCAGAAGCTCGCGGAGATGGCTACGCAGATCACGCTGGGCCAACTGCTCGCGCACCGGCTCGCGGACCTCAAGGAACGAGGCGACCTCCGCCCGCAGCACGTCTCCATGGCGAAGCGCAACAACGTCGCCATGGCGCGCGAACAGTCGAAGGTTGCCCGCGAGATGCTCGGTGGGAACGGCATCACGACCGACTACTCGCCGATGCGGCACATGGCGAACCTCGAGACCGTCTACACGTACGAGGGCACGCACGACATCCACACGCTCATCCTCGGCGAGGACCTCACCGGCATCGCCGCCTTCGAGTGACGATGGTCGGCGAAGCGAAGGAGCCAGACGAGGACGAAGGGCCGCTTTCCGGCGTGACGGTACTGGACGCGTCGCGGGTGCTCGCGGCACCGTTCTGCGGGATGCAGCTTGGGGACCTCGGTGCGGACGTCATCAAGGTCGAACGCCCCGGCGTGGGCGACCAGACCCGCGGCTGGTACCCGCCCACGTACGGGGACGACGCGGACGGCGAGAGCGCGTACTACCTCAGTATCAACCGCAACAAGCGCTCCATCACGCTGAATCTCGCGAGCGAGGACGGCCGCGAGGTGTTCCGCGACCTGGCGAGCGAGGCGGACGTCCTCCTGGAGAACTTCCGCGTCGGCAAGATGGACGAGTGGGGTCTCGGTTACGAGGATCTCAAGGCCGAGAACCCTGGTCTGGTGTACGCCCACATCACGGGCTACGGCGAGTGGGGGCCGGACGCCGAACGTGCTGCCTACGATATCATGATGCAGGCCCGGGGCGGGATGATGAGTATCACCGGCGAGGAGGGCGGCGCCCCGGTCCGGGTAGGTGTCGCGATCGCCGACCTTGGCGCGGGCATGTACGCCACGCAGGCCATCCTCGCTGCGCTCTTCCGGCGGGAGTTCGCGGGCGACGGCGAAGGACAGAAGGTGGACGTCAGCCTCTACGACGGCCAGGTGGCGTGGATGACTTACATGGCGTCGTACTACTTCGCGTCCGGCGACCCGCCGGGGCGGATGGGGAGCAAGCACCCGACCATCGCGCCCTACCAGGCGTTCGAGACCCGTGACGACTACATCGTGGTCGCCGTCTCCAGTGAGAACATGTGGCCGCGGTTCTGTCGCGCCATCGACCGCGAGGACCTGATCGACGACCCCCGGTTCGCGGAGAACGCCGACCGCGTACGGAACCGGGACGAACTGGACGCCATCCTCGACGCTGAACTCGCCGACTACCGAACGGTCGAGATCGCCGATCAGCTGGACGAACACGGCGTCCCCGCGAGTTCCGTCAAGGACATGGCCGATGTCTTCGACGACCCCCAAGTGGACGCACGACGCATGCACCAGCACGTCGAGCACCCCACAATCGGCGACGTCGAGATGCCTGGGAGTCCGATGCATCTCTCGAAGACCTCCACCAGCATCCGCCGTCACCCGCCGCTTCTCGGTGAACACACTGACGAGGTCCTCCAGGAGTTCGGGTACACTGACGAAGACCTCGAACGGCTGAAACGAAACGACGCCATCTAGGATCGGCTGGTCCGGCCGTCCCCCGGTGGCGATCCACGACCGCAATATCTCGGTGAAGGTGACGCAGCGTCGAACGTGCCACGCTCCCGAATTATGACAGATATGAATTTATATAAAAATACTGGTGGTAACGGAGTCTCGGATGGTCATTCTGACCGCGAAGCAACACTAGCTTCCACCGGTTTCCCGAGCCGTCGGGCGAAGACGGATTACGTTCGTCGAATTCGGAACTCGGGACACGTTCGATGGGCCGCCCGCGGATCGAGGTCGGGCGACTCGTCGACGAACGAGGCTTCGAGGGTTTCGTTCTCAACTGATGCGGCTCTATACGACCTACAACGGCCGCTAGAAGAAGCTGAGCGATCTCCTCTCGTTCGACCGTCGCGTACGGGCGGAGGAGACCGACCATGTTGGGATGCAGTAGCTCGACGACGACTACGAGACCGTCTCCGGGATGGCGGGGACCGATGTCGGATCCGTGTGGTCGATTATACTCGCACGGCCCTGGATAGAAACGGAACCGACCCTCTCACGAAACACATAACGACGAACTTACAAGTTTCGATATACATAACTTTCTATATGTATGTGGTGGGCGGGTGGAACGACGGGGCGTGACGAGGAGCTCCGGGGAGCACACGAGCCGGTCCACGAACTGCACACCGAAGCGTCCGAACTATGTCCGGAAGGACAGCGGAAGGTGTGGGGGAGCGAACGCAGCTGTCGGGGGTTCGTCGCCGTCGACTACCCCGGCCTACAGTGGATTGCGGCGGTTCACGTGTGGACGCGGACGACGTGGCCGCCGCACCCGCACTGCTCGACGTACTCCCAGTCGACGTCGTCGTCGAACGCGTCCTCGAGCGCCGAGAAGAGGTACTCGGATGGATGGCCGTGGTTCGCGTGCGTCACGAGGTTCACGTGGTTGCCGTCGGCGGTGTGTTCGACGGCCTCGATCGCCTGCCGGACGACGATTTCGCGGTCGTCGCCGTGCTCGGGCTTCTCGAGGTTCGCCGACCAGGAGTTGTCGTGCACGCGGTCGGTGACCGGTTCGGCGTCGTGGTCGTGCTCGTGGTCGTGGGGCGTACTGGACATCGTCGATAGGTACGGGCCGTGAGATGGAGATGGTTTCGGTCGCGGAAGCCGTGCGACGAGCGACTGGGACACCGTGCCGGTTACCGCGGCGTCGACCGGTCGGGAGTATTCGCCTGAACGTTCTTCCGTTCGTATCGCGACGTACTAGACGTATGTGCCTCAACCGCATCGCGGACCGGGTCGAGTCATGAAGGCGTCGGACCTGCTGGTCGCGTGCCTGGAACGCGAGGGCGTCGATCACGTGTTCGGTGTCCCCGGCGAGGAACTCGAGGACCTGCTGTTCTCGATCCGGGACTCGACGGTGACGTTCGTCCCGGTGCGTCACGAGCAGGGCGCGGCGTTCATGGCGGACGTCCACGGCCGACTGACCGGCGACGCGGGCGTCTGCCTCGGCACGCTCGGGCCCGGGGCGACGAACCTCCTCACGGGCGTCGCCGACGCCCATCTGGACAAGAGCCCGCTGGTCGCGATCACGGGCCAGGGCGGGCTCGAGCGCCTCCACCAGGAGAGCCATCAGGCGATCGACGTGCTGCGGATGTTCGGGCCCGTGACGAAGTGGAACACGCAACTCGACAGTCCGGACATCGTCCACGAGGCCGTCCGGAAGGCGTTCAAGGTCGCGGAGTACGAGAAACCCGGCGCGACGCACCTGGAGCTCCCCGAGGACGTCGCCGCCGAGGCGACCGACGCGCGGCCGCTCGAACGCCGGGAGCGAGTTCCGTTCGCCGCACCCAATCCGGAGACGCTCGCTCGCGTCGAGGAGCGCTTGCGGGCGGCGGACCGACCGATCGTGATCGCGGGGAACGGTGCCGTCCGCACGCACGCCGCGACGCAACTCCGCGAGTTCGTCGAGGAGACCGGCATCCCGGTCGTGTCGACGTACATGGGGAAGGGAGCGGTGTCCGACGCCGACGAGCGCTCGCTGATGACGCTCGGGTCGGGGAGCGACGGCGAGGCGACGGCCGCTATCTCGCGATCGGACCTCGTCCTCACCGTCGGCTACGACATCGCCGAGCACGACCCGGCGGACTGGAACGACGGCACCGCGGTCCTCGTCCACGTCGACAGCGAACCCGCGGAGGTGTACGAGGCCTACGACCCCGAGGTCGAGGTGATCGCGGACAGCGGTCGAACCCTCCAGGCGCTCACTGACTGGGCGCGGTCGGCCGAGCCGTCCTTCGAGACGGAGTGGTTCCAGGACTACCGGGCGCGGATCGTCGCGGACGTCGAGCGGACGCCGAGCGAGACGGCGCCGTTCACGGTCGCAGGCGTCCTCCCGATGTTGCGCGACGTGATGGCGCCCGAAGACGTGCTCGTCTCGGACGTCGGCAACCACAAGATGGAGATCGCGCAGCGCTTCCCGACGTACGAGCCGAACACGTGCATCATCTCGAACGGGCTCGCCTCGATGGGGATCGCGGTCCCCGGCGGGCTGGCGGGCGACCTGGCGGTCGACGCGAACGTCGTCGCGGCGACCGGCGACGGCGGCTTCCTGATGAACGCCGCGGAGATCGAGACGGCGACCCGGACCGGCTGTGGCTACACGATCGTCGTGTTCAACGACGACGACTACGGCCTCATCTCGAAGAAACAGCGCGACCACACGGGCGAGTCGTTCGGCACCGGACTGACGAACCCGGACCTCGTCGCGTTCGCGGAGAGCTTCGGCATCGACGGGTACCGGCCGGAATCGAGCGCGGAGCTGCGGGACGCTCTCGAGTCCGCCGTCGGCGGCGACATGGCGCTCGTCGAGGTCCCCGTCGAGTGACGACCCGTGGCCGCAGACTGCCGGTGGCCACTCGAGACGCGAACGTGTTCGAACGCAGTTCCTTGGCGGCGGCGACCGTAGCATTCCATACTAATGGCGGACGGCACCGAGTGTCCAGTCTGGAATCCGGAGTCGTGCGAGGGAACGTCGTCGTGTCCGCCCCGGTGTCCGCGGTACGTCGCGCCCGACGGCACCGCGTACACGATCTATCGACTCGCTGACTGTCCGGTCCGTCGCACGGACGAGGTGGCGGCTGTCACCGGACTCGACCCGGCCGTCGACGACGGGCTGGTCGCGTTCCGTGCGGACGCCGTCGACGCTTGGGTGGAGCGACTCGACGGAGCGACGGGACGGAGTTCGAGCGAGGAGGGGCGACGCTGGGAGGCGACCGTGCACGTGGACGACGGAGCCTCCCCCGTCGTCGGCGTGGAGCTCGTCAGGCAGCTCGTCGCCGAGGCCGTCGACCGAGAGGCGGACTCGCTCTGCGTCCACGCACCGGCAGCCGTCGCCGACGCGGCCGTGCGGGACCTCGACGGTGCGAACCACGCGACTGACGACCAGAGAAGCGACCTGACGCACTCCGAGGGCGCTGACTCCATCGTCGTCGACCTGGATTCGGACGGGGCGCGGCGGACGACCCGGACGCCGGCGAACCGCGGCGACGTTCGCGTCTCCCGGGACCTGGACGCGCTGTTCGCGCCGGAGACGGTCGCCGTCGTCGGTGCGACCGACCGTGAGGGCGCCATCGGCCGCGCGGTCGTCGAGAACCTGGCGTCGTCGTTCGCGGGCGAGGTCGTCCCCGTGAGTCGGTCGACCCAGAGCGTCCTCGGACGGGAGGCGGTGAAAGACGTGAGCGAAGCCGACGCGGACCTGGCCGTCGTCGTGCTGCCGGCGGACGCGACCGTCGACGCCGTCCGCGACGCCGGGCAGGCCGGCGTCGACGCCGTCGCCGTGCTCTCCGCGGGCTTCGGCGAGAGCGACGACGAGGACGGCGCCAGCCGCGAGCGAGCGCTCCGCGAGATCGCCGCGGAGCACGACCTCGTGCTCGTCGGCCCGAACGCGCTCGGCGTCCTGAGCACGCGCCGGTCGATGAACGCGAGCTTCGGGCCGTCGCTCCCCGACCCCGGCGGCGTCTCCGTCTTGAGTCACTCCGGCGCGGTGGTGACGGCGACGCTCGACTGGGCGGCCTCGAACGACGTCGGCGTGCGCGACGTCGTCTCCCTCGGGAACGGCACGGGAATCGACGAGGCGGACGTCCTCCGGTACTGGGGCGCGGACCCGGACACCGACGTCGTGTTCGCGTACCTGGAGGACGTCCAAGACGGCGACCGGTTCGTCGAGGCGGCCCGCGAGGTGTCGCGCACGACGCCCGTCGTCGGGCTGAAGTCCGGTCGGTCCGAGGCGGGTGCGTCGGCCGCGGCGTCCCACACGGGCGCGCTCGTCGGCGACGACGCCGGGTTCGACGCCGCGTTCGACGCGGCTGGCGTGGTGCGTGCGGCGAGCCAACAGGCCGCGTACGACCTCGTCGGCGCGTTCGCACGCCAGCCCCTGCAGCGCGGCGACCGCGTCGCCGTGGTGACGAACGCCGGCGGCCCGGGCGTCCTCGCGACCGATGCGGTCTCGGACGCCGACCTGTCGCTCGCCTCCCTCTCGGCGGAGACGCGAACCCGCCTCGCCGAGTCGCTGCCAGACGCCGCGAGCGTCACCAACCCGCTGGACGTCCTCGGCGACGCGACCGTCGACCGGTTCGTGAACGCGCTCGAGGTCGTGCTCGCCGACGACGGCGTGGACGCGGCGATCGTCGCCTCGACGCCGCACCCGCTCGTCGACGGTCCGGAACTCGTCGCCGGGATCGGCGACGCGAGCAGGCGGTACGGGAAGCCGGTCGCGACCTGCTTCTCGGGCGGTCCACCGACCGCGGAGACGACCGCCGCGCTCGCGGACGCCAGCATCGTGAACTATCCCGACGCGGACCGGGCGGCGAACGCGCTCGCAGCGCTAGCGACCCAGGCCGAACGTCGGCGACACCCCAGGCACGCCCCCCAGCCAGTCGACGCCGACCGAACGCGAGTCGCCGACGTGCTGGACCGCGCCGCGTCCGAAGGCCGCGACACGCTCGGCGTCAACGCGATGGCGGTCCTCGACGCCTACGGCGTGTCGACGCCGGCGGGCGAACTCGTGACGTCCCCGGCGGACGCGGCGCGGTTCGCGACCGCCGCGGACGGCCCGTTCGCGATCAAGGTGGCGAGCCCGGATCTGGTCCACAAGTCCGACGTCGGTGGCGTCCGCGTCGGCGTCCCCGCCAGCGACGTCGAGGACGCGGTCGCCGAAGTGCTCGAGACGGTCCACGAGCACGCTCCGACCGCGGACGTGACGGGCGTGCTCGTCCAGGAGCTCGCCCCCGACGGCGTCGAGTGCGTCGCCGGCGTCACCCGCCACGCCCGCTTCGGGCCGATGGTGACGTTCGGCCTCGGCGGCGTCCTCGTCGAACACCTCGACGACGTCGTGCACGGCCTCGCACCGCTCTCGCAAGACGACGCCCGCCAACTCGTCGAGTCCGTCGACGCCGCCGAAATCCTCGACGGCGCACGCGGCTCGGACCCGGTCGACCTCGACGCCCTCGCGGCCGCCCTCGTCCGACTCTCCTGGCTCGCAGTCGACCACCCCGAACTGGTCGAACTCGAGGTCAACCCGTTCGTCGCGACGCCGGACGGGGCGGTCGCCGTCGACTTCCACGCCGAACTCCAGAACGACAAGTAGGACTGCAGGGCTGGGAGCGTTCGCCGACTATTCGAAGTCGCCGCTTGCGTCTCTCACAGTAAGCCTGCCACGACGAGGAGGGCGATCGCGACCACGCTCGCAGCGAGGAACCAGGGTCGCGCTGCCGTCGCTGCAGTCGCCATCGATTGGTTCGGCGAGATATCGCGTAGCTTTCGGAAGCCGCCGTAGAGCGCTATCGGGAGGACGAGCCACAGGCCGACCATCGTCAGGACGAGGTGCCCACGCCCCGTCGACTGGAGGCTCTCGAACGTGTAGAGCGTCCCTGCGAGGTGGCCGCCGGTGAACAGCAGTCCCAGTACCGACGCGATCGTGAGGTACGAGAACCGACGCCCGATGAGCGCCAGCGCCTCCTCGCCGAGCAGTTCTCTACGGGCCGCAGGGAGCACGCCGCCTGCGACCACGAGCGTTCCGCCGGTCCACAGCGCCGCGAAGACGGTGTGAATCGTCATCACGACGTCGAGCATCGACACCATCACTGCCCCTCCACGGTCGAACGGGCTGCTCGCCCCGAATTCGGGGTCTCGTCAGTCGATTCGCGAACCTCTAGCGAGGTGCGTACGTTCCGTTCGCTCCGACGGTGAAGACCGGCGTGCATCGTTCGCCCGAATCTGGGACGGCAATAGGTAAACAACGATGGAAGCATCCCAGAGTGTGGGAGTGGGGCGTGGCCGGCGGCGTCCAGCGACGGCATCGTCGACTGCCGACCATCGGCGTCTCGGAACACCTGCAACTCCCACGTCCTGGGACGACCCGATAGCTCTAAACGACCATCGTCACAAGATGGATGTAACTGGCGGCGCACTCGGCTCCGAGTCGAGGCGCCTCGAGAACACTATATTCGAATGACCGAGGAATACGTCGACCGTACGCGGCTTTCGCTCGTCCCCTCGCGGTCGAACGAGACGCGGACAGCGACCGACGTGGACCGAGAATCCTCGACGGACGACGACGACCCGCCCGTGTCGGCAGTCCTCCGATCGCTCGACGACGACAAGTGCAGGGCGATACTCGCGACGCTGGACGAACCGAAGTCCGCGACCGAACTCTGCGACGAGTGCGACCTCTCGAGTTCGACGGTGTACCGGAAACTCGAGCGACTCCGGGACGCGGCACTCGTCAAGGAGTACACCGAGGTCCGCAGCGACGGACCGAACGCCACCCTCTACGAGCGGCACTTCACGGACGTCTCGATCAGTATCGACGGCGACGAGTTCGCGGTCTCCATCGACCGACCAGCGGAGGACCCGGAGGAACGGTTGGCGACCTTCTGGTCGGAGATGCGGCGAGAGTCATGACGGACGCCATCGTCGTCGTCCTCGGCCTCGTCAAGGTCGCCGCGCTCATACTCGGGGGCGTCGTCTCCCTGTTGGCGTATCGCGCGTATCAGCGAACGCGGATCGAGGGCCTCCAGTACTTCGCAGTGGGTCTCGTGGTCATCACGATCGGGACGTTCCTGGTCGGTGTCCTCCACCACGTCTTCGCCATCCCGAGCGTTCAGGGGATGCTCTTCGAGAGTCTCGTCGCCTGCGCCGGCTTTCTCGTCATGATCTACGGCCTCTACGGCCACTGAACGGTTCGGGGGCGACGACGCGTCCTCGACCTCGATGTCCTCACTAGCAAATGCATTCGTGGCCCTGGCCAGACTGCCCGACGATGTAGGCGTGCAGTTCCTCGGCGAGCGCGTACATTTTCTCGGCACGGTCGGCAGCGGCGAGCCCATCCCGATAGTACGTCTTCGCCCGATGGTCCCGCCAGAGTTCCGCGAGCTCGTTCGCAGTCGTCTCGGAAAATGTGCCAATCCGAGCGGCTTCCCCGTAGACGCCGGGATGAGTGCCGGGGAGTTCGTCGGGGTCAGTAGTACCTCGCTCGAGGAGTCGAAATTCGACTGTTCGTTCGATAGCGACGAACGACGCTTCGATCACGAGCGTGTAGAATTCCTCGTCGCGGAGTGCGTCTGCGCCTGCCAGGAGGCGGCATGCTTTCCGGAGTTGCAAGAGCGCTGGGCTACTGACGTCGAGACCGGGTTCCACGTGGGTCGGTCGTCGGTCGAACGCAGCTTGCGCATCGGCGATGAGTTGTTCGATGCGAGTGCTACTCATCGGCAAACACCTCGGTTCGGAGTGCGGTCAGCTCTCCGCTCCCGTGGACTGCGATGCCTTCCTCGAAGATTTCCCGGAGTTTCGATCTTGCTCGAGTTGCGCTCTCAGTGGTCTCGACGTAGGGCTCGAACTCGAAGCGCTCGCCATCGAACCGTTCTGCTTCCAGATCGGTCACGACCTCGGTGACGGTTCGTCTGGCGGTTGTCCGGTCGCCACGAACGACGACGAACAGATCGATGTCGCTGCGCCGGTCAGCCTCACCGCGAGCGACGCTCCCGAAGACGAGGACTCCCACGAGATCTTCGACCTCGTCGGTCGTTTCGAGGGCGTTTGTTACGCGGTCGACGAATTCTCGTGTCGGCGGGCGGAACTCCGGTTGCTCGATGGCGAAGACGGGGTCGTCCTTCTGGAGGCGTTCCGGGTGTATCGAGACGTAGTTCCGCTGTGGCGTCTCGCGAACTCGGACTGCGCTGATGCTCTCGAGTAACTCGACGGCTCGCCACACGGTCGATCTGGACACGTCGGTCGCGTCGACAAGTTCGGGAATGGTGAACTCCGACTCGTGCGCATCGGCAAGAACTCGAAGAATCTCATCGGCCGCTTCTATCCGGAAGACTGTGCCATCGCTCGGCGAGGGCACGTCCACGCAGATACTTATACCTCGTCCCATGAAATCGGACACTATCCGATACTGTGCAACGACATATAAATATGGTGCCAAGGGGAAACTCGCTGTTCACCCTCTCCTCGTGAAGGGTGAGCGATACCGCCACGGCGCATCGTCCTCCAGAGCAGTTCTGAAGGGGGACGTGACCTCTGAGGAGATCGTGACCGTCAGGCGGTCGGCGTCGCCGTCGCTTCGGCAGCGTCGCGGTGCGTTTCGAGGTATTCCTCGGCGTCGAGTGCGGCCATGCTGCCGGTTCCGGCGGACGTGATCGCCTGTCGGTACCGGGGGTCGGCGACGTCGCCGGCGGCGAACACGCCGTCGGCGTCCGTCCGCGCTGTCGGCCGACCAGTGTCCTCGGTCTGCGTGAAGACGTAGCCGCTCTCGTCCCGTTCGACGGCAGTCCCTTCGAGGAATCCCGTGTTCGGCGTGTGGCCGACGGCGTAGAACACGCCGCCGACGTCGACCGTCTCTCGTGCGACGTCGACGCCGGACGCGGCCCTCTCCCTGGGGTAGCCCTCGGGATGGGAGACGAGCGTGACGCCGGTGACGCCATCGTCCCGCGAGCCGTGGATGGCGTCGAGTTCCGTGTTCCAGCGGAACTGGACCGACTCGTGCTCGCGAGCGCGGTCGGCCATGATCTCGGATGCGCGAAGTTCCTCGCGACGGTGGACGACCGTCACGGTGTCGGCGAACTTCGCGAGGAAGAGCGCTTCCTCCATCGCGCTGTCGCCGCCGCCGACGACGAGGACGTCGTCGCCGCGGTGGAACGCGCCGTCGCACGTCGCGCACGTCGAGAGTCCGTGCCCCATCAATTCGTCCTCGTTCTCGGCGCCGACCCAGCGTGCGCTCGCGCCGGTCGCGACGATCAGCGCTCGCGTGCGGATCGAGTCGCCGTTCGACAGCGAGAGCGCTATCGGGTCGTCGTCGAGGACGGCATCGTCGATGCGGCCGTGCTGGAACTCGGCGCCGAACTTCTCGGCTTGCTCTTTTCCCCGTTGGACGAGGTCCATGCCGCCGACGCCGTCGGGGAACCCGAGGTAGTTCTCGACGTCGGTCGTCAGCGTGAGCTGGCCGCCGGGCTCGTCGCCCTCGAGCACGAGCGGGTCGAGGTCGGCGCGCGCGGCGTACACAGCGGCCGAGAGGCCAGCGATCCCCGACCCGGCGACGACGAGGTCGCGAACGTCCCCGGTCATCTACTGGCTGTAGGATTCGACGAGCGTTCGAAGTTCCTCCTCGCTCTGGAGGCCGACGAGTTCCTCGACCTGGTCGCCGTCGGCGAACAGGACGAGCGTCGGGACGCCACGGACGCCGTAGGCCTGCGCGAGTGGCTGGTTGGCGTCGACGTCGACCTTGGCGACGGTCGCGTCGGTGTCCGCGGCGAGCGTCTCGACGACGGGTTCGAGCATCTGGCAGGGGCCACACCAGTCGGCGTAGAAGTCCACGAGGACGACGTCGTTCTCGGCGACGAGGACGTCGAGTTGTGACTCGCCGTCGACGTGGCGGGGTTCGTTCGCGGTGGCGGTGCCGGCGTCGGCTGCAGTATCAGTCGTCATCATCAGTTCCTACGAACCGGCACCAATTAAGAGTTTTGGAGAATATTCACAATACCGCACAACCGAGTTCTGTGACCAGGAACGCGGTCTTCCCACTCGGCCCCCAGGGTCGTGTCTCACCGACCGGAAGTCTTGTAGGGTGCGCACAGATGAGTAGAGAAGAGAGAGAAGACGGCGTTAGCCTTCGACGGGAGGAGCCGAGGCCTCGGACTGCTCGTACTTGTCCTCGAACTCCTGGATGAGCTGGCCCATCTTCGCGTACCAGTCGTTGAGCAGTCGCTGCATCTCGTCCGCGATCTGGGACGGGTCCGTCGGCGAGTAGACGTGGTAGTAACCGCCCTGGTCGTAGTTGATCTGGTCCTTCTCGATGAAGCCGGTCTGGAGCAGGCGCTGGACGGCTCGGTACGCGGTGGAGCGTTCGCGGTCGACTGCCTCGGCGATCTCGTCGACGGTCAGCCGTTCGTCCGCCTCGACGAGTGCCTGGAAGCACTCCTTGTCGAGCTCCTTGAGGCCGTGGAAACACTCGAGCAGACCCTCGCAGGCCATGTCTCGACGGAGCTGTTCGGACATCGAATCGGGCATGGTTATCGTCGGTATATTGGCTCCGGGCCATTAAAAGACTTTTGCACAGTCTGCACAATTTCGCGGTTGGCGGTAACGGTTTGACTGACAGGCGGTTTGGAGCGACGACGGCCTAGTCCGCAGCGGACGCCTGCCGGCGACGCGTCACGCGGAGCGAGGCGATCGTCGTGTAGAGGATCGCGACGGCGACGACGACTGCCGCGCCGACGACGAGGACCAGACCGAGCGTCTCCAGGGTGGGGCTGCCGACGAAGCTGCCGACCTCGCCGATGCCGACCGCGATGGCGCCGACCAGTAGCATGCCGCCGAAGTAGCCCTTGATGCCGTCGGAGTCGACGACAGCGGTCGCCGCGGAGCCGACCCGGGCGCCGAGTGCGCTCCCGAACAGCAGCGGCGCGACGATGCCGAGGTCGACGCCGCCGCCCTGGCCGTAGAGGTAGCTCCCGAGGCCGCCGGAGAAGACGATCTCGAAGAGGTCCGTCCCGACGGCGACGGGGACCGGGACGCCGATCGCGTACAGCATTGCGGGCATCCGGATGAAGCCGCCACCGACGCCGAGGAAGCCCGAAAGCAGGCCGGTTGCGAAGGCGACGCTAGTGATGACCCACACGGAGACGCGGACGTCGCCGCGGAGCGTCACCATCGGCGGAATCCGAACCGTCCGCTGGATCTTCTTCGCGATCTCGGGGATCTCGTACTCGCTGAGGTCCCTGTCGGCTGCCTCGTGGTCCATCCCACCGCCGCCGCCGTCACCGTCGCCGCCTTTCAGGGCGTCGCGGGTGACCATCGCGCCGACGCCGCCCAGGAGGACGACGTAGGCGACGCTGATGATCCCGCCCGCGAGTCCCAGCGACTGGAGGTAGTAGACGCTGGCGCGCCCGGCCTCGATGCCGATGGTGGTCCCGGTGATCATGATCACGCCGAGCTTGTAGTCGACCTGCCCGAGGTCGTGGTGTTTGAGGGTCGCGATGACGGCCGTCCCGAAGACGAACGCCATCCCGCTCCCGACCGCGACGGGTGCCGGATAGTCGAGCATCAACAGGGCGGGCGTCACGAGGAACGAGCCGCCCATGCCGAAGAACCCGAAGAGGATGCCGACGACGAGGCCGAATCCGACGAACAGCGCCAGCATCTCGGGGCTCGTCCCAAGGACGTCGAGCACGTTGGGGAGGTTATCGAGCATCCGATTCACCTCCGATCAGGAACTTCATGAGGTGGGGTCCGAAGAGTCGTTCGAGACCGCCGTAGCCCACGTACAGCACGATGGCCTCCAGGAGGATCGTGCCGATGAGCAAGGCCGTCTCCGGGTCCCACGTCGGTACCGCTAGTCCTGCCATCGATTCTCACTCCGATCTTCGAACGCGGAAATTCGCTGTTGGCACATTTCTGCTCGGTTCCTCCTATCCCTCTCATGCCTATAACGGTTTTGGGATTACTACACAATACTATATTCGGGTAACCCCCGCGGGACCACCGATAACCCACTGATAACGTATGGAGCCTGCTCGGCCTCCGACCACCTGTAGTGCGAGTCGAATCCGCCGAGCGCACGCGTCGGGGGACGACTCCCGAACGAGAGCACGCTCGCGCGCCCAGATCACCACCGAAATCGATCCAGACGTACCAACCGTTCCGGCGAAGTCCACTCATCACCGCGGGGAGTGACCTGTCGGGAGAAGAAGTCCGCGACGAACGCCGCGGGGGCTCGTCAGTCGTCCGGTGCGACCGTTCCAGGCCCGGACGTCGCGGGCGCAGGCGGCTCGTGCGTCCCGAACTCGGGATGGGTCTCCTCCATCCAGCCGTACACCACGAGCCCGGAGACGAACATCAGGCCAGCGGTCACGTAGAATGCGGCTTCGGCGTTCACGAACTCCATCGAGAGGCCGATCACGACCGCTCCGACCGCGTATCCGGAGTCGCGCCACATCCGATAGACGCCCATGCCGGCCGAGCGCCACGTCGGGTGCGCCGCGTCGCTGGGGACCGTCATCAGGTTCGGGTACAGGAGCGCCATCCCGAGCCCGGACGTGCCAGCGAGGACGACCCACGGGAGGTAGCTATCGACGAGCACCATCCCGAGGACGCCGGCTCCCGCCAGGAACATCCCGAGGACGACCGGCGGACGGCGACCGATCCGGTCCGCGAGACCGCCAGTCGCGATCTGGAGGAAATACATCGCACTGTGGACGCCGACGACGACGCCGACCGCCGCGATGTCCAGGTCCTGGCTGAGTAGATACAGGGGGACGGCGATCCAGAACAGCGTGTCGACGAAGTTCTCGACGTGCCCCGCTTGCGCAGCGGCGAACAGCGTCCGGTCCCCGTACGTCGCGCGCTTCAGCACTTCGACGAACGGGAGGTTCGCGTCGTGGTGGTCGTCGTCGCCCTCTGCCTGCGCGTACTGGACGGTCTCCTTGATCAGGAAGACCGAGACGAGCAAGGCCAGCACGACGACGACGGCGAGGAAGTAGAACGGCTCCGGCCGGAGGCTCCACCGGCTCGCGATGACGCCCGTGATCCAGGCGCCGACGGCGACGCCGGTGTAGCCGAAGGACTCGTCGATGCCGACCGCGAGCCCGCGCTGATCGGGACCTGCGAGGTCGATTTTCGCGTTGATTGCCATACTCCAGGTCAGCGCCTGGTTGATCCCCAATAGAACGTTCCCGACCGTGATCCAGCCCCAGCTCGGCGCGAAGACGAGGATGATCGGGAGGGGGAGCGCCGTCGCCCACCCGGCGACGAGCACGGGTTTGCGGCCGTACGTCTCGCCCCACTTGCCGGCGTAGAGGTTGAGGACCGACTTCACGACCCCGAACGAAACGACGAACGACCCGATGACGAGGAACGACTCCACGCCGAGGACGTCCTCCCCCAGCGCGGGGACGACGGTGCGTTCGGACCCGATGGTCAGCCCGGTCGCGAACACGAGCAGGACGTGCAGCGAGAACTGCCCGACGTGTTCGCGAATTCCCTGTTCGAGTTCAGTTGTCGTACTCATTGGTATCGTAGTTCAGTGGTTCATTTGTCGGTTACAGGAGGACGAACGCGGCGGCGTACGCGAGCGCGAACGACAGGAGGAACGACCCCGCCCACGCCCCCACTGTCACGAGAATCTTTCTGGCATCTATCGCCGCCCGGCCGCCGACCGCGGCGCCGCTCCCGATGATGGCGCTGACGACGATCTCGTTGAACGACACGGGGACCCCTAGCAGGACGGCCAGTTGCGCGATCAGGAACGACGGGACGAGCGCCGAGATGGAGCGCCGCGGGCCGAGCGACGAGTAGTCCTGCGCGAGCGACTTGATCATCCGGGGCGCGCCCGTCCACGAGCCCGCGAGCATCCCGAAGCCACCCCCGACGAGCACGGCGAACGCCGAAACCATCCCCACCTCGTCGAGCAGGGGGAGCAGCGGCCCGACGGCGAGGCCGACCTGGCTGCCGCCCGCGGAGAACGCCACGAGCGAGCCGAGCGCGAGCAGTACGCGCCGCAGGCCGCCGCGTTCGTCACGGCTCACGTCCCACCAGACGACCGCCGCGACGGCCAGCGCCGCGAGGCCAGTGACGACGACCGCCGACGCGAGTCCGTCGACCGCCAGCGTCCGCTGCGCGAGACCGCGGACGGTTCCCGCCGCGCGCCCCGCGCCGAGAAAGCCGAACTCGACGTTCACGAGGACGGCACCGACGAGACCGGCGAGTCCCGGGATACTGTAGCGTTCGGGGACGTCGGACCGCGGAAGGACGCTGGCGATGGCGAACGCGATGCCGCCGCCGACGAACGGCGTCAGCACCCAGACGGCGGCGATCTGCTGGTACTTCGCCCAGACCGGCGTCCCGCCGAGGGCGAGGCCGACCCCGACGACCGCGCCCGTGACGGTGAACGCGGTCGCGATCGGATAGCCGGTCGTGATGCCGACTGCCATCAGTCCCGCGCCCAACACGAGCACGAGGATGACGCCGGCGACGGGCAGGCTGATGCCGCCGACGAGGCCGCTCCCGACGGCTTCCGAGACGTTGCTGCCCTGCGTGACGGCGCCAGCGAACCCGAAGATACCGACGAGGAAGGCGGCCCGCATCGTTCCGATGGCGTTCGCGCCGACGGCGGGAGCGAACGGCGTCGCGCCGCTCGACCCGGCGCCGATCACCCACGCCATGAACAGGCTGGCGAGCGCTGCACCGACGAAGAGGGCGAGGAGGGCGGGGTCCATGGGAACTGAGGTCAGTCTGCGCCCGTCGGGGTAGCGTCAGTCGTCTGTGTGCGGCTCCGCCAGTAGCCCTGGGCGTACGCGCCGAGGAACATCCCGGCGAGCGCCCAGAGGATGGTGACGTTACCGACGCCGAGGCTCGCGTACGCGGCACCGGGGCAGATCCCGGAGAGCCCCCAGCCGACGCCGAAGACGGCGCCGCCGACGAGGACGTTCCGGTCGAACGGCTTCAGGCGCCGCTCGTAGGGGTCGCCCGTGAGGGGTGCGGCATCACGGATCCGGGGCAACAGTGCGAACGCGATCCCGGAGACGATCGCGGCGCCGAACATGACGAACGGAAGTCCGAGGTCGTCGAACTGGAGGAAGTTCAGCACGACCTCCGGCCGCGCCATGTGGCTGAACCCGAGCCCGAACCCGAACACTAGGCCGCCGACGAAGATCAGCGGCTTGAACAGCGGGTGGCGGTCAGCCATCTAGGGGCTCACCCCGAGTGCGGCGACGACCTGCGCGGTCCCGATGGCTACGGTCAGGAACGTCACGACGCCGACGAGCGACGTCTTCGACGCCGAGCCGACGCCGCAGACGCCGTGCCCGGACGTACAACCCTTCCCGATGCGGGTCCCGATGCCGACCAGGATGCCGCCGAGGAACAGCCGCCAGGGCTGGACGTCGGTCGTCCACAGCGTCACGCCGGCGACGTCGTACAGCTGCCCGGTCGTCCCGGGTTCGTACAGCGAACTCGTGACTAGGCCGGACTGGAACGTGGCCGCGAACGCGAGCCCGCCCAGGACGATGCCGGCCGTGAACACGAGTCGCCAGTCGCGCGAGGCGACGTACTTCTGGAACCGCGACTGGTCGGAGACGTACGACAGCGTCGACTCCAGGAACGTGCTCGCGCCGGCTGGAATCCCCGTCCCGACGTAGATGATGACGGTGCCGAGCCCGACGAGCAAGCCACCGATGGCGTAGCGACTGATCCCGTTCGGGAACAGCTCGGCGGCCATCTGGATCGGTGCTGGATCGAGTACCATCGGCGGTCTCAGTCACCCGCGAGCGAGTCCTGGCTGGCTGCGCAGTTGTTCGGCCCGAGTTCGAGCGTGAACGCCTCGTCGTCGTCGACGGCGCTCTGGCCGAGGTTCGTCGCGATGATCTCCTCGTAGTTCGCCGGTCGCGGCGGCATGTCCGAGAGGATCAGTTCGACGAAGTCCTCCTCGTCCATCGTGAGCGCGTCCATCTCGTCGACGAGCTGGCCGATGGGCGCCGTGAAGGTGCCGTCGTCGGCGGGCTCGGCGGCGTCGCTGAAGTGCGCGCCACCGATCAGGGTGTCGTCGGGGAGCGCGAGCACGCGTTCCTGGAGGGATTCGTAGAGCATGCTGGCGGCGTCGGGTGCGCCGTCGTCGCCCTCTTCGAGGTCGGGGCGGGCGACGCTCTCGACGAACAGTCCGTCGCCCGTCGCGAGCAGGCTGTCGTCGACGAGGTACGAGGTCATCCCGGTCGTGTGCCCGGGCGTGTAGACGGCCTCGATGGTCGCATCGCCGACTTCGAAGGTGTCGCCGTCCGCAGCCGTGGTCAGTTCGTCGGCGTACGTGACGCCGCGGTCGACGGCCGCCTCGGGAATCACGCCCTCGACGCCTTCCGCGTCGAGGCCGCGCACGCCCGAGATGTGGTCCGCGTGAACGTGCGTGTCGAGCGCGTACTCGATGTCGACGCCGAGGTCGTCGGCGTCCTCGAGGTAGCGGTCGGTGAACGCACGCAGCGGGTCGACGATCGCGGCTTCCCCGTCGTCGTAGAGGAGGTAGCCGAGGCAGCCCGAGGACGGGCGCTGGTACTGGAGGAGCGTGCCGGCGCCGTCGTAGCGCTCGACTTCGACGGCCTCGTAGATGCTCGCCCAGCCGTTCATGCCGTCCTCGAGGTGGTTCACGTCGTATCCGCGTTCCGCGAGCGTGCCCGCGACGTACTCGCTGGCGCCGCCCTTCGCACACAGGACGGTCACTTTGCGGTCGTCGGGGATCTGTTCGAGGACGTCGTCGTCGATCTCGTCCTCGAGGAACTCGAAGTACGGGACGTTGGTGGACGTGACGTTCTCGCCGTCGATGCGCCATTCATCGTAGTCTGACTGCATGCGTGCGTCGAGGAGCGTGACGTCCTCGCCGGCGTCGATGCTGTCTTTGAGCGATTCCGGGTCGACGGTTTCCACGTCGACGTCCGGGGTCGGGAAGTCGTCGGCGTTCATGTTGTGCAGTCGCTTCTATCGGTCGGACGTACAAAAGGGTTTGCATAGAAGTTCCAATCATAAACAATACTGTAGTCCGTTTCTCGCTCGCATCCTCGAATACCGGACGCCAAGTTACTGCGGCCTATCTCTGTAAGAACGCTCTGTAGGGCAGTTGTTTGTAGTATCTACAAGAACCGACAATCTTTTAATCGGGGAGGGGGTATTGTGCGATAGCTCCAATACAGACTCACGGAGCAGCCAACCAATGAGTTCGAAATACGACATCGCGGAGACGCTCGACGTGAAGGGTGCATCGTGTCCCATGCCAGTGGTGAAGACGAAGACCGCCATCGACGACCTCGGCGCCGGCGAGGTCCTCGAAGTGCTCGCCACCGACTCGGGGAGCATGAGCGACATCGACGGCTGGGCGTCGGGGACCGACGGCGTCGAACTCCTCGACCAGGAGGAAGGGGACGACGTCTACAAGCACTACGTCCGGAAGACGGAGTAACGATGAGTACGGATACATCCGACGCCCCGTCCGACGAGGCACCGTCCGACGACGCGCCCTCGCGTGCGGAGCTGGCCGCGCGCGTCGACGAACTCGAGGACGCGCTCGCCGACGCTACCAACGAGGACGGCACGAAGAAGATGAGCATCATCGCGACCAAGGGCACCCTCGACATGGCGTACCCGCCGCTCATCCTCGCCAGCACCGCGGCCGCGTTCGGCTACGACGTCACCGTCTTCCACACGTTCTGGGGGCTGGAAATCCTCCACGAGGAACGCTCGAAGAACCTCAAACTGAGCTCCGTCGGCAACCCCAACATGCCCGTGCCGAACGCCGTCGCGGCGCTCCCAGGCATGGACCGCGTGACGACGAAGATGATGGAGAAGAAGATCGAGGACAACGACACCGCCTCCATCGAGGAACTGCTCGAGACGAGCCTCGACATGGGCGTCGAGTTCCAGGCCTGCCAGATGACCATCGACCTCATGGACTACGACGAGAGCGACTTCTACGACGGCGTCACCACCGGCGTCGGCGCGGCGACCGCCCTCGAGGACATGGCGGACGCCGACATCCAACTCCTCGTCTAACCTATCGATGAGCGAACTCGAGAATCCGGTCCCTCGGATCGTCGACGCCGTCGCCGAGGCCGAAGACGTCGATGCGCTCGCACTCGAGCCGCCGCTGGCGGACGTCGTCGATCCGGACGCGCTCGAATCGCTGCTCGAGGAGACGAGCACGTCGACCCTCGAGATCCAGTTCAGGTACCAGGGCCACGACGTCCTCGTCGACGCGAACGGTCTCGTGCAGGTCGACTGAGCGAGACTGCTCGGACCGCCTGGAACTCCGAAGGCGGTGAGTCGCTCCACCGATACTGCCGAACACGGCACGTCTTCTTCCGACCCGGACGCGGCCGTGGGTTCCTACGCGGGTGGGTCTGCGTCGTCGCCGAACCCGCTCCCGTACGACTCGCGGACTTCCGTGACGGTGACCTCGTAGGCGTCGTACCACTCCGTCCACCGTCGCTTCGCTCGCTCGTGGGTCGCATCCGCGCCGAACGACTCGAGACCGTCCAGTGACTCCCAGTAGTACACGACGAGCACCTCCTCGCTCTCAGCGGCGTGCCACGTCCGCTTGCCCAGGTAACCGTCCGTGTCCTCGGCAACGACCTGGATCGCGTCGTTTAACTCGTGGAACTCCTCGTCGTACTCGCCCGGATCGAGACGGAACGTGACCAGATACATCGATACCGATGCCTGTGCTCTCGCGGTCAAAAAGACTCCCATCAGAGAACGCGAGATGCATCGCGGACACCTGCCTCAGACAGATCCGTGCGCCTACTGAACGGCAGTTTGCTCCGTCTCGGGCCGGACCACACGCATCCGCTACGCTGCGGCGATCGTCGACCTCAGCGAGCGCTGTCGCCACGGGCTTCCGTGAACGCACTGGGCAGACCGACGTACACCAGCGCGTTGTCGACGAGAGCGTCGACGGGAACGTACTCGTCGACGGCGTGGACGGTGTCGGTCCCGAACGCGAACTCGACCGTCGGAATCCCGGCGTTCCTGAGCCGCTTCGCGTCGCCGCCGCCGGTCGCACTGCGCCGATATATTCGCCCGCCGGCGACGGACTCCGCGCTGGAGGCAACGGCCTCGACGAACGGGTCGTCGATCGCCTCCGCGGTGCCGACGCTCCACGACGCGTCAGCGATCGCGATGCCCTCGCAGTCCGCGACGCAGCGGCGGATGTCCGAGAGGACGTCGGACGTCTGGACGCCTGCGGTCGCCCTGATGTCTATCTCCGCCCGGGCCGACTGCGGGACGCTGTTGATGGCGTCACCGCCCGCGATCGTCCCGAGGTTGATCGACGGGGACGCGAACAGTTCGCGGGCCGCCTCGGCACCCATCGTCGGGGCGTAGTACTCGACGGAATCCTCGATGATCGGCTCCAGCTCGCGGGGGACCTCGAGGGCGCGCGTCCCGAATCGCTCGCGGAGCGTCCGGACGGCCTCGTAGAGTCGGTCGATGGCGTTCTCACCGAGCATCGGTCGGGAGCCGTGGGCGGACGCGCCGCTGGCCGCGAGCGTGAGCCAGATGCTCCCGCGGTCGGCGACCGTCACCGAGTGCCGGCCTGCCTCACAGGTCGGCTCCCCGATGACGCAGGCGTCAGCTTCGAGCAGGTCGTCGTCGACGAGCGCTGGTAGCCCGGCGTCGCCGCCCACCTCCTCGTCGCTGACGAACGCGAACAGCAGGTCGGTCGCCGGGGTCGTCTCGGTTTCGACGAACGCCGTAATCGCGAACAGCATCGCCGCGAGCGGGCCCTTCATGTCCGTCGCGCCGCGGCCGTACAATCGGTCGTCGACGCGCTCCCCGAGCGGATCGTGCGACCAGGCCGCCGCGTCGTACGGCACCGTGTCGGTGTGGCCGTTGTACAGGATCGTCTCGTTGCGCTCGCCAGGGAGTCGCACCAGGAGGTTGGGTTTGGCCGGATCGACCGCGACCCGTTCGATTGCGGCGGGGTACGGGTCGAGGTACTGCTCGATCAGGTCGACGATCTCGCGCGTGTCCCCCGGCGGGTTCGCGGTATCGACTGCCAACAGCGACAGCGTGAGGTCGGCGAGTTCGTCCCGGTGGGTCTCGACGTAAGCCGCCGGCGTCTCGCTTTCGGTTGGCGTCGTCATTCGAGGCGCCCTTCGAGGACCTTCGCCGCGGTGAGAACCGGGTCCCACACGGGACTGAACGGCGGCGCGTAGGCCAGATCGGCGTTCCGTAGTTCGGGCACCGTCATCCCCGCCGTGAGCGCCGTCGCGACCGTATCGATCCGCTTTGCGCCCTCGCGACCGACGACAGTCCCGCCCAGCAACCGCCCGGTATCGTGGTCGGCCATCAGCGTGACGGTGAGTTCGTCGCCACCGGGGTAGTAGTGGGCCCGCGAGGGGGCCGAAATCGTGACCGAGACGGGGTCGAAGTCGGCCTCCCGTGCCTGCTCCTCGTCGACGAGTCCGGTTCGGGCGGCGCCGAGGCCGAACGCCTTGACGATCGCGGTCCCGGCGATGCCGCCGACCGGTTCCGGGTCGCCGGCGACGGTCTGGCCGATCGCACGGCCGGCGCGGTTGGCCGTCAGCGCCAGTGGTACGTGGTCGGGCTCGCCGGTCACGACGTGTCGCGCCTCTGCGCAGTCGCCCGCGGCGTAGACGTTCCCGTGGTTCGTCCGGCCGTACTCGTCGGTCGCGATGGCGCCGGTCTCGCCGAGTTCGATGCCGGCGTCCGCTGCGAGGTCGGCGTTCGGTTCGACGCCGACGCCGACGATCGCGACGTCGGCGGGCCTGGACTGGTCGTCGAAGGCGACGCGCTCGACGCGCTCCGCACCGTCGAAGCCCGAGACGGCGGTGTCGAGGTGCAACTGGACGCCCTGCTCGCGGAGGTGGTCCTCGACGACTTCCGCTACCGCGTCGCCGAACGGCTGGAGGACGTGCGGGAGCATCTCGTAGAGGTGGACGTCGACGCCGCGAGCAGACAGCGCCTCGGCCAGCTCGATCCCGACGTATCCGCCGCCGACGATCGCCGCGGAGTCGGGCGAGCGCTCGGTGACGTAGTTTTCGATGGCGTCGGCTTCGTCCATGTCGTGGATGGTGAACACGCCGTCGAGGTCGAGGCCGTCGAACGGTGGTTCGATCGCGGTCGCCCCGGTCGCGACGAGGAGGTGGTCGTAGGACTGTTCGAACGTCTCGCCGTCGCCCTCGACGGTGACGGTTCCGGTCTCGGGGTCGATCCCGACGACCTCGTGGCCGGTTCGCAGGTCGACGTCGCGCTCCTCGCGGAACTCCTCGGGCGTTACGGCGACCAGGTCGTCCAGGTCCTCGACCTCGCCCTTGACGTAGTAGGGCATCCCACAGGCGGCGTAGGACACCCACTCGCCCTTCTCGAAGACGATCACGTCCATCTCCGGGTTCGCACGCTTGGCCTTGCTCGCGGCGCTCATCCCCGCCGCGTCCCCGCCGACGACCACGAACGTCTCATTCATATCTCGAAATTAGCGGAGTGGCGCAAAAAGTATTTCGCGGATTCCACAATACTGGGTGGCTTCTGTCAGTGGGTCGTGCGGAGCTCACTCCCCGGCCGATGGTCGCACTGTCAACACGCCTCGCACCGCCGACGCTGGTAGATCAGGACCCCGGCGAAGAAGACGACGCTCACCGCACCGAGCACCGGCCGTAACGGCTCGACGTACGTCATGAGCGCCGACGAACTGAACAGCGCCAGCAGCACGGCGTTGCAGATCGGACAGCCGAACGCCAGGACCCCGCCGACGATGCCACCGGCGGCGAACCGGTCGCCGATCGATTCGCTGGCCAGCGAGCGCTGGTAGACGAACGCGCCGGCGAAGGCGGCGGTCGCGACGAGGAACAGGTAGTCCGCCGGCGTCCGGGCGACCATCCGGACGTAGACCGGGTTCGGGAGCAGGCCGGTCACTGCACCGAACAGGACGAAGACCGCGGCGCTCACGCCGAGACTCCGAAGCAGCCGAGTGAACGGGAGCGACGTCACGTCGCGCCTCCGTCGATCGTACACGTTCGCGGGTCGCCCGCTCGGCCGAGGAACAACAGGAGCAGGGCGATGCCACCGACTCTGAGGAGGTTGCCGTCGAACGGGAGTGCCGCCATCGCGCCGACGAACCCGAGTGCTCCGAGCACGCCCGCGCCACAGCTCGCGCAGCCGGCGGCGAACACGCCGGGGAGGACGCCGACGATCGTCGACGCACCGCGACGCCACGCGCGACGGACGAGCGCGATCGCGTTGGTCACCGCGACACCCGTCAGGACGGCGTACGCGGCGACGAGGACGAGACCGAGTCGACCGGTGCTTAGAGCCACCTCGCGCGTGAGTGCTGTCACCGCGTAGCCGACGTCGGTCGGGTCGTTCGCGAGCACCTGGATCGAGAACTGCGGGAACGAACTCAACACCAGGACGACGTACGTGAGGACCGTCCCGACGGCGGCCGAAAGCAACCGGGCGTCGGACGTGAGCGGGTACGCGAGCGCGCCGCGGAGGTCGCGCGCCCAGTCTCGACCGGCGACGACGCGGCTCCCGGTCACGACTGTGACACCTGGTCGATCGCGTCGGCGAAGTTCTCGTAGGGATGGGCACCGACGAGTTTTCCAGCTGCGCCGGACTCGCGGTTGTAGACGACGAACCCGGGGGTCCCCCGAATCCCTGCCTCCTGGGCCACGCCGAGATTCGGGTCCATGCTCTCCCGGATCGAGTCGGCGCGATCCTCGCGACAACTTTCGACCGCAGCGACGTCCACGCCGTCGGTCCGTTCGGTGACCGCCGCGAACGTCTCGTCGTCGGCCCAGTCCTTGCCGGACTCGGGCTGTTCGTCGTAGACAGCCGAGTGCCAGTTCCAGAACGCAGCGGGATCGCTCTCGGCCACCTGCGACCACACGCACCGCCCCCAGACCGCCGCCGGCATCGAGTACTGGCCGATGTTCGGATATGAAAGCGCGACCAGGCGAACGTCGCCGGTGTCGATGTACTCCCGACCGATCTCGGGGAGCGTCTCCGTCTCGAACTCCTTGCAGAACGGGCACAGGTAGTCGGTCCAGTAGTAGAGGTCCACCTTCGCGTCGCGTTCGCCCGCGATCGGGCGTCCGGCGAGCTCGATACCGAACCCACCCGTCTCGTCGCTGCTGTGGGAGGTCTCCGGAACGTAGTGCTGCTCGTTCGAGCCAGACTGCGACGCGACGTACGCGACGCCACCACCGAACGCGAGCAGACCGCCGCCGGCGAGCAGTGCTCTCCGACGGGTGATATTGTCCCTAGCGTCCATCGTTATACAATATCGGGGGGTGTCGTCTGTTAGGCGTTGCGGTCTGGAGGAGGGGCGGTCCGGTCGACTCAGCCGTGTCGTTCGATTAGCGACCGAAGGCGCGCCTCCTCCTGCATGCCGACGAGTCGCTCGACCGGCTGTCCGTCGGCGAACAGGAGTAGCGTCGGGACGCCCCGGACGCTGTACTCGGCGGCGAGTGACTGGTTCGCGTCGATGTCGACCTTCGCCACGGCCGCGTCGGTCTCGGCGGCGACCGTCTCGACGACGGGTTCGAGCATCTGGCACGGGCCGCACCAGTCGGCGTAGAAGTCCACGAGGACGACGTCGTGTTCGGCGACGGTCTCGCTCAACTCGGCGTCTCCGTCGACCGGGACCGGTTCGGTCGGACTCCGCGGTTCTGACGCGTTGGCACTCCCCCGTTCGTCTCGGCTCCGGAGTTCTTCGAGCTTTTGCCGACGGATCTCCTCGATCTCTTCGGTCATCGATCGTCCGTACGAACCAGCGGAACTTATGTATTTTGCATAAACTACACAATACTATCCGGCACGCAGGGGGCGGCTCAGTTCAGTAGTAGTCCCTGGTCTCGGAGGCCAAGTCATCGACGATCCAGCCCGAGCCAACTCGACTCGCGACCCTCGAGTCGTCCGCGAGAGAGACGACGTTCACGGCGCCGGAGTGGCCGCTAGCCGTTGGCCGAGACCGACTCGACTGGTCGACGTCGCCAGACGCTCGCGAGCAGTCCGGACCCGACGACGCCGATGAACGAGAACGCGAGGACGGTCGTGAGGACGTTCGGGTCCGAGAACGCGGTCGTCGCGATGAACAGCGCGATCGCCGCGTTCCGGGCGGCGGTCGTCGTCGCCAGCACTTCCCGGGTCGCTCGGGCTGGCCCGCCAAGGCCGTACCCGAGGACCAACGACGCGACCACGGCGACCGTCGACAGCCCGAGCGTTCCCGTACCGACGAGCGCCAGCATGCTGTCGCTGTAGACGACGACCAACAGCACGATCAGTCCGACGAACGTGTAGTCCGAGAGTCGCTGAACTGGCGGGTGGAGGCGAGCTGCGAGCGAGGGGCGGGCGAACGACGTTCCGAGCCCGACGAGGAGCGGGACGAGCTGGATGCCCAGGACCATCCGGCCGATGGCGAGGGGGTCGACGGCGACGTCGCCGGGGAGCAACCACAGCAGGGAGACGGGGATGGTTACGACGGAGAGCAGACAGAGGATCGCCATCAGGCCGCTCGCGAACGCGACGTCGCTCTCCGAGATCTCCGCGAGCTTCGGGCCGAACGGGGCGCCGGGCGAGACCGCGAGCAGCACGATCCCGGCCGCGAACCCGGTCTCCACCGACACCGTCCGAACGAGGAGGGACGCGATCAGCGGTACCGCGACGAGATTCACCGCCAGTGACCTCGACAGCAACCGCCACTCCCGGAGTGCGTCGACGAGCTGGCTCGCTGACAGCTGCACGCCCATCGAGAACATCGTCGAGAGCACGAACACCGTCGTCACCAACTCCACGACCGCCGCACCGAACGTCGTTCCCATCACTTGTGGTCCTTGTACGTGATACGATTTCGGCCCATTTTCCTGCTTGGATTCAGGTAATCGTCTCGAACGAGGACCGCTGCAGCGATTGCATCGTCGCCGGACTGCACGCTATCGGATTCGGCGAGTGAATTCCAGACTGTCACGAATCCAGTCGTCGACGAGTTCGACGACGGACAGGGACCTCGTCTTCGAAGCGTAATCCTCGACGATCGGACTGCTTCGACTCACGGAACTCTCCTCTGTGACTGTCCGCGAGTCGCCCACTCTGCCGGATTCTATCAGTTTAAGTTATAAACATTATTCTTGATATTTTGGTCTGGTGCTGTCTTCACAGTCGGCGACTACCGGATCGTTCGACGGCTGAACTTGGACGGCTGAAACGACCGCGCCCGGTGTCGGTGTCGACGAGTTTTACATCTGACCGACGATTGCGTTGCGTGCCCACCACGCCCATCCGTGTCAGTCGAATACGCCGGATGGCGTCGCGTACGGCGGTGGATTCCGTATTCCCGACGAGATCTTCCACGGCCCTGGTCTTTGGCGGGCCCTTCGAAGGGTCTGCGCTACTCGAGCCGTTCTCTCTTGCGATGGAGCGTCCTACCTGGATTGCTCACTCGTCGACGGGACCGCGTTCGCAGTGCGTGGTGCTTGCACGACGATACCACGCATATAAATATTAAGCAACATAATTGGAGTAAGGACAAATATATTATTTATTGTTCTGCGAGTTAGTTCGATCGTCTTCCTCGACGTCGCCAACCGACGAGCCACGATAACGCTCGTCGATGATTGGGCGGTACCGTTACACTTCTACTTCTGTAACATGCCCTCCGTGGTGGCTACCGACGAGACGGCCTGCCAAACTTTCGTTCAGCATGGGTGAACACACGTACACGTTGGCAATATCACAGTTCAGGGAAGGCGCAGGCGGTGTCGAGGTACCCGACGAGTCGAACGTATCGTCGGCGACGCCGTCAGTCGACGTACCACTCGGGGTCGCGGTCTTCGAGGTGTGCGTCGACGCCCTCTCGATAGTCGGGGTCGTTCCGGGCGGCTTCCAGCGAGACCGTCTCCAGGTGGACCTTCGCGGCGTCCGGGGACATGTTCGTGCTCGCGTAGATGCCCTCCTTGAGCTTCTTCAGGACGCGCGGGCTCTTGTTCACGAGCGTCTCCACCAGCTCGTCGACCTCGTCGTCGAGGCGGTCGGCGGGAACGCTACGCGTGACGAGCCCGATCTCCGCCGCCTCGCTCCCTGAGATCGTCTCGCCCGTCATCATCAACTCCAACGTCTTCCGGACGCCGACCTGCTGGAGCAGCATCGGCGGCGAGAAGTGGTTCACGATCCCGAGGTCGACCTCCGGCTGGCCGATGCGGGCGTCGTCGGCGGCGACGACGAAGTCCGTGTGGAGCATGAGGTCGAACCCGCCGCCGAGCGTGATGCCGTCGACCTTCGCGATCGTGGGCATCCCGAGGTCGCGCATCTTCGAGAACAGCGCCTCCCAGGTCTCCGTGAAGTACGAGAGCGAGTAGTCGACGTCCGGGATCTCCTGGACGTCGCCGCCGGCCGAGAAGGCGCGGTCGCCGGCGCTCTGGAGGACGACCGCCCGGACGTCGTCGTCCTCCCGGTACTCGTCGAGCTTCTCGATGATCGCCTGCTTGGTCTCCGAGTCGACCGCGTTGAGCTTCTCCTCGCGCTCGATCGTGACGTACGCGGCGTGGTTCTCGCGTTCGAACGAGGCGTTTACCATACTGGCGCGTTCGAGCGTATCTCTATAAATGTGGCCCTCTGAGGGTCGAGAACGAGGCGCAGCGAGCACCCTGGGGTCCTCCAGCGGACGATGCCCCGACTGATGGCGGGCATCGTCTCGGCGGACGGGGGGCCTTCGACGGCGACTCGTCGTCCCCTTCTGTCCGCCCGTAGCGTCTCCAGACCCCCCGAACGACTGTTCAGTGATGGTGAACGATATTACAACGTCTCGATAGGAGGTATCATTACACAATGACTAAATGGACGCGGATGGTCGTCTGCAATAACACGCCATGGAGGTCGAAAACGGATGAATTACGAGGTCAAGGCCGGAACGAAGCTGTTCAGCATCGTCGAAACGGTACAGAAGCTGGACGAGCCGACACTCACCGACATCGCGAGCCACCTGGACTACCCGAAGAGCACCACCCACAATCACCTGGAGACGCTCAAGGAGAACGGGTACCTCAAAGTCGAGGACGACGTGTACGAACTGACGCTGAAGTTCCTGGATCACGGGATCTACGCGAAACAGCAGCTCCGGATCGCGCGACTCTCGAAGGGCATCCTCGACCAGCTCGCCGCGGACACGAACGAGGCCGCCTGGCTCATGGTCGAAGAGCAAGGGTACGTCGTCGGCGTGGAGAAGGCACTCGGCGAGCGGGCCGTCCAGACGTCCGGCCGAATCGGTCGTCACACCCGGTTCCACTACCACGCACCGGGGAAGGCGATCCTCGCGAACGTCGACGACGACCGCGTGGACGAGATCCTCGAACAGCAGGGCCTCCCGCGGAAGACCGAGCACACGATCACGGACCGCGACGCCCTCGCCGAGGAACTCGATGAGGTCCGCGAGCGCGGCGTCGCGTTCGACGTCGGCGAGGCAATCGACGGGATCAGGAGCGTCGCCGCGCCCGTCGTCCGCGACGACGTCGTCGAAGGCGCCGTCGGCGTGGTCGGGCCGGCGAACCGACTGCGCGGCGACCGCTTCCGCGAGGAGATCCCGGACCTGGTCTCCGGCGCGGCGAACGAACTGGAGCTCCGCCTCCGCTACGACACGACCTGACAGCTGCGGGTGTCACTTCGGACCGGACCGGAGCGGCGTCGTATCCGTCAGTCGATAGAAATTCATTAGGCGGCACGCGACGGTTGCTCTGGTAGCACGCCAATGAGCACGGAAATCGACCTCTCTGATACGACCGCGGTAGTTACCGGCGGGACGCGAGGTATCGGGCGAGCGATCGCCGAGACGCTCGCGGACGCGGGCGCGGACGTCGTTCCGACGTCGCGAACCCAGAGCGACGTCGAGGCGGCCGCGGACGCGATCCGGGAGCACGGCGTCGAGTCGCTCGCGATCGCGACGGACGTGACCGACGGCGCGGAAGTAGCGGCGCTGTTCGAGCGGACCGCGGACGAACTCGGCGGCGTGGACGTCGTCGTGAACAACGCGGGGATCAATCCCGTCTCGGGGATGGGGACGCCGGAGCACGTCGACCCCGACGAGTTCGCGGCGACGGTCGACGTGAACCTCCAGGGCGCGTTCACGTGCACGCACGAGGCCGGCGAGTACCTCCAATCGAGCGGCGGCGGAAGCGTCGTCAACGTCGCCTCGATCTCCGGGCTGGTCGGGACGAAGCGACAGCACGGCTACGTCGCCTCGAAGCACGGCCTCGTCGGACTGACGAAGAGCGTCGCGCTCGACTGGGCGCCGGACGTGCGCGTGAACGCCATCGCGCCCGGGTACGTGTCGACGGACCTGACGGCGCCCATCGAGGACGACGACGACCTCCACCAGTCGCTGCTCGACGACATCCCGGTCGACCGGTTCGCGGACCCGCAGGAGGTCGCGAACGCGGCGCTGTTCCTCGCGAGCGACATGGCCTCCTACGTCACCGGCGAGTGCCTCGTCGTCGACGGCGGCTGGACCGCGAAGTGACCGATTGCGACCCCGACCGTCGGTAGGCTTAATAGCGTCTCCTCGGTACGTTCTCGCCACCCGACGTCGGTGACTGCAATGGAGAAGGAAATCCTCAACCCTGACGGTCTCGCACCGCCTCGCGGCTTCAACCACGGCATCAAGGTCTCCGGCGGCGACCTCCTGTTCCTCGCCGGCCAGGACGGCGCCGACGAGACGGAGACGATCGTCGACCCGGACGACGTGGTCGCGCAGTTCGAGCAGGTGCTCGAGAACCTCCAGACGGTCGTCCAGGAGGCCGGCGGGACGATGAACGACATCGTGAAGCTCAACGTGTTCGTCGCGGACCGCGACGAGTACGTCGACGCGCTCGACGACCTCGGCGAGGTGTTCTCGGGGTACTTCGACGACTACCCGACGATGGCGCTCTTCGAGGTCTCGGGGTTCTTCAAGGAGGACGCTCGGATCGAACTGGAGGGCATGGCGGTCGTCGACGACTCGAGCTAGGGCGACCCTCCGCCGAGACAGCGGGATGGCGGTCGCTGCCGTTCTCTCTCCGACTGGCCCGTGGGCTTCCAGCGGTGGTGTTCCGTCGTCCAGAGTTCGGTGCCGTCGGTCCGTTCCTCCGTTTGAGGCGTCGAAACTACTAAATGCGGACGCTCGTATTGGCTACTATAATGCAGGTAGGCGTAGGTCTCCCAAACACCTTGGAAGGTGCCGATGCGGAACTAACTCGAGAGTGGGCTCGGCGCGCCGAGGCTGGCCCGTTCACGAGCCTCGGCGTGTTCGACCGGCTCGTGTACGACAGCCTCGACCCGATGTCCACGCTCGCCGTCTGTGCCGGCGAGACCGAGGACATCAGGCTCGCGACGTCGATCGTCGCGGGGCCGCTCCGGAGCACGGGCCTGCTGGCGAAGAAGGCCGCGACGCTCGACGTCCTGTCGGACGGCCGGTTGACGCTCGGCCTGGCGCTCGGGGCGCGCAAGGACGACTACGAGGCGGCCGACTCGGACTTCGGGAGCCGCGGCGCGCGATTCACGAAGCAGCTGGACGAACTCCGCGAGATCTGGCAAGGCGACGAGATCGGCCCCGACCCCGTCCAGGAGGGCGGGCCGGAGCTCCTCATCGGCGGGTCCAGCGACCCGAGCTACAAGCGCGTCGCGCACTACGGCGACGGCTACATCCACGGCGGCGGTCCACCGAAGATCTTCGCGCGCGAGGCCGAGAAGGCCGAGGCGGCGTGGGCAGAGGAGGGTCGGCCGGGCGACCCCGCGATCTGGGGGCACGGGTACTTCGCGCTCGGCGACGAGGACGCGGCCGAGGCCGGCCGCGAGTACCTGCTCGACTACTACGAGTTCACCGGGCCGTTCGCGGAGACGATCGCCGAGGGCCTGCTGACGACGCCCCAGGAGGTCGTCCAGTTCATCCGCGGGTACGAGGAACGCGGCTGCGACGAACTCCTGCTGTTCCCGACGGTCGCGGACGAGGAGCAGTACGAGCGCCTCGAGGAAGTCGTGGAGAACGAATGGTCGGACGCGTGAACCCCCGTAGCGAGGACAACTCATGGATATAAACGTCATCGGCGGCGGACCCGGCGGACTGTACGCGAGCCTCCTGTTGAAGAAGGAGCACCCGGACTGGGACATCACGGTCTACGAGCGCGACCCCGCGGACAACACGTACGGATGGGGGATCGTGTTCTCGGACAGCACGCTCGGGTCGCTCCGCGAGGCGGACTACAAGACCCACGAACAGATCACGGACAAGTTCGCGATCTGGAACCCGATCGACGTCCACTACGGCGGGAAGCGCATCCGCTGTGGCGGACACACGTTCTCCGGACTGATGCGTTCGGACCTGAAGGACATCCTCCGGGAGCGCTGCGCGGAACTCGGCGTCGAGATGCACTGGGAGCATAACGTCGAGAACCCCGAGGAGTACGCCGAGGACGCGGACCTCCTCATCGGCGCTGACGGCCTCAACAGCACCGTCCGCGAGACCTACGAAGACCAGTTCAAGCCCCGCGTCAGGATGGGCGACGCGAAGTTCGCGTGGTTCGGGACGGACAAGCCGTTCGACGTGTTCACGTTCATCTTCCGGGAGAACGAACACGGCCTCTGGCGCATCCACGCGTATCCGGGTCGGAAGAGCACGTTCATCGTCGAGGCGACGGAGGAGACCTGGCAGAACGCGGGCCTGGACGAGAAGGGCAAGGAGGAGGGGCTGGCGTACTTCGAGGACCTGTTCTCGGATCACCTCGACGGGTACGAGCTCGAGTCGAAGCTCTACAGCTGGCGGAACTTCCCGATCGTGCAGAACAGGACGTGGTCGCACGACAACGTGGTGCTGATCGGGGACGCCGCGCACACCGCGCACTTCTCGGTCGGTGCGGGGACGAAGATGGCGATGGAGGACGCGATCGCGCTCTACGAGGGCTTCGAGGAGTACGGTCCGGACGACGTCGGGGCGTCGGTGCGCTGGTTCGAGAAGGAGCGACGGCCGCGCGTCGAGGGCATCCAAGACGCGGCGACGCAGAGTCGGCGGTACTTCGAGAACACGGAGCGGTACATGGACTTGGAGCCCGAGCAGTTCGCGTTCAACCTCCTCACCCGGAGCGGGAAGATATCCTACGACGAGCTGAAGATCCGCGATTCTGCGTACACTGACGACTACGACCGCTGGTACGCCCAGTACGCGCAGGGCGGGAACGAGAAGCGGGCGGTGGCGACGCCACCGATGTTCCAGCCGTTCACGATCGGTGACGTGACGGTCCCGAACCGTGCGGTGCTGTCGTCGAGTCCGAGTTCGGTCGGGTCGAGCGGACGGCCCGCGAGCGGCCAGACGGCGCGGTTCGCCGAACTCGGGAAGCAGGGACCGGGGCTCGTGCTGACCGAGCCCGTTGCGGTGTCGGCGCGCGGCCGCCTGCATCCGGGCTCGCCCGGTCTCTACGAGGACGGGCACGCCGACGCGTGGGCGGAGGCCGTCGCCGAAGTGAACGAGGCGAGCGACGCGAAGACCGGCATCGAGCTGTTCCACGCCGGGCAGCGCGCGGCGACCAGGCCCCGCGAGTACGGCCTCGACCGGCCGCTCGCCGACGAGGACTCCTGGGACATCGTTTCGGCGTCGGCGACGCAGTACACGCGCCGGAGCCAGACGCCATCGGCGATGGACGCCGACGACCTGGACGCGGTCCGCGAGCGGTTCGTCGCCGCGGCCGAGCGCGCCGACGAAGCTGGCTTCGACGTCCTGCAACTGAACCTCGCGCACGGCTACCTGCTGTCGAGCTTCCTCTCGCCGCTCACGAACGAGCGCGACGACGAGTACGGCGGCGAGGACATCGAGTCCCGGCTCGCGTACCCGCTCGAGGTACTCGACGCCGTCCAGTCAGTGTGGCCGGACGAGAAGGCGATCACGACGAAGATGCCCGCCACCGACTGGCGTCCCGGCGGGAACAACCTCGGCGACGGGTTCGCCATCGGCAGTCACCTCTCACGGAACGGGAGCGACCTGCTGACGGTCGTCGCCGGCCAGACGACGTCGAACGACCGCCCGAAGTTCGACACGGACGTCCTCGCGCGCTACAGCGAGCAGATCCGGAACGAGCTGGACGTGCCGACGATGACGACGAACTACGTCACGTCCACGGACGACGTCAACACGCAGGTCGGTGCGGGCACTGGCGACCTCTGCCAGTGGTACCCGCCGAACGTCGACGGCGACCTCCTGTAGTCGCTCTTCGACGCGCAGCCCGCGGCCGCGGTTCGGTTTCTTCGATCGGTCGCCGTCGAAGCGCGTGCTTCGCGGCGTGTCGAGGCAGTGGTCAGTCGGCGAGGAACTCGATGGCGGCGCCCTGGCCGTAGCCGACGCACTCGGTCGCGAGCCCGCGGTCGACGCCGCGGCGGTTCATCTCGTGCAGTAGCGTCACCGGGAGTCGTGCGCCCGACGCGCCTAGCGGGTGGCCGATGGCGATGGCGCCGCCGTTGACGTTGAAGCGGTCGTCGTCGACGCCGAGTTCGCGCTGGCAGTACAGCGTCTGGCTCGCGAACGCCTCGTTCAACTCGACGAGCCCGTAGTCGTCGACGCTGGTGCCAGCCCGGTCCACGAGGCCACGGACGGCCGGGACGGGCCCGATGCCCATGATCTCGGGGTCGACGCCGACGACCTCGTGCGCGCCGACAGCGCCGAGGACGTCGAGACCGTGGTCGTCGGCGAACGCGCGGCTCGTCACCATCACGGCGGCCGCACCGTCGCTGATCTGCGAGGCGTTCCCCGGCGTCACCGTCCCGTCCTCGGCGAACACGGTCGGGAGCTCCGCGAGTTTCTCGGCGGTCGTCCCCGGACGCAGTCCCTCGTCTTCCGTGACGGTCTCCTCGCCCGTATCGATGGGAACGATCTCGTCCTCGAACCGGCCCTCCCTGGTCGCGTCGACGGCTCGCTGCTGGCTGCGCGCCGCGTACTCGTCCTGGGCCTCGCGCGAGACGTCGAAGCGTTCGGCGACGGCCTCGGCGGTGTTCCCCATGCGGAACGACTCGACGTCGTACCGCTCGACGAGCGCGGGGATCTCGCTCACGTCGTTCGCGCGCTCGACGCGCGTCATGCTCTCCACGCCACCGGCGATCACGCACTCGCGCTGGCCGGCGCGAACGGCGTCGGCGGCACTCATGATCGCTTGCGCCGAGGACGCGCACTGCCGGTCGATGGTCGACGCCGGAACCGTCTCGCCGAGGTCGCTCGTCAGCGCGACGATGCGCGCGAGGTTGTTCCCCTGCTCGCCTTCCTGCTTCACGCACCCCCAGAGGAGGTCGTCGACGTGCTCGCCCGTGAGGCCCGTCTCGGCGAGCATCGCGTCGACGAGCTGCCTCGAGAGCTCCTCGCTCCGGACGTCCGCGTACACGCCGCCCTCTTTGCCCTGCGGGGTCCGAACCGCTTGCACGACTACTGGTTCCATAACTCACGTCAGGTGCGTCATGGACGTAAACGCCGGGGGTCGCGGCGGGGGATGCGGTCGATGGCTCGACACCGTCGCGGTCGACGCCGCTACCCGCTCGGGCGCAGTCGCGGGAGCAATCGTTAAGTCCGCAGTATCCGACGTTCGACTGTGATAACCGAATTCGAGCTGACGGCCGAACACCAGGCCCAGCGCGAGGCCGTGCGCGAGTTCGTCGAGTCGACGGTCGAACCGGTCGTCGACGAGCACGAGACGGCGGGCGAGTTCCCGGAAGCGCTCGTCCGGCAACTCGGCGACGAGGGGTATAGCGGCGTGCCGTACCCCGAGGAGTACGGCGGCGCCGGCCTCGACTACCGTTCGTTCGCGATCACGAACGAGGAGCTCTCGCGGGGCTGGAAGCTGCTGGCGGGCGCGGTGAACGTCATCGCGTCGCTCGTCGGTTACCCGATCTACACGGAGGGCGACGAGTGGCAGCGCGAGCAGTGGCTCCAGAAGGCCTGCACGGGCGAGTGGATCGTCTCGCTCGGGATGACCGAACCGGACGCGGGGAGCGACGCCGCCTCCATCTCGACGACCGCCGAACGCGACGGCGACGACCTCCTCATCAATGGGCACAAGGTCTGGATGACGAACGGGCACGTCGCGGACTTCATGCTCCTCGTCACGAAGACCGAGGACGGCCTGACGCTCGTCGGCGTTCCCGAGCCCCGCGAGCGCGACGGCGTCGAGTACGTCAGGAACATCCCGTGCATGGAGGGCGACGCCGCCATCGAGAGCGAGGTGAAGTTCCACGACGTCAGGGTCCCCGCGGAGAACGTCGTCGGAACTTCGGGCAAGGGACTACGGTACGTCCTCGAGGGCCTGGACATCGGCCGCATCGGGACGGCGGCGCAGGGCGTCGGCGTCGCGCAGGCGTCGCTCGACGCGAGCAAGGAGTTCGCGGACGAACGCGAGCAGTTCGGGCAACCCATCCGCGAGTTCCAGGGCGTCGGGTTCAAGCTCGCGGACATGGCGATGGACGTCGAGGCGTCCCGGCTCCTCACGCTGTCGGCGGCCGACCAACGCGACCGCGGCGAACGCGTCACGCAGGAGGCGGCGATGGCGAAGGCGTACGCGACCGACGCCGCGATGGAGATCGCGACCGAGGCCGTCCAGATCCACGGCTCCCGTGGGTACTCGACGGACTACCCCGTCGAGCGACACATGCGGGTCGCGAAGGGGATGCAGATCTACGAGGGCACGAACGAGATCAACCGCCTCGTCGTCAGCCAGCGCCTTTACGAGTGACGGACTCGTGGGTTCCTCGCAGGAGGACTGGGACGCCGAGGTCGAACGCCGCGCTCGTCAGAGCCGACGCGGTGCACGAGGCGTGCCCGTGACCGGCCAGGACAGCCGGTGACTTGAATACGTCCACCGCGAAACTCGCCTCTCGTGAACGCGAACGATCGCTCGATCGTCTCGCTCGTGACGATCGCTCACGCCATGGTCCACACGTACGAACTGTCGATCCCGATCCTGGTGCCGATCTGGCTCGCGGAGTTCTCCGTCATCGACGTCGGGGTCGCTCAGTTCCCCGTCAATCCGGCGACCGTCGGGACGCTGGTCGCGGTCGGGTACGGACTGTTCGGACTCGGTGCGCTGCCCAGCGGCGTCCTGGTCGACAGGGTCTCCGCTCGCTTCCTCATCACGGTCGGTCTCCTCGGCATGGGCGCGTCGTTCCTGCTCCTGTCGGTGTCGCCGTCGCCGGTCGTCATCGGCCTCGCCCTCGCCGTGTGGGGCGTCTCCGCGAGCGTCTATCACCCCTCGGGCCTGTCGCTGATCAGTCGCGGCGTCGAGAAGCGCGGCAGCGCCTTCGCCTACCACGGGATGGCGGGGAACATCGGCATCTCCCTGGGTCCGCTGGTCACGATCGTCCTCCTCCTCTTCCTCGACTGGCGCGTCGTCGTCGGCCTGTTGACGATTCCCGCGGTCGTGGCCGCCGTCTACGCGCTCCGGGTCGACATCGACGAGCGCGCCGCGGTGGTCGACGGCGGTGGCGACGCCGACGCGCACGCCGGGAGCGCCGTCTCGTCGCTCGGCGACTTCCTCTCCAGCTCGCGCGTGCTCTTCGCGAGCCTCTTCGCCGTCGTGTTCGCCGTCACGTTCTTCTCGGGGCTCTACTACCGCGGGGTCCTGACGTTCCTCCCGGAGTTGCTCCGCGACGTCCCGGCACTCGCGCCGGTCGAGTTCGGCGGTCGAACGTTCGAACCCGGCGACTACCTCTACGTCGGACTGCTGATGGTCGGCGTCCTCGGGCAGTACGTCGCCGGGAAGCTGACGGACAGCTACCGCCCCGAGTACGGCATCACGTTCGGGTTCGGTGCGCTGGCGGTCGTCGCCCTCCTCTTCGTCCCCGCGTCGGCGATCGGGCTGCCCGCGCTCCTCGTCGTGTCCGCACTCCTGGGCTTCTTCCTGTTCGCCGTGCAGCCGTTCTACCAGGCCACCGTCGCCGAGTTCACGCCCCCCGGCAAGCGCGGGCTGTCCTACGGGTTCACCTACCTCGGCGTGTTCGGCGTCGGCGCGCTCGGCGCCGTCATCGCGGGGACGCTCCTGACGTACTTCTCCGTCGAGCAATTGTTCCTCGTCCTCGCCGCGCTCGGCGTCGGGGCGTCAGCCCTCGGTTCCTACCTGGTGTCGGCGGGCACGGGGCGAGGCGACCCCGACGGTGCGACGTGACTGCGAACCCCCGACAGACGTGACTGTGAAATCCCGGCAGACGTGACTGTGGACTCTCGTCAGGCTCGAAAAACCGGGACGCCAACGGTGTCACGAACCGAGACCGCGAAACGCGCTTAGACGCCGCCTTCGCCGTCGAGCACGTCCTTGATGCCTTCCTCGATGCGGGGCGGATTCGGGAGGTAGAAGTCCTCCATCGCGAGCATCGGCATCGGGACGTCGAACCCCGTGATGCGGCCGACGGGCGCCTCGAGGTGCATGAGCGCGCCCTCGTTGATCGTCGCGACGAGCTCCGCCGCGAACCCGCCCGTCTTCGCGGCCTCGTGGACGATCGCGGCGCGCCCGGTCTTGCGGACGGACTCGAGGACGGTCTCCCTGTCGAGCGGCGAGATCGAGCGGAGGTCGATCACCTCGATGGAGACGTCGCGCTCCTCCTCGAGGGTCTCGGCGGCCGCGAGCGTGTCCGGCATCGTCGCGCCCCACGAGATCACCGTAATGTCCTCGCCCTCGGTGCGGACCGCGGCCTCGCCGATCGGGACGGTGTGTTCGCCCTCCGGCACCTCGTCGCGGAACGACCGATAGAGGCGCTTCGGTTCGAGGACGAGTACCGGATCGGGGTCCCTGATCGCGCTCAGGAGGAGTCCCTTCGTGTCCGCGGGCGTACTGGGGACGACGACCTGGAGCCCGGGAATGTGTGCGTACGCGGCCTCCAGGCTCTCGGAGTGGTGTTCGAGCGCGCGAACGCCGCCGCCGTAGGGCGCTCGGATCACCATCGGCGCGGTCAGCTCGCCGCGCGTCCGCCAGCGGATCCGGCTCGCCATCGACACGAGCTGGTTGAACGCCGGCGGGATGAACCCCGAGAACTGGATCTCGGCGACCGGCCGGTACCCACGCATCGCCAGCCCGACCGCGGACCCGGCGATCGCGATCTCCGTGATCGGCGTGTCCAGCACGCGCTCGCCGCCGTACTCGTCCTTGAGGCCCTCGGTCGCGCGGAAGACGCCGCCCTGCTGGGCGACGTCCTCGCCGTACACCACGACGTGGTCGTCGTCGGCCATCGCGACGCGCAGCGCGTCGTTGACGGCCTCGACGAGAGTTGCGTTCATGACGCGATCACCCCTTGGGCCGGTGCTCGATGTAGTCGTAGGCGTCCGGTCGCGCCTCCAGGAACGACTCGAAGTCCTTGAGCTGGCGCTCGAGCTCCGGCGGCAGGTCGTCGTAGAGGTACTCGAACATCTCCGAGACGTCCCGCTTCTCGAAGGCGTCCGCCGCCGCCTTCGCCTCGTCGAACTGCTCGTTCGCTTCCTCGCGGATCGCGGCCGGGTCGATGTCGTCCCAGACGCCGCGCTGCTGGAGGAACGACTCGAACCGACCAACGGGCTCTCGGTCCTCCCACCAGTCGACTTCCGCCTGGTCCCGGTAGCGCGACGGGTCGTCGTTCGTCGTGTGCGCGTCCAGGCGGTACGTGACGGCCTCTACGATGGTCGGGTTCCCGTCGGCGACGTGCTCGCGCGCCGTCTTCACGGCGTCGTAGACCGCGAGGACGTCGTTCCCGTCGACGCGGATGCCGTCGATCCCCCACGCGATCCCCTTCTGGGCGACCGACTTCGCGCGCGTCTGTTGCTCGAACGACGCCGAGATCGAGTAGCCGTTGTTCGGACAGAACAGGAGCGCGGGCGCGTCGACGACGCTCCCGAAGTTCACGCCAGCCTGGTACTCACCCGTGCTCGGGTGGCCGTCGCCGTGGTAGAGCGCGGCGATCGCGTCGTCGTCGTCGAGCCGCATCCCCCACGCGAACCCGACGCCGACCGGGATGTGCGTCCCGATCGCGATCGCGGGCGGGAACGTGTTGTTCGCCGCCTGCTTGTTGGCGTCCTCGACGCCGCGCCAGTAGAGCAGGAGGTCCCGCAGCGGCATCCCCTGGATGAGTTCCGCTGCGCCCTCGCGGCCGTACGGGAACAGCCAGTCGTCGTCCTCGAGCGCGAACGCGCATCCGACGACGCTCGCCTCCTGGCCGCGCACGGACGCGTACGTCCCCATCTCGCCGCGACGCTGGAGCTTCACCATCCGGTCGTCGACGACTTGCTGGAGCACCATCCAGCGATAGAGGTCGATCAGCTCCTCGTCGCCGATGGCGGGTACCTGGCTCTCGTCGTAGCTCCCGTCCGCGTCGACGATCTGGTACCGTGGCGGCGTCCGCTCGGGTTCGCTGATCGTGCACTCGGCGAGCGACTCGCTCGCTGCGCCGAGGTACGCCGGCCCTTCATCGAGTTGACTCACGTTCGTCACCCATTATCACATGGTACCAGTCTCAGTACCCTATTGAGACTTGGGGTCCCGACGTGGACGGGTCGTTCGTTCGACGGGGCGTCGTCTCGGCGGGACTCGTCCGTCGGGTCCCGGCCGAACGCGTGCGTGGATACGCTTTACTACCCGCCTGCTCTATGGACGGTCGCATGACAGGGCAGTACTACGAGGACCTGACGGTCGGCGAGACGCACGACGCCGGACCGCGGACCGTGACCGACGAGGAGATCATCGAGTTCGCCGAGAAGTACGACCCGCAATCGTTCCACGTCGACCGCGAGGCGGCGGACGCCAGCATGTTCGGCGGGCTCGCCGCGAGCGGCTGGCACACCGCATCGGTGGCGATGCGTTTGCTCGTGGACGGCTACTTCGAGGACGTCGAGATCGGTGGCGCGCTCGGCGTCGACGACCTCCGGTGGCGCAAGCCCGTGTACGCGGGCGACGAACTCAGCATCACCGTCACCGTCGCGGACAAGGAGATCTGGGACGACGACCGCGGCCGCGTCGAGTTCGACCTCGAAGCCTACAACCAGGACGACGTCCTCGTCCACTCCCGCACCGAACTCGTGCTCGTCTTCCGCGAGGACTGAGGAGCCAGACGTTCCCGGCCGCTATTTCGTCGGACTCCGATGGGCACCGAGACCTAATTCTCCGACGAGCGGGCTCGATGCGGCGTCATCACCACGATGGGGCGTTCGAAACCGCCGCAATTGATAAGTAATATCCGTTTGAATCGAGTTCCATGTCATCAAGTACCGATGGCAGTGAGTTAGTCCGCGAACTGAACTGGGTGCACAGTGCCGCCGTCATCGTCGGCACGATGCTGGGGGCGGGCATCTTCGTCGTGACCGCCCAGGCGGCAGGCATCATGGGGCCTGCCGTCCCGATCGGGTTCCTCCTGGGAATCCCCATCATCGTCACCACGGCGCTGGTATACTCCGTGTACATGTCGAGTCCGCTCGGCGAACACCCGGGCGGGGCCTACGTCCACATCTCGCGGACGTGGGATTCGCTGTACGCAGGATACATCTTCATGTGGCTGAAGTGGGTGTCGTTCATCGGCGCGCTCGCCGTCCTCTCCATCGGATTCGGCGAAGCGATGCACTACTTCGACGCCTTCACGTTCCTGTCGGTCACGAACTGGGCGATATTCTGGGTGACCGTCTTCTTCCTACTGAACCTGTCCGGCGTCGACCTGTTCGGCAACGTCCAGGCGATACTCACCGTGATACTGGTGGTCATCCTCCTCGCGCTCGCGCTTCCCGGGCTACTGTTCGTCGACCCGGCGAACTTCAGTCCGCTATTCCCGCAGGAACTGTACGGCGACGGATTCGTCCAGCCCGTCCTCCAGGGGACGGCCGCGTTGATGTTCTCCTACATCGGCTTCGAGGCGCTCGCCCAGACCGCCGGCGAGACGGAGAACCCCCGGGAGACGCTCCCGAAGGTGTTCGGGTACTCCACCGTGTTCGTCGGCGTCCTGTACATGCTCGTCGCGATCGTCGTCCTCGGGGCCATGCCGTGGTCCGAAGTCGCCGAATCGAGCACGCCCCTGACGGCCGCGGCGTCGACGTACTTCCCGCTCGGGACCGCGGCCATCGTCTCCTTCGGGAGCATGCTCGCGTACGCGACGAGCCTCAACTCGACGTTCATGGTGCCGAGCCGCATCCTGTACAGCTTCGGCGAGGACCGCATCGTCCCGGAGTTCCTCACGCACGTCAACGACCGATTCCACACGCCCGACGTCGGACTCGCCATCACGTGGCTGCTCGCCGTGTTCGTGCTCCTCACGTCGACGTTCAACTTCGCGCTCCTCATCGCGCTCGCCGCGCTCTTCATGATGTACACCGCGCACTCGCTGTCCGCGCTCGCGATGCCGTTCGTCAACCCCGACCTCTACGAGCAGTGCGACCTCCAGTTCAAGCCGGCGATCCTCAGCGCGATCGCCATCGTGAGCGCGGTCACGATGGGCATCTTCGCCTGGCAGACGCTCTCGCTGAACTCGCTGGGACCCGCCGTCTCGACGGTGCTGAACGGTGACGTCGTCGGCGGTCTCACCTCCAGTCCCGCGCTCCTCATCATCGTCTGGGGGGTCGTCGGGTCGATCATCTTCTTCGGGTACCGGGCGTACCTCCGCTCGGAGGGCGTCGACACCAGCGAGATGAAGGAGCTCCACGAGCACGACCACGAGGAGATCGAGTCGAAGCTCGGGACCGAGGACTGACCGACTCCGTCCGTCGTCTTTCGCGTTCACCACATGCGCCTCCGCTGTTCGGACTGCGCCGCCGAGTACGCGCCCACGACGTCGTTCCAGTGCCGAGAGTGCGGCGGAATTCTGGCGGCGACGTACGACGGACCGCTCGACGCCGACCGCATCGCCGACGGCGAGACGCTGTTCGAGAAGTACGGGAATCGCTTGCCCTCCCGCGGGACCGCCGCTGGCGACGAGGGAGCGACGCCGCTCCTCCGGGCCGACGCGCTCGCCGACGTACTCGGCGTCGAGGCGACGGTATACCTCAAGGACGAGCGCCGGAACCCGACGGGGAGCTTCAAGGACCGCGCGCTCGCACCGGCGATATCGCTCGCGAGCGAGTCCGGGGCGGAGGGCGTCGTCACGGCGTCGACGGGAAACGCCGCCGCGGCGTGCGCCCGGTACGCCGCTCGCGCGGGCCTCGACTGCTACGTGCTCGTCGAGGAAACGGCGCCGGCGAAGAAGCTGCTCGAACCCCGCGCCTACGGGGCGAACGTGGTGCGCGTCGAGGACCTGTTCGCCGGTGGCGAAGCCGCGCTCGCCGACCTGCTCCGCGACGTCGCCGACGGGCTTGACGCGTACCTCGCGTTCGCGTACCAGCCGTTCAACGCCGTGCTCGCCGAGGGCGTCAAGACCGTCTCGTACGAGGTCGCCGAGAACCTCGCGTTCGACGTCCCGGACGTCGTCGTCACCGCCACGGGCGGCGGCGACAACCTCGCCGCGCAGTACCGCGGTTACCGCGAACTACGGGCGGCCGGATTGACGTCCCGCGTCCCCCGGATGGTGGGCGCGCAGGCGGCGGGTGCGGCACCGCTGGCGACGGCCGTCGACGCGGACGCGGACTCGCCCGTCGACGTCGAGGAACCCGCCACGGTCGCCTCGGGCATCGCCGCGCCGTTCGCCGGACAGCACGGGCTGGACGCGATCCGCGACAGCGACGGCACGGCAATCGGGGTCGGCGACGACGCGCTCGTGGACGCCGTCACAACGACGTCCGAGACGACGGGCGTCTGGCCGGAGCCGGCGAGCGCGACGGTCGTCCCCGCGCTCGAACGGCTCGCCGACCGCGGCGCTGTGTCGGCGGACGACGTCGTCGTCCTCACGATCACGGGGAGCGGACACAAGCACACAGAGCCGGTGGAAGCGCGGCTGGAGGACGTCCCAACGGCCGCTCGCGACGCCGCGGCAGTCGCCGGCGCGTTCGCGGCAGAGCGCTGACGCTCGCGGCTTTCTCGATGCGGCCGACGTGGCCCGCGACGTTCCTTCGAATCGCTCCCCTGGAGGGCGCTGCTCGCGCTCAGCGCTGCGCGAGGAACGACTCGATGCGGTCGAACCCCGCCGCGAGCGTCTCCTGGTCCGTCGCGTAACTGAGCCGCAGGTAGCCCTCGCCGGCGTCGCCGAAGGCGGTGCCCGGCGTGACCGAGACGCCCTCCTCCTCTAACAGCCGGAGGGCGACGTCCATCGAACTCCCCTCCAGCGACGAGACGTTGCAGAACAGGTAGAACGCGCCCTCCGGCGCGACCGGGTCGATCGCGGGCAACTCGGCCGTCCGGTCGAGCGCGTACGCGCGGCGGTCCCGGTACGCGTCCACCATCTCCTCGAAGGGTTCCTGCGGTCCGGTGAGCGCGGCCAGTCCGGCGTGCTGGGCGACGCTCGACGAGCACAGCGAGAGCCGCTGCCTGATCACGTGCGCCGCGTCGACGACGTCCTCCGGGCCGGCGAGCCACCCGAGGCGCCAACCGGTCATCGCGTATCCCTTCGAGAACGAGTTCACGGAGAGCACCCACTCGGGGTCGCCGAGCGCGGCCGCGCTCGTGCGCGTCCCCTCGTAGGTCAGTCGCTCGTACACCTCGTCGGCGACGAGGTACGCCTCGTGGTCCGCGGCGGCCTCGGCGACCGCGCGGACGCTCTCCTCGTCGTAGACGCGTCCGGTGGGGTTCGTCGGGCGACAGAGAACGACCGCGGCGGTGTCGTCCGAGATGCGTTCGATCACGGCGTCCGCGTCGAGGTCGAACCCGTCCTCGGGCGAGAGCGGGACGCGAACGGGTTCGCCGCCGGCCAGCTCGACCTGGGCGGCGTAGTTCGTCCACTCGGGAGTTGGAAGAACGACCTCCGATCCCGGGTCGACGACCGAGAGCAGGGCGAGCGCGAGCGCCTCGATGCCGCCGTTCGTCACGATGACGCCGTCGGCGTCGACGGGGACGCCGTTGTCGGTGCGGGCCTTCTCGGCGATGGCGGCGCGCAGCTCCGTCATCCCGTACGTCGACGTGTAGTGGGTCGCACCGCCCTTCGCGGCCTCCGCGGCCGCCTCGACGACGTGGACGGGCGTGTCGAAGTGCGGTTCGCCGATTTCGAGGCGCACGACGTCGTCGATCGCCTGCGCGCGTTCGAACATCACTCGTATCTCGGACCCGGTCTCCTGCGAGGCCCGAGAAGAGAGCCGCGACTCGGTGTCGGTCATACGCTAACGTGTACGAAAGGTACCGTAAACGTATCGCCCGGGCCTCCCGGCGTAAGACTTACCGTTCGTCCCTCAGTCCGTTTTTCCATGAGTCTCCGTCTCACGGTAGAAGACGTATCCGGCGTGTTCGCAATCGTGCCGACTCCAGCGACGCCCGACGCGAACGACCCCGACGCGACGGACACCGTCGACGTCGACGAGACCCGCCGGGCGATCCGAGCGCTCGAGGACGCGGGCGTCGACGCGGTGATGCTGAACGGAACGTCCGGCGAGGCGTTCGCGCTCACGCCCGACGAGTGGCGGACGTTCACCGAGACGGCGGCCGACGCCGCCGACGAAATGCACGTCCTCGCCGGCCCGACGACGCTCAACACGCGAACGACGATCGAGCGCGCCGAGTTCGCCCGCGACGTCGGCTGTTCGGGCCTCCTCCTGGGCCGTCCGATGTGGAACGAACTGTCGCCCGACGCGACCGTCAACTTCTACGAGGAGGTCGCCGACGCCGTCCCCGAACTCGGCATAGTCGCCTACGACAACCCGGGCGCGTTCAAGCGCAAGATCACCTCCTGGGACCGCCTCGCGGAGATCGAGAACTTCGTCGGCACGAAGGCCGTCGGCCTCGGCCCGGCGTACTGGGAGACCATCCGCCAGATTCGCGCGGCCGACGGCGACATGCGCGTCCTCCAGATGGACGCGTACCTCCCCGCGGCGCGCTCCTGGCACAGCGACCTCCCCCTCGTCTGCTGGTCCTCGAGCGCGTCCTGCGGGCCCTCGCCCGTGCTGGCGATGATGGACGCACTCGAGGCCGGGGCGTACGAGCGAGCGTTCGACCTCTCCGAGCGGATGGCGTGGTCGTTCGAGACGTTCTTCCCGAACGGCGACATGGCCGCGTTCGGCCGCCACACGCCCGCCATCGTGAAGGCACGGATGCGCGAAGCCGGGTTCCTGGACCCCGGTCCGGTCCGGCCGCCGAACCCGATGACGCCCGAGTCGTACCTGGACGGCGGTCGGGAGTCGGGGCGTCGCTGGAAGGAGGTCGTCGCAGCGGTTGAAGAGACGGACGACGCTGCCGCGACTCGATAGCGCCGGTCCGCTACTGCCCGTCGAACGCGTCAGTAGTCGCCCGCGAACGGGTCCCTGACGTCGCCGGCGAGGTCGAACCAGACGCTCTTCGTCTGATAGTACTCCTCGAGTCCTTCGGGGCCGGCCTCCCGGCCGATGCCGCTGTCCTTGAATCCGCCGAAGGGGACGTTCGGGGCGACGAGACGGTACTGGTTTACCCATACCGTCCCGGCGTCGATGGCGTCGACCATCCGGTGGGCTTGCCGCATGTCCTCGGTCCAGACGCCCGCCGCGAGCCCGAAGTCCACGTCGTTGGCGAGCCGCGTCGCGTCCGCCTCGTCCTCGAAGGGGATGACGGCGGCGACGGGGCCGAAGATCTCCTCCTGTGCGACCCGCATGTCGCTCTCCACGTCGGTCAGTATCGTCGGTTCGATGAAGCACTCGCCCGGTGCGCCCTCGGGCATCCCGCCGCCGTAGGCGAGCGTCGCGCCCGATTCGACGCCGAGGTCGACGTACTCCTCCACCGTCTCCCACTGCTCCCGGAACGCCATCGGCCCGACGTCCGTCTCCGGGTCCATCGGGTCGCCCACCTCGACGCCCTGGAGGCGCTCGACGAGCTCCGCGACGAACTCGTCGTGGACGCGCTCGTGGACGAGCACGCGGGACCCCGCCATACACACCTGTCCCGTCGACGCGAAGATGCCCTTCATCACGCCGTTGATGGCGTTCTCGAGGTCGGCGCTCGGGAAGACGACGTTCGGGCTCTTCCCGCCGAGTTCGACGGAGACCGCGGAGAGATTCCGCCCGGCCTCGGCCGCGATCTCGCGGCCGGTGGCGGTGCTGCCGGTGAACGCCACCTTGTCGACGTCGTCGTGCCCGACGAGCGCGCTCCCCGCCTCGGTCCCGTAACCCGGAACGACATCGTAGATTCCGTCCGGGAGCGAGGTCTCCTCGGCGACCAATTCCGCGAAGCGCAGCGCGCTCACCGGCGTCTGCTCGCTGGGTTTGTGGACGAACGCGTTCCCGGCCGCGAGCGCGGGCGCCAGCTTCCAGACGGAGAGCAAGAGCGGTGCGTTCCAGGGCGTAACTGCGCCGACGACGCCGTACGGCTCCCGCTTGGTGTAGCAGAACATCTCCTCCTTCGTGCCGTCGACGGGATTGATGCGGCCGCTCCCGGCCTGCTCGCAGAGCCGCCCGAAATACCGGAGGTACTCGACGACGTGGCCGAGTTGCCCCTTCGTCTCTGCGAAGATGCGCCCGTTCTGCCTGGTCTCGAGCTCGGCGAGCTCCTCGACGTTGTCCGCGACCGCGTCGGCTATCTCGTTCAGGAGAGTGCGGCGTCGACTCTGCGTGAACTCGCCCCACGCCTCGCTCTCGAAGGCGTTCCTGGCCGCTCGGACCGCACGGTCGACGTCCGTCGCCGTGCCTCGGGGGACGTGCGCCCAGACCTCGCCGTCGTACGGGTCGGTGACCGAGATGGTGTCGTCGCCGTCGGACGCCTGGAACTCGCCGTCGATGTGGAGATCGTACTCCCTCATGTCGTGCGCTCACCGTCGCAAGCCAGCCGATTAAACCTTCTTCCGGAGCGGCCGCCCCGGCGTCGGCGGCGCGGGGAGTAACTTGATATCACCTCCGCGAGACGGACTCTCCATGGCCGTGTCAGTAAGCGACTGGCGAGACGAGATTCCGGCGATCAGCGAGTACGACCGCATCCACCTCAACAACTGTTCGGCGTCCCCGCTCCCGGAACGCGGCCGCGAGGCCCGCCGGGAGTGCGAGCGCGTCTGGATGGAGGAACCGAACCCGTGGGAGACCTGGCTCGCGAAGGTGAACGAGTCGAAGGAGCGCTTCGCGTCGCTCATCAACGCCGACCCCTCCCAGATCGCGGTCCTCTCCTGCGCGACGCAGGCGCTCGCACAGGTCGCGAGCGCCCTCGACTACGACGACCGCGACGAGGTGGTCGTCAGCGACCTGGAGTTCCCGACCGTCCCGCAGTTCTGGTACGCGCAGGAGCGAAAGCGTGGAGCTCGCCTCCGCGTCGCCGAGTCCGAGGACGGCCTCCGAGTCTCAGCCGACGCGTACGCGGACGCCATGTCAGACCGGACGAGCCTCGTCTGCACCGCGCACGCCTACTCGTTCACGGGCGGACTAATGGACCCGAAGGCGGTCGCCGACGAGGTCCACGACCGCGGCGGGTACCTCTTCCTCGACGCGTACCAGTCGATCGGCGTCGTTCCCATCGACGTCGAGGAACAGGACATCGACATGCTGACCGCGGGAACCCTGAAGTTCCTCATGGGCGGCCCGGGAATCGCGTTCCTCTACGTCGACGACGACGTCGCGGCCGAACTCGAACCCGCGAACATGGGCTGGTTCAGCGTCGACGACATCTTCGGGTTCGAGACCGAAGAGCCCGAGTACGCGCCCGGCGCCCGGCGCTTCGAGATGGGGACGCCGCCGGCCCCGAACGCCTACCAGGCCAGCGCAGGCATGAGCATCATCCAGGAGGTCGGCACGGAGACGATCCGCGAGCGCGTCCTCGAACGCACCGCCCAGCTCATCGAGGGCGCCATCGACCGGGGCTTCTCGGTCCGCACCCCGCTCAAGGACGCCCACCGCGGCGGCGTCGTCAACGTCCAGGTCCAGTCGCCCGAGACCGCCGCGCAGCGGCTGATGGACGACGGCATCTGCATCAGCACGCGCGCCGGCGGCGTCCGCTTCTCCCCGCACTTCTACACGACCGAGGCCGACGTCGACACCGCCCTCGACGCGCTCGCCGAGCACGCGACGCCACCCTGACTACCCACGCATCAGGTCGACAGACCCGGTGAATCCACCGGCGACGTCTAAGTCGTAGTCGACCATAGCGTACTGAACGCGTCGGAGGCCAACTGATCGAGATTCACCACCAGCGAAACGTCGGATATGAGACCGGCATCGGCTTCGTAGGAGGAACTGGTGTCGACAGTCGAAAATGGTTTGCCCCCTCGTCGTGCAGACGTACTGGATGCTAGAGACGAACCAACCGGCCCCGGAGTTCGCACTCCCGAACCACGACGGCGAGACGGTACGGCTATCGGACTTCGACGGCGAACGCGTCGTCCTATACTTCTACCCGAAGGCGGGAACGAGCGGCTGTACCATCGAGGCGAACGACTTCAGTGACTCCTGGGAAGCGTTTCGGGAGCGCGACGTTCAGGTCCTCGGCGTCTCGACCGACTCCGTCGACGACATCGCAGCGTTCAGAGACGACCAAGAGATACCGTTCCCCTTGCTGAGCGACGAAGACGGATCGGTGGCACGACGCTACGAGACGTTCGGAACACCGGACGTCGACGGTGAAACAGTCGAAATAGCGTTCCGGAATACTTACGTAATCGATCCCGACGGCGAGATCGAAGCCGTCTACGAAGGCGTCTCTCCAGAAGGCCACGCAAAGGAGCTCCTGGACGACATAGACGAACTTCGAGACGAGTGAGACGCGCGCTGCCCGCGGTACCAGCGTCTCGTTCCCTAATTATATTATTCGCGTCCTCGATAGTTCACGACATATGACTGGACCAGACGAACTCGACGTCCCGGACTTTGAAGCGTTCCTCCCGCAGGAAGCGTACAAGATCCGGGCCAGAGACGTAGACGGTATCGACCTCTACGAGGACGCGGAGGACGTCGACGACGTCGGAGAGGCCGACGAGTCGCCACCGGACTTCACGTCGCACGTCTTCCGGTCGAACGACTTCAACATCTCCTACATGGAGAGCGAACCGGGTGGCACGATAGACTGGCACACTCACACCCCCCACATGTACCAGATCAACGTGCCGATCGCCGGTCGCGTCGAGATATCGTACGAAGACGAAGACGGCGAGATTCACACCGTCGAAGCAGGACCCGAGGAGATGGTCTATCTGCCGCCGGGCGCGAAGAACAAGGTGACGGCCATCGGTGACGAGCAACTCAGACTGTACGTCGTCTACCGACAGATCGTCGTCCCCCAGATCGAGGAGATGGTCGGAATCGCGGACCAGCACGCGCGCACCAACCCCGGACTCGAGATAGATACCCTCAGAGGCATCATTCATTCAATCCAGGACCACGCCGTCGACGAGTTCTAGGACCGACCGTCCACGTTCCAGGTCGGCGAGCCTCCACCGTTCTGCCGGACTCGGATGTGCATGGAGACGATGCCGCGCGAACCCGCTCAGGCGTCGTCGGTCCACCGGAGCAGTCGGCCGCGGAGCAGCCGGAACAGGCGGTCGGAGACGAGTCCGATGACGGCGACGGTGATGACGGCGGCGATGGTGGTCGCGGTCTGGAAGAACCGGACGGACTCGGTGAGCATCTGTCCGAGGCCGCCGCCGGCCGTGACCATCTCCGCGACGACGACGACGACGAACGAGAGGAACAGCGCGATCTGGACGCCGTTGAAGATAGAGGGGAGTGCGGCGGGGAGGACGACCTCTCTGGCCACGCCGACCCGGGAGACGCCCATAGAGCGCGCCGACCAGACGAGCTCTCGCTTGATGCCGCGCGCACCGTCGTACGTCGCGATGACGATCGGGAACACCGCCGAGGTCACCGCGAGCGCGACAGCCGGGACGTTCCCGAACCCGAACCAGAGGACGTAGACGGGGACGAGCGTCACCTTCGGGATGGGAAAGCCCAGCGAGATGATCGGGTCGAAGAACCACCCGACGACCGTCGACTGTGCCATCGCGAGCCCGAGCGCGACGCCGATCACGATCGCGATCAGGAACGCGAGGAACGCGCGGCCCGCCGTGAGCGCGGCGAGTTCCAGCAGCGACCCGGTGCTGACGAGGTCGACGAGCGTCTCGGCGACGACGTACGTGTGCGGGAGCGACTGCGAGGGGACGAGTTCGAACGTCGCGATGACTTCCCAGACGACGACGAGACCCACGATCGGTTTCAGGTAGTCGATCGTCGACCCGACGGAATCGCCGATGGACTCGCCGACGGTGGCCGTGCCCTGCGAGCCGCTCATATTCCGGTCACCCCGCGTTCGCTCCAGGACAGGAGGCGACTGGCGACCAGCAAGTAGAGGCGGTCGATGCCGGCGACCAGGAACGCGATCCAGGAGACGACCGCGAACACCTTCGAGTACTGGCCGAACTGTCCGTAGTCGGTGACGAGGACGCCCAATCCGGTCTGGGCGAGGATCATCTCCGAGGAGACGATGATGACGAACGAGAAGATCAGGCCGATCCGGACGCCCGTCATGATCGTCGGCACCGCCGCCGGGAACACCACCTCGTACACCTCTTCGAGTCGACTGACGCCCATGGAGCGCGCCGACCAGATGAGCTCGCGTTCGACGGTGTCCGCGCCGTTGAACGACGAGAGGAGGATGGGGAGGAACGAGCCGATGACGGCGAGCGTGATCCGGGAGGCGTTCCCGATGCCGAGCCAGAAGATCACGAGGGGGATGAGTGGCGACTTCGGGACGGGGTACGTGAGGGAGACGATGGGTTCGAGCGTCCGCCTGATGCGGTCGTTGCGCGCCATCGCGAGCCCCATCGGCACTGCCAGTATCGTCGCGATGACGATGCCGGCGAACCCGCGGAACAGGGTGTCCGTCGCGTGGCCGTGGAACTCCGGGCTCGACCCGAGGACGACGATCTGTTCCGCCGTCGCGGAGAACGGCGGCAGTATCGCGGCGGGCACGAGCCGTCCGGACGCGAGCTCCCAGAGCCCGAGCATCACGCCGATCGGGACGAGTTTGCTGAGCCAGCGCAGTAGCAACCAGCGGTCGTAGACGTCCCCGACGCGCTGTCGGAACGTCGATCGATGCGTTCCCGCCATTATTCGTCGATTCGCTCGTGAGTCTTGGTCCCGTACGTCATTCCCGTTGAGGGAGACAAACCGACACTGCGGTATAAATCTTTTCTGCCGAGAGTAACGCTTTTACGCGAGACTGCCATCGGTGAGCGCATAGATGTCCATAATCGCGCTTGACGACGTCACGCACATCTACGGGTCCGGCGAAGAGAGCGTGACGGCGATCGAGGGCCTGTCGCTGACGATCGACGACGACGAGTTCGTCTCGGTGATCGGACCGAGCGGCTGCGGGAAGAGCACGCTCCTCTACATCGTCGGTGGGTTCATCGAGTCGACGCATGGGACGGTATCGGTCGACGGCGTTCCCGTCGAGGGACCGGGGACTGACCGCGGCGTCATCTTCCAGGAGTACGCCTTGTACCCGTGGAAGACGGTCATGGAGAACGTGACGTTCGGCCTCCGGCACGCGAGCCCGGAGACCGAGGACGTCGAGGCGCGTGCGAGGACGTTCATCGAGCGCGTCGGGCTCGGCGGCTTCGAGGACAAGTACCCGAAGGAGCTCTCGGGCGGGATGAAGCAACGCGTCGCCATCGCACGGACGCTCGCGTACGACCCCGAGGTGCTGTTGCTCGACGAGCCGTTCGGGGCGCTCGACGCGCAGACGAAGGAGGTGCTCCAGGAGGACCTCCTGGAACTCTGCCGGGAGACGAACAAGACCGTCCTGTTCATCACGCACGACATCGAGGAGGCCGTCTACCTCTCCGATCGCGTCGTGACGATGACCGCCCATCCCGGGGAGAAGAAGACGGAGTTCGCGGTCGACCTCGACCGCAGCGGGTCCCGCGACGAGGTGTTCGCGACGGACGAGTTCGTCGACGTCGCGAAGCGGGCGCGCACCGCGGTGCGGGAGGAGATGGTCCTCAACCGGTAGCGCCGACGTGAGCCCGAGAGTTCTCATGGGAGGCTCACCGCGGAGGCCGTCGTGACGCCCGCGGCTGGGCAGCGGCCGATCCCAGAGATGCGGCGACACAAAGTCTTATGTACCTCTCTCGCAGTTTGTAGTGGTAATGCCTGACAGGGCTTCATCACGGCCGAGTAGGCGCACGTTCCTTCGAGTAGCTGGTACCGCTGGCGTCGTCGGGGCTGCCGGTTGCCTCAATGGTGGCAACGGCGGCGACGGCGGCGACGGTGGCGACGGCGACGGCGGTGGCGGGGACGGCGGGGACGGTGGAGATGGCGGTGGCGGGGACGGCGGAGACGGCGGCGAGACGCCGACGATCCGCTACGCGAGCATCTCCGGCGCGGAACTGAACGACCTGATGGCGATGTTCCACAAGTCCTCGCACATCCCGGAGAACGTCTTCGAGCAGAACGGCGAGGCCTACGAATTCGAGCTGGTGGACGTCCAGAGCACGCCCGTCGTCGTCAGCACGCTCGGCGCGAAGGAGGCCGACGCGGGCCTGCTCGCGTACTCGTCGGTGGCGAACGCCATCCAGCAGGGAACGATCTCGTCCGGCCCGAGCATCGTCGCTCCGCTCACGTACGACGGACCGCGATACGCGGACACGTACAATTCGGTCAGCGGGTCGGACGTCACGGAGATCGCAGACATCGAAGGTGGCTCCCTCGGCGTGAACGGCATCGGGTCCGCGATCGACATCGCCGCACGCGTCGTCTTCACTCGCAACGACATCAGTCTCAGTAACGTCAACTTCCGCGAGGTGTCCTTCGGTGCGATGCCGTCGACGCTCAGCGAGGGGCGCGTCGACGTCGGGACGTTCATCCAGCCGTTCTACGAGATGAACCGGGACGACGTCCAGACCGTCTTCGACACGACCGACGCGTTCGGGTCGTTCCTGAAGATCTTCCTCACCGTCCGGAACGAGTTCCTGGACGCGAACGAGGACGCGGTCCGCGCGTGGCTCGACGACTTCTGGAAGGGCATCCAGTGGTGGATCGACGACGCGAACAGCGAGCAGCGACTCGACATCGCGGAGGAAGTCGTCGGCCTCCCGAGGCCCGTCCTCGAGGAACTCGTCCAGACCGAGAAGGGGTACTATCACGGCGAGGACGGACTCCGCATCAACCCCGAGTGGCTCCAGAAGCCCGTCGACGGGATGGCGGAGGTCGGGTTCCTCGACTCGGAGATCGATATGGGCGAGTACGTCGACAACTCCTACCTCCCCGAGGACGCGAACCAGGAGCCGGACATCTGACGTCGGGCGCGACGGAGACCGACTGGGCGTGATCGTCTCACGAACCAGGAACGGGAACCCGAGCTGGGAAGGAAACGAGAACGGGCACTGGACTGGGAACAGGAACTGGACTGGGAACGTGATTGGGAACGGGACTGCCGGCTCCTTCGAGTTCCACGTCGAGCCGACGTGACGCACGACAATGCATCTACGCGCTCGCTGGCTTCGCCGCGAATCGTTGCCGTGGCTGTCGGTACCGGTCGGTGTCCTCGCGGCGATCGCGATACTGACGGCCGCACCGGTCGACGACGCGACCGCAACGATGCTCGCCATCACGGTGTTCTGCATCGTCCTCTGGGTAGCGACGCCGGTGCCGCCGTCGTTCACCGGCATCGTCTGCATCGGTCTCGTCGGGGTGACGTTCTCCACCGACCTCGCGTTGACGGGGTTCCAGTCGGCGACGATGTGGCTCGTCGTCTTCGGACTCCTGCTGGGTGAAGCGGCCAGGGAGAGCGGTCTCGCTGCGTGGGGCGGTGCCCAGATCAGGACGCTCGCCTGGCCTGCCGAGACGGACGCGCTCGCCGCTCGCGTGGCGTACGGTCGACTCCTCGTCGTCTCGTGTGCGGCGGCGCTCGCCTTCGCGCTCCTCGTCCCGTCCGCGCTCGTCCGCATCCTCACGCTCGCGCCGATCGTGGCGAAGCTCGGGGAGGCGTTCGACGACGACCGCGCGCGGATCGGGATCTTCCTCGGCCCGCTGCTCGTGACGTTCTACGCCGCTCCCGGCATCTTCACCGCCGGGTTGCCGAACATCATCACGACCGGGATCGCGGAGTCGCTCGGCTCGACGACCGCGTCATGGACGACCTGGACGCTCCAGATGTTCCCGGTGATGGGCTTCGGGCGCGCTGTCGTCGTAACGGCGGTCGTCTACCTCAAGTTCCGCCCCGGCGACGCCGCCGACGTCAGCGTCCCGTCCGGGCGGAGCGCGCTCCGGGGGTCGGAACGACGGATGCTCGCGTTCTTGCTCGTCGGCGTCCTCCTCTGGACGACGGACGCCGTCCACGGCCTGCATCCGTTCTTCGGCGCGCTCGTCGTCGTCCTCCTCGCGCTCCTCCCCGGCGTCGGCGTCGTCACGTTCGACGACCTCGCGGACACGGACTTCTCGATCATCTTCTTCCTCGGCGCCGTCTTCGCCATCGGCGCCGGCCTCTCCGAGACGGGATTCGCCGCGAGCGCGGCGGAGTCGCTCCTGACGCTGATCCCGACGGGCGCACCCCTCTGGCTGGTCCTCGTCCTCGTGTTCGCCGCCACCATCGCGCTCACGTTCCTCATGGAGGGACTGGCCGTCGCGTCCGTCCTGACGCCCGTGCTCGTCTCGTTCGCCCAGCGCAGCGGCCTCCCGGTCGACCCACTCCTGATGATCGAGTCCGTCGCCCTCAGCACGTTCTTCTTCCCGTACCAGACCGTCATCTTCGTCGCCATCCTGGGCGAGGGCGTCGTCGACGCCGTCACGCTCGTCAAGACCGCCACCTGGGTCTCGATACTCGCGACGCTCCTCCTCCTCCCGCTCCAGATCGGCCTGTTCGTCCTCCTCTACTGAGCTCGAAGCGAGAAAGAGTCGGCCAGCTGGGCGTCAGTCGAAGTCGAACAGTTCGGCCGCGGTCTGCATGTCCTTGTCCCCGCGACCGGAGAGGTTGACGAGGATGGTGTCGTGCTCGCCGTCCTCGGCGAGCTGGAGTGCGCGCGCGACGCCGTGACTGGACTCGAGCGCCGGGATGATGCCCTCGGTCTCGCTGAGCTCTCGGAACGCGGCCAGCGCTTCCTCGTCGGTGACGCCGGTGTACTCGCAGCGGCCGACGGCGCGGAACATCGCGTGCTCTGGGCCGACGCCGGGGTAGTCGAGGCCGGCGGAGACCGAGTGCACGTCGACGTCGTCGTCGATGACGCGCGTCTTCATGCCGTGGATGACGTCGTCCTTGCCCTCGGCGAGCGGGGCGGCGTGGCGCTTCGACCCCCCGCCCTCGCCGCCGCCCTCGGCGCCGTAGAAGTCGACGTCGTCGTCCCGGAACGCGTGGAACAGCCCGATGGCGTTCGAGCCGCCGCCGACGCACGCGACCGCTGCGTCCGGGAGCCCGCCGGTTCGTTCGCGGAACTGCTCGCGGGCTTCGGTGCCGATGACGCTCTGGAAGTCCCGCACCATCCGCGGGAACGGGTCGGGGCCGACGACGCTCCCGACGAGGTAGTGGGTGTCCTCGACGTTCCCCGCGAAGTCCTCCAGGGCGGCGTCGACGGCGTCCCCGAGGCCCTGGCCGCCGCGCGTGACCTCGTTGACTTCGGCGCCCATGAGGCGCATGCGGAAGACGTTCATCTTCTGGCGCTCGACGTCCTTCTTCCCCATGTAGATCTCGGTGTCGAGGTCGAACAGCGCGCCGACCATTGCGGTGGCAGTCCCGTGCTGGCCGGCGCCGGTCTCGGCGATCAGGCGCTTCTTCCCGGCTTTCTTCGCGAGTAGCGCCTGTCCGAGGCAGTTGTTGATCTTGTGTGCGCCCCCGTGGAGGAGGTCCTCTCGCTTGAGGTATATCTCGGCGTCGTACGGGTCGCTCAGGTTCGCGGCGTGATACACCGGTGTCGGTCGTCCGGCGTACTCCTCGAGGTGGCGTCGGAAGTCCGCCTGGAACGCCTCCGACTGGCCGATGTCGTCGTACGCGGCGGCGAGCTGTTCGAGCGGTTCCTCGAGCGGTTCCGGGACGTGCCGACCGCCGTATCCCTCGAAATCACCTTGTGACATGTGCACATTGGACAACTACGGTCGGCCAAATAAAACTACGTCCCGGAATCGGCGTCGAAGACGCCGCTACCGGCCGTTCTGGAACAGTCCCGCCCATCATAGTTCGGATCGAGTAACTATCGTTCGGATTTGGGCTTCGTTGCGGAATCACGAACGACGGTGTGGGTTTCGCACGACAGCTGTTGCGTTTCGCGCGACAGATTTGCGTTCCACGCGAGGGCTTGCGTTCCGTGCGACAGCATTGCGTTCCGTGCGACGCCTTTGCGTTTCGCGCGCCAGCGCGGTTTCGGCGGGACGACGCCCCCGCTCGCTCACCCGTTCGACCGGTGGTTTCTTGCTGGTCGTTCGCATACCGAACACCATGCCATTCGGTCGCAGACTCCGGTGCGCCGGGAGGGGGGCGCGATGACCGTCGCGGACGACCTCCTCCAGCATCACCCGGAGACGATCCTCTACGGCGGGACGATCAGGACGGTCGACGAGGCCGACAGCGTCGCGGAGGCGGTCGCGATCCGCGACGGTCGATTCCTCGCGGTCGGCGACACCGACGAGGTACGCGACCTCGCCGGCCCAGAGACCGACGAACGCGACCTCGACGGCCGCACGGTGATCCCTGGCCTGATCGACTCGCACCTCCACCTCCGGCAGGTCGGGATGGACCTCGACCGGGTGACGCTCTTCGACGCGCGACGCATCGCGGACGTCCTCGACGCCGTCGAGGCCGAAGCGTCGTCGCTCCCCGACGGCGAGTGGGTGCTCGGCGGCTGGGGCTGGCACGAGAGCCAGCTCGACGAGGAACGGCTCCCGACCCGGTCCGAACTCGACGAGGTCGCGCCGGACAACCCCGTGTTCGTTCCGCGGGGCGCGCACGTCGCCGTGGTGAACACCGCCGCGATGGAACTGGCGGGCATCGACGACGACCGCGCCGACCCCGACGGCGGGACCATCGTCCGGAACCCCGACACGGGCAAACCCAACGGCGTCTTCCTCGAGAACGCACGGACGGAACTCCTGGAGCCGGTGCTGCCCGAGCGCGGCGTCGACGAGTACGTCGCCGACGTCGAGCGCGCGATGGACGAACTGAACTCGCGGGGCGTCACGGCCGCGATGGAACCCGGCCTGGAGCGCGAGGAACTCCGGGCGTTCCAGCGCGTCGCCGTCGACGGCGACCCGACGGTCCGGACCAACATGTACGTCCGCGTGTACGAACCGGACGACGTCCGCGACGCGGGGAGTTACTTCCACACCGGCTTCGGGAACGAGATGCTGAAGGTCGGCGGCGTGAAGTACATGCTCGACGGCGGCGTCGAGGGAGCGCGACTCTCCGACCCGTACCGCGTCGTCGACGAGGTCCAGGAGCAGGAGGACTACCACGGGCACTTCCTCCTCCCTGAAGGCGGCGAGGACGCGCTCTTCGAGGTGTTCGAGCTCGCCGCCGAGCGCGACCACCAGGTCCAGACGCACGTCGTCGGCGACGCAGCGATCGAACTCCTGGTCGACGCGTACGAGGCCGCCGACGAGGTCCGCGACATCGAACCGCTCCGGTGGACGGCGATGCACGTCTTCCTCCCCACGGACGACCAGATCGCGCGCATGAAGGACCTCGGCGTCCTCCCGACCGTCCAGAACCACTCGACGTACCTCGGGCGGAACATGGAGCTCCTCTGGGGCGAGGAGCGCGCCGCAGAGGCCATCCCCATCCGCACGCTCCTCGACGCGGGGCTGACCGTCGGCGGCGGCACCGACGCGCCCGTCGTCCCCTGGTTCCCCTTCGAGTCGATCTGGTGGATGGTGACGCGGAACACCGTCACCGCGGGCACGCTCGGCCCGGAGGAGGCCATCGAGCCCGAGGAGGCGCTGCGCCTCTGGACGCGCGACGCCGCGTACACGATGCACTGGGAGGACGAGATCGGCTCCATCGAGCCCGGTAAACGCGCTGACTTGGCCGTCCTGGACCGCGACGTGGTGACCTGCGACCCAGAGGCGATCCGCGATACCGAGGTCGAACTCACGATGGTCGGCGGCGACGTCGTGCACGACGCCTGACCGTCGTCGGCGAGTAGTCGCTGCCCTTCGTTCGTCGTCGCACAGCTGTTCGTTGCGGTCATTCCCATTGGAGACGGAACCGGCCGCTGGACCGGTCTCGTCCGCGTTTCCCGGGATGCCGAGGGGCAAACTTAGAAGTAGGACGTTTGCGATGTGTCACTACATGACGTATGTGATTGGTGTCGACACAGGCGGGACGTTCACCGATACGGTGGTCGTCGACGAGAGCGGATCGCGGGTGACGGGGAAGGCCGAGACGACGCCCGACGACCCGACGACCGGGATCGTGGACTCGCTCACCGACGCGACCAGGGAACTCGACCGGGACCTGGCGGGGATGCTCGGCGACGCGGACGTCCTCTTCCACGGGACGACGCTCACGACGAACACCGTCCTCGAACGGACGGGGAGCGACGTCGGCCTCCTCACGACGCAGGGACATCGGGACGCGCTCCACGTCGGCCGGACGACCACGCGAACGACCGGCCTCAGCGAGTACGAGATGCAGCACTACGCCTCCCAGAGCAAGCCCGACCCGATCGTCCCGAAGCAACGGATCAGGGAACTCGACGAGCGCATCGACTACAAGGGCGCCGAGATCGTCGAATTCGACGACGAACAGGCCCGCGAAGCCGTCCGCGACCTGGCAGCGGACGTCGACAGCCTCGCGGTGAACCTCCTGTGGAGCTTCGAGAACCCGAGCCACGAGCAGCGCGTCGCCGAGATCGTCGAGGAAGAGGCCCCCGATACCCCAACCTACCTCTCTCACGAGGTGACCGCGCGCCTCGGCGAGTACGAGCGCGGTGCGACCACCGCGGTCAACGCGTACACCGCGCCCGTCCTCGAGGCGTACGTCGACGACCTCGTCGACGAACTCGGCGCGGCGGGCCTGGACGCCCCGATCTACCTCATGAAGAGCACGGGCGGCGCGATGCCGCTCGGGGACGCGTCGACGGAGGCCGTGGCGACCATCATGTCCGGCCCGACCGGAGGCGTCATCGGCTCGCAGTTCCTCGGCGACGAGATCGGGACGGAGAACCTCATCTGTACGGACGTCGGCGGGACGAGCTTCGACGTCGGGCTCGTCATCGACGGCGAGATCCAGACGCGCCCGACGACCTCGGTCCACCAGTACACGCTCTACCAGCTGTCCGTCGACGTCGACTCGATCGGGAGCGGCGGCGGTTCCGTCGCGTGGATCGACGACGGCGGTGCGCTCCGCGTCGGCCCGGACTCAGCGGGCGCGGACCCGGGTCCGGCGTGCTACGGACTCGGCGGGGAGCGGCCGACCGTGACCGACGCCGACCTCCTCCTGGGCTACATCAGCCCCGAGTACTTCCTCGGTGGTCGCCGCGACCTCGACGTCGACGCCGCGGAGGCAGCGATGCGAGAGCACGTCGCCGACCCGCTCGACATGAGCGTCGAGGAGGCCGCGGCGGGCGTCTTCGAGATCGTCAACGGCGCCATGGCGGACCTGCTCCGCCAGATGACCATCGAACGCGGCCACGACCCGCGGGAGTTCTCCGTGCTCGCCTACGGCGGCGCTGGCCCGCTGCACGCGTCGTTCTACGCGGACGAGCTCGACGCCGAGTCCGTCGTCGTCCCGCTCGGCGACACCGCCTCCGTGTTCTCCGCGTTCGGCATCGCGTCCTCGGACCTCAACTGGGTCGAGGAGGTGTCGAACCCCGGCGTCGCACCGTTCGACCCCGACGATCTCGTCGGCACGTTCGACGACCTCGAGGCGACCATCCGGGAGAGCCTCGACGAGCAGGGCGTCGACGACGCGGACGTCTCCGTGTCGCGCGAGGTCGACCTCCGGTACCAGGGCCAGGTCCACCAGGTCTCCGTCGACGTCCCGACCGGCGACCTCGCAGAGAGCGACCTCGAGGCCCTCCTCGAGCGGTGGGAATCGAAGTACGAGTCGCTGTACGGCAGCGGGTCGACGTACGCCGACGCGGACGTCGAACTCGTCAACCAGCGCGTGCTCGCGAGCGCGTCGACGACCGACCCCAGCCTCGCCCCCGGCGACGTCGACGAACGAGCGGACGCCGACCGACAGGACGCCCAGGTCGGGACGCGCGACGTCTACTGGCCGGAGCCCTCGACGTTCGTCGAGACGGACATCTACGACGGCGAGCGCATCGCTCCTGACATGGAGATCGCCGGCCCGGCCATCGTCCAGCTCCCCGACACCACCGTCACGATCCGACCGCACCAGCGAGCGGACGTCGACGACTACCGGAACATCGTCATCACGGAGGCCTAAAGAGATGTCACAGATCCCAGGCGCGGACAAGTACACGGCGGAGGTATCGCTCGACGACGACGAGGTCGCAGACGACGTCTCGTTCCACGAGGTCCCCGAGGACTTCGAGCTCGACAAGGTGACGTTCGAGATCCTCCGGCATCGACTCGGACAGATCAACGACGAGCAGGGAACGACGCTGAAGAAGGTCAGCGGGTCGCCGATCGTCACCGACGCGTACGACTTCAACGTCACCATCGGCGACGAGCGCGGCGAGACGGTGAGCTTCGGGCCGTACGTGATGTACCACGCGAGCGTCACCGACCTCATCGTCCGGTGGATCCTCAAGCACCGCTCGGAGAACCCCGGCATCGAGGAGGGCGACATGTTCATCTGTAACGACCCCTGGATCGGCGCGGTTCACCAGAACGACACGGTCGTCCTCGCGCCCGTCTTCCACGAGGGCGAGATCTTCTCGTGGGTGAGCTCGACGCTTCACCAGGTCGACGTGGGCGGGAACGAGATCGGGAGCTTCGCCATCGAGGACGACGACGCGTGGGCCGAAGCCGAGCCCGTGCCGCCGACGAAGCTCGTCGAGGGCGGCGACATGCGGGCGGACGTCGAGGACCTGTTCCTCCGGAAGTCCCGCGCGGCGCCGAACGTCGGGATGGACCTCCGCTCGCAGATCGCGGGGAACAACGTCGCCATCGACCGCATCCACTCGCTCGTCGAGGACTACGGCGCGGACACGGTGAAGGCCGTGATGCGGGAGACGATGGACTACGCCGAGGAGAGCCTCCGGAGTCGCCTCCGGGACCTCCCCGACGGCGTCTGGCGGCACGTCGGCTACCAGGACGTCGCGAAGGCCGGCGACCGGAGCGTCTACGAGACGAGCCTCGCCGTCGAGAAGCGCGACGACGAACTCGTCTTCAAGGTCGACGGCGACGCGCCGGCGGGCGTCATCAACACGACGTACGCCGGCCTCCGCGGCGGGCTGGTCGCGCCGATGCTCCCGATGCTCTGTCACGACATGCCGTGGGCGCTCGGCGGCATCTATCGCGCGATGGAGATCGAGACCGCCGACAACATCATGGTGAACGCCGCCTATCCGGCCGGAACGGGGATGGCAGCGGTCGCCGGGACGTGGCATACCGTCAACGTCGCCACGCAGTGCATCTCGAAGATGCTGTCCGCGAGCGAGGAGCAGGAGGAGCACCTCGTCGCGGGCTCGTCGGGGTCGTGGGTGACGATGAACGTCATGGGGATGAATCAGTACGACGAGTTCTTCGTCACTCAGTTCATGGACCCGATGGCCGGCGGCTGGGGCGCTCGCAGCCACTCCGACGGCATCAACACCGCGGGCATCTTCGCGGCCCCCGGCGGCGCGGCGACGAACGTCGAGTCGAACGAGCTCGCGTTCCCGATGCTCTACCTCTACCGGAAGGAGGAGACGGACTCGGCGGGCGCCGGGACGTTCCGCGGCGGCGCGACCGCGAGCATGTGCTACGTCCCCCACGACACCGAGGGCATGGAGCACCTCGGGTCGACGTTCGGCATGGCGATCCCGACCAGTCAGGGCATCAACGGCGGTCATCCCGCGAACACGGCCCGGTACGAGATGCTGCGCGACTCGAACGTTCGGGACATCTTCGCGGACGGGTCGATTCCGAGCGACCGAACGGATGTCGACGGGGACCTCGAGGTGCTGCCGCCGAAGTACAAGACGATGCAGGGCCCCGACGACGTCTACTTCAGCATCTGGCAGGGTGGTGGCGGCTACGGCGACCCGATCGAGCGCGAGCCCGAGCGAGTGGCGGCAGACGTCCGCCAAGAGTACGTCTCCCGCGAGGAAGCCCGGCGCACGTACGGCGTCGTCGTCGACGACGACGGCACCGTCGACGAGGCTGCCACGGACGAGCGCCGCGAGGATATACGGAACGAGCGACTGACCGCGGAGAAGTGGGGTGAGGGCGAATGAGGCAGATGGACCTCCACCTGGCAGTCGACGACGGCCGCGTCGTCTGCCGCTCGTGCGGCGAAGACGTCTGTGCAGCGGACGAGAACTACAAGCTGCACGCGCTCTGCGACCGGAAGCCGCTCACGGAAGCCGGCCCCCTCATCAACGACCCGTCTGAGTACGTCGACGACGAGATGGAGTTCCGCCAGTTCTACTGCCCCGGCTGCGGGACCTTGCTGGAGAACGAAGTGATCGAGGCCGACCACGAACCCGTCCACGACAAACAGCTCTACGAGAGCTGAGCGCCCTGGAACGCTTCCTCCTTCGTCTCGGACGCGACCGTCGGGGACCGTCACTCGAAAAACACGTAACTCGGTGAACGTCACTCGGGGAACACGTCACGCACGCCGGCGACGCACCGCTCGAGCAACTCCGGGTACTCGTCGGGCTCGTACTGCTCGGTGAACAGTTCGACCTCGTACCACCCGTCGTAGCCAGCGGCCTCGACGGCGGCCAGGAGGTCGGTCAACGGCGCCTCGCCCTCGCCCGGAACGGCCCGGTCGCGAGGCTGGTCGCTCGGATGCCGCCAGTCGGCGACGTGAACCGCGGCGATGTCGTCGCCAGCGCGCTCGATGCCGTCGAACACCTCGGGGTCCCACCACGTGTTCCACGTGTCGTACATGACGCCGGCGCCGTCGACGCCGTCGACGAGCGAGAGCGCCTGGGAGAGCGTCACGACCGACGAGAACCGCGTCGCGTCGACCGGGTGGAGCGGCTCGAGTGCCAGTTCCACGCCCGCCTCCCGAGCTATAGGTGCGAGACGCTCGAGCGCCTCGCGGACGAGTTCGTCGCCCGCCGCCGCGCTGACCCCGAGTCGGGGGCCCGCGAGCACCATCAGGACGGGTGCGCCGAGCGTCGCGGCGTCCTCGATCGCCGCCTCGGCGTCGGCCACGGCCTCGTCGAACTCGTCGGCGTCCGTGAACCCACCGGCGAAGACGAGCGAACAGACGTCGAGGCCCGCGTCGTCGATCAGCGAGGCCGCCTCGGTCGGGTCGCCGTCGTACGCGGCCAGCTTGTCGCGCCAGACGCCGATCCCCTCCACGCCGTCGGTCTCGCCGTACGCTTCGACGTCCGCCTCGAACCCCCACTCCGCGGTCGTGATCTCGCTGATTGCGATCCGCCGGTCGGTCATCGTCGATCCCCGAACTGCGAGCTCGCGAGTGACGCCACCCGGTCTTTGACCTGGTCGACCCGCGTCTCCTCGGTAGTGAGCGACTGCGCGGCGTGATATCCCGAGATCGCGTTGACGCCCGCGCCCGGCCAGGTCGCCGCGCCGACCATGTAGAGGTCCTCGATCGGCGTCTCGTAGTTCCCCCAGTCGGCGAAGGGCCGCCACAGGAAGTTCTGTCGGACGTGGTGGCTCCCGGCGACGCTGTCGCCACCGACGAGGTTCGGGTTCGACGCTTCCAGGTCCGCTGGCGTGAACACGGTTCGGTCGAGGATCGCGTCCTCGATGCCGGGTGCGTACTCCGCGAGCTTCGCTATCACGCGGTCCGCGTACGGCTCGCTCGCGGCTTCCCAGGACGTCGCGTCGATCTCGCCCGCCGCGTCGCCCTCGATCTCGCTCGGGAGCGCTCGCACCTGCACCCAGAGGACGTGTTCGTCGTTCGGGGTCCGCGACGGGTCGACCGCGGTCGTCTGTCCGACGACGAGCAGCGGGGACTCGGGGAGCTGGCCGTTGACCGCGTCGGTGTACGTCTCCGCCATGTCCTCGACGTACGGGCCGACGTGGACGTACGCGAACTCCTCGACGCCGTCGGCGTCCCAGTCCGGACGCTCGGAGAGCGCGAGGTGGACCATCATCGTCCCCGGGCCGTAGCTGTACTCCTCGATCTGGTCGGCGACGGCGGGCGGGACGTCGCGGTCGGGGACGAGGTCCTCGAACAGCACCGTCGGCGTGAGGTTCGCGACGACGGCGTCACGTGCCCTGTAGCGATCCCCGGAGGCGAGTTCGACGCCGACCGCACGCCCGCGGTCGACGAGGACTCGAGACACTTCGGCGTTCGTCCGTACCTCGCCTCCCGAGTTCTCACAGACGCCAGCGAGTGCCTCAACGAGGTTCGACGCGCCGCCCTCGACGACGTTGATGCCGACCTCCATGTCGGTGAACGTCTCCAGGAACGGGAACATCGCGCCACCGGAGACGTCCGGCCCGAAGTCGAGGTGCATCCCCCACGGCGCGAGCAGCGCCTTCGCCTCCGCCGACGAGAAGTACGCGTCGCCCAGTTCGCGCGTGGAACTACTCACGATCTGGAGGAGGTCCAGCACGCCCTGGAACCCGATCTCGCGCGAGGCCGACAGCAGCTGGCGGGCCGCGCCGAGCGGCGTCAGCGGCGTCGCGTACAGGGGGAGCAGCGTCCGCTCGAACCGCCCGAACTCCCCGTATAGCTCCTGCCAGCCGGCCGCGTCGTCGGGGTCGTGGGACTCGAGTTCGGCGAGCGTCTCCTGCTCGTCCTGGTAGACGCGGAGCGCGGACGCGTCCGGGAACACGCTACAGTACGGCTTCGCGGAGTGCGCGAACGACAGCCCCTCGGCCTCGAGTTCCGACTGGAGGTCCTCCCAGACCGGCGATCCGAGGAACAGGTTCATGTTCGTCGCGTAGGCGTCGTGCACGAACCCGTCCCGCGTGAGTTCCGCACTCCGGACCGCCCCGCCGACCTCGTCGTTCCGTTCGAGGACGAGCGGTTCCAGGCCCGCACGTGCCAGATACGTCGCACAGACGAGGCCGTTGTGGCCGGCACCGACGACGATGGCGTCGTATCGCTCAGTCATGCGCGATCGCTACGGCGACGAAACCAGCGTTGTCGTACGAGAACATTACACAGGAAAGTGCCGGTCGAACCCTGATAAAATCTCGCCCGGACTGGCCCCCTGGACGGCTCAGCGCGCGCGATGCGAGTAGTCTCTCCTCACTCCGTTCGCTTTCGCTCCGTCCGTTCTCGCTCGCGCTCGCGGAGCGTCGAGCGCTTGATCTTCCCCGTCTCCGTGCTCGGGAGTTCGTCCACGTACTCGACCGCTCGCGGGTACTTGTACGGCGCGACGCGCTCCTTGACGTGCTCCTGGAGCGACTCGGTGAGGTCGTCGCTCGGGTCGTGGCCGTCGGCGAGGACGACGAACGCCTTCACGATCTTCCCCCGGACGTCGTCCGGGCTGCCGACGACCGCGCTCTGGTAGACCTCCTCGCGCTCCTGCAGGACGTCCTCGACCTCCGGGCCGGGGACGTTGTAGCCGCTCGTGATGATGAGGTCGCCGCGTCGCGACTTGTACTCGAACCGGCCGTCCTCGCGGTGGACGAAGATGTCACCTGGGCTACTCCAGCCGTCGGTGACCGTCTCGCGTTGCTTGTCGGGCCGATCCCAGTACGTGATGCCGGTCGGGCCGCGAACCTGGAGCAGGCCCGCCTCGCCCCGCGGGAGTTCCTCGCCCGTGTCGGGGTCGACCACGCGACACTCGTAGCCCGGTACTGGGTAGCCGGTCGCGGTCGGGTCCATCTCGTCGGAGAGCCGGTGACTGATGAAGATGTGGAGCATCTCCGTCGTCCCGATCCCGTCGCTCAACTCGATCCCCAGCTGCTCTCTGGCCTTCTCGTACGTGCTCGGCGGCAGCGGCTCGCCGGCGCTGACGCCCATTCGGAGCGAGGAGAGGTCGTACACGTCGGAGAGCTGTTCCTCGCCCGCCATCATCTGGTTGTACGCCGTCGGCGGCGACGCCATCAGCGTGACGTCGTACTCGTCGATCCCCTCCAGGAGCGAGTCGGGATCCGGGTCCTGGATGATGAGCGTGCTCGCACCGAACCGGAACGGGAACGCGACGAGGAACCCGTACCCGAACGTGAACGCGAGCGGCGCGTTGCTCGTGAAGACGTCCTCGGGCCGGGGCTCGAGGCAGTAGTTCGCGTAGCCGTCGGCGATCGCGAGCATCTGTCGGTGCGTGTGGAGCGTCCCCTTCTGCTTCCCGGTGGTCCCGCTCGTGTACGCCAGGAGGACGGCGTCGTCCCGTTTGGTGTCGTGCGCGGAGAGCGAATCGTCGGCCGCCTCGGTCAGGTCGTCGTAGTCGTGCTGGTCGTGATCGACGTCGTTCCGGCCCAGGACGACGATGTCCTCCAGGTGGTCGATGTCGCGCTCGTCCCGCGCCTCGAGGACCTCCTCGAGCAGGTCGTCGTAGACGACCGCCGTCGTCGCCCCAGAGTCCTCGACGACGTACCCGATCTCCGACGCCCGGAGGAGCTTCATCGACGGCACCGGGACCGCGCCGATCTTCTGGGCGGCCAGCACCGAGACGACGTACTCCGGTCGGTTCGGGAACCGGACGAACACCCGTTCGCCGGGCTCGACGCCCAGGTCGAGTAGGACGTTCCCCACGCGGTTCACGCGCCGCTGGAGGTCGGCGTACGTGATCGACTCGCCCTCGAAGTAGATCGCGACGTCGTCCCCTCGTCCCGATTCCACGTGTTTGCCGACCATCTCCACCGCGGCGTTGAGCTCCTCCGGATAGTGCAGTTCCGGTAGCGAGTGAAAGAGATCCGGTCGGTTTGCTTCGTCTGGCAGAACCCCCTCGTCTATCTGCTCCTGCATGATGTTCCCATGCCCTGCCAGCGTTAATAGTATTTTGTTCACACGTACCACGACCGTCATCGATGCACCCGGGCGTGATCCAGATCCACCGCTCGACAGGACTCCATAGAGGAGCGAACGCGAGAAAGCCGTCGGCGACTACGTCTCCGGGTCGCTATCGGTGTCGCTATCGCGCGACCGCAGGGACTGGACGCGGTCGCTGTCCCACGCGGCGCGAGTCTTCGGGACGATGCCCTCCCGGAAGTACACGAACAGCACGATGAGGAGACCGCCGAGGACGGCCGTCCGCCACTGGCCGGTGTCCTGGAGGAGTTCGTTGATGACGATGATCACGCCGGCGCCGAGGAACGGCCCGACGATCGTCCGCATGCCGCCGAGGACGAGCATGATCAGGACGATGACGTCGACCGACTGGAACGAGAACATGGTCGGGAGCAGGTAGCCCTCGGACTGCGCGTACAGCGGCCCGACCAGCCCGATGATCGTCGCGGCGACGACGCCGGCGACGACCTTGTACCTGATGACGTTGATTCCGGCGGCTTCGGACGCGATCTCGTCCTGGCGGATCGCCGTGAACGCCAGGCCGTACTTCGAGTTCCGCATCCACCAGTACCCCACGAGGACGACCGAGAGGAACACGAACAGGAGGTAGTACGTCACGAGGCGGCCGCTCACGCCGAGCGCCTCCACGACCATCGGGAGTTCGAGACCGCTGAACGACGTCCCCGTGCTGCCGCCCGTGAGGTCTCGCGCGCCGACGAAGATCTCGGACAGCGCCATCTGGATGCTCAACGTGAGGATGGCGATGACGATGACCGTCATCCGTCGGCGAGCCGCGACGTAGCTCACGAGCAACCCGATGAATCCGGCGACGATCCCTGCGGCCGGGTAGAACAGCCACGGCGAGACGCCGACCGTGTCGGACAGGAGCGCGGTCGAGTACGCGCCCATGCCGGCCAGCGCGCCGACGAACAGGAACAGCTGGTTCGTGTGTCCGAACACGATGTTCAACGCGAGCGCGAGCGACGCGAACACGAGCAACCGGACGAGGAGGTTCGCGAGGTACGTCACGGTCATGTCGAAGGCGAACGGCAGCACGGCGAGGAACGTCAGGATGACCGCGACCGTCTTCAATTCGCTAGCGCCGCCACGGGCGTACTCGTCGTGGGCAGTCGTGTCACTCATGATATCTCCTCCGGGCGAGCGATCAGCACTGCGACCGCGACCGAGAACAGGATCACGCTCGAGAAGTACGTCCCGATGTAGTAGTTCGCGTACGTGACGACGAACCCGAGCAGGATGCCGGCGACGACCGTCCCCCGGATGTCGCGGACGCCACCGACGATGGAGACGATGATGCCGAAGATCGTGATTTCGAACGCGGACGAGACGGAGAGCGTCGACTGGATGCTCCAGAGGATCCCGGCGACGGCCGCCAGGACGGCGCTCAGGACGAATATCAGCGTCCGGATCTTCCGGGGGTTGATGCCGCAGAGCAATGCACCGGTCTCGTCCTGGAAGACGGTACGAGTGGCCTTCCCGAGGTACGTCCGCCGCAGGAACAGGAACAGACCGAGCAAGAGCACTCCCGCGACGGCGATGATGAACAGCGACGAACTCCGAATTCTGATCCCAGCGACGTTAATCAGGTTGCCGTCGAAGGGGATCGCGTACGTCTGTGGATAGTAGACGTAGAGGATGCCGCTCAGCAGGATCTCGAGGCCGAGCGTCGTGAAGATACCGAGCGTGACGCGTTCCTCGCCCGTGGACCGGTAGACGCTCGTGAGGAGCGTCCGGTCGACGACCACGCTCAGGACCCCGACGCCTGCGACGCCGACGAGCGCTGCCAGTAGCGGGTGCGCGACTGTGGGCAGGACGACGACGCCGGCGATGACCGCGATGACCGCGAACACGCCGAGCGCGAGATTGAGGACGCTCCCCAGCCCGAACACGAGCGTGATCCCGGCGCCGAGCAACGCGTACAGCATCCCTCGTGCGAACCCGTCTATCGTGATCTCCAGTAGTGTCGAAATTGCCATCGATTGCCTCGCTACCCTGATGGGCCGTGCTTCCCTAATCATGAGAGGTCTCGGTCTTAAAATTTCCCCCCAGGGGAGGCGTCGTGGCGGACACCAGCGCGACGGATCGTCTCTAGCGTGATGGGCTGGCGCCGGCGCGACGGGTCGTCACCGGCACCAGCCGGTCGCGCTCGCCTCCCGGTCGCCACCGCCGTCGAGTGGACGAGACCGATTCCGGGGAAAGCTATAAATCGAAAAAGGACGATTCGCAACCAATGCTCGAGGTCTCCGGCCTGCGGAAGTCCTTCGGTGGGCTCACTGCGGTCGACGACGTGTCATTCGACATCGAGACTGGAGAGATCGTGGGCCTCATCGGCCCCAACGGCGCCGGGAAGACGACGCTGTTCAACACGATCACCGGCGTCCTCAAACCGGACCACGGGGAGGTGATGCTCGGGTCGACCACGCTCACCGGGCGACGACCGAACGAGATCTGTCACGAGGGCGTCGTGCGGACGTTCCAGGTCGTGCGGACGTTCGACGAGTCCACGGTGTTCGAGAACGTGCTGACGGGCGCGGTGTTCGGCTCCGGCGAGAAGCGCTCTCGGGACGAAGCGGCGGATCTCGCGCACCGCTACATCTCGTTCGTCGGGATGGAGGACAAGGCGTACACCGAGGCGAGCGAACTGACGATCGCCGACAGGAAGCACGTCGAACTCGCGCGCGGCCTCGCGTGCGAACCTCGACTGATGATGCTCGACGAGATCGGGTCGGGGCTGACGCCGGCGGAACTCGACGACCTGACCGAGACCATCGAACGGATCCGCGACGAACTCGGCGTCTCCGTGTTCTGGATCGAGCACGTGATGGACGCGATCTTCGGGAGCACCGACCGCGTCCTCGTCCTCAACAGCGGACAGCTCATCGCGGAGGGAACGCCCGCGGAGGTACAGAACGACGACGTCGTCGCAGAGGCCTACCTGGGTGGTGTCACGTGATCCACGTCGACGGCATCGACGTCTCCTACGACGAACTCCAGGTGCTCTGGGACGTCTCGATGGACATCACCGACGACGACCGCATCGTCGCCATCGTCGGCCCGAATGGCGCCGGGAAGACGACGCTCCTGAAGACGATGTCCGGACTACTCGCGGTCGACGACGGCCGCGTCGAGCTGTTCGGGCGCGACACGGCGGGACTCTCACCGAACGAGATCGTCGACCTGGGATTCGTTCACGTCCCCGAATCGAGGAACCTGTTCAACGAACTGACCGTGGCGGAGAACCTGGAGATGGGCGCGTACCTCCACCGCGACGAGTACGAGGAGACGATCGAGGAAGTGTACGACCTGTTCCCCGTCCTCGAGGAGCGACGGTCGCAGGACGCGGGCACGCTGAGCGGTGGCGAGCAACAGATGCTCGCGATCGGCCGCGGGTTGATGGCGCAGCCGAAGGTACTCGCGCTCGACGAACTCTCCGTCGGCCTCGCACCGAAACTCGCACGGCGCGTGTTCGAGAAGGTCGAAGCCATCAGCGAGGACGTGACGGTGGTTTTGACCGAACAGCACGTGCACGAGGCGCTCGAGCTAGCGGACCGGGCGTACCTCCTGGAGAACGGTCGCGTCGCCGCGCAGGACTCCGCGGCGGCGCTCCTGGAGAGCGAGCGGATCAAGGAGTCGTACCTTCACGGCTGACTGAGAATCGGACCGGAACGATACCGGGAGCCTACCAGTCGTCTTCGAGGTAGGGTTCGACGATGTCGCCGCTCAGGGGTTCGCTCCGGTGGTACTCGACGAGACTGTAGTCGCCGTCCGGATAGTGGTCCGGGCCGCCGGTCTCGAACGTACTGAACATCGTCACGACGTCGTCGATCTCCCCGTACTCGGTGTACTTGAGCGGTGCCGCGAGGATGGTGTCGAGTTCGATGTTCCGAATCTCAGTCGCGATCGCTTCGGGGTCGGCTTCGCCCGCGTTCTCGATCGCGGTCGTGATCAACTCGCCCGCCACGTACCCGAGTCCGACGTGGGTGTCCATGCGTTCGCCCGTGTCTTCGGCGTAGCTCGAGGCGAGATCGTTGAAATCGTCGCTGTACGGGTCCACGATGTGGATGTGCCCGAACGTCTCGGCGTTCTCCGCGCCCAGGCCGCCGAAGAGGACCGACGGCGGGAAGCCAGCGCCCGTCGTGATCTCGGGGTCCAGGTCGAGTTCGCGCAGCTGGTTGTGGATGGGGATCTGGCCGGGGGGATTCCCGGACGCGATCATCATCTCGAGGTCGTCGGGCATGTCCCGGAGCTGCGAGCTGAAGTCGCTCTCGCCGAGCGGGACGACGGACTTCGTGAGGTCGATGTCGTCGGGCATGCGCTCGTCGATCTGATCGTTCACGGACTGCCCCCACGCGTAGTCGGCCATGATGGCGCCGACCTTCTCGAACCCCTTCTCCGCGATGAGGTCCACTTGGTTCTGGATGTCCATCATCGCCGTGAGGCTCCCGACGCGGAACGTGTACCGCGAGCTCTTCCGGAGTGCCTCGTGGCTGCCGGCCATGTGGAAGACGATGGGGACTTCCATCTCTTCGGCCGTCTGTGCCGTTCGGATGCCGAGGTCGCTCGACACCGGCCCTGTCAGCGCAACGGCGCCGTCCTGTTCCACGAAGTTTCGGAAGAGCGAATCACCCTCCGAGGGGTTGCTCTCCGTGTCCGCTTCGACGATCTCGAGCTCTCTATCCAGGACGCCGCCGTCGGCGTTGACCTCGTCGATCGCGTACTGGAGTCCCGCGGAGTGGGCCGCCCCCCATGGGGCGAAGTTCCCCGAGAGCGGCTGTAGCGACCCGATCGTGATCGGGCCGTCGTCGCCACCGCCGCCGCCGAGCGAGCTGCCGATGCAGCCCGCGAGCAGTCCGAGACTCGATCCGCCGGCCGCCTGGAGCAGCCGTCGCCGTCTGGGTGAGCTGGTACCGGAATCCGAATACCCGTCACTCTGATTGTCGCGTGCCATCAAATAACACAATCTACGATTATGGATAAAAACGTTCCGGCGAGATGCGAGGTCGGTTTCGCCGAAAGATCGACCCAGAGCGCGCAAAGTGGACCGGAATATCAACCCGAACGAGCCCCACATCTTGGTTCGTTCGCGTCTTCTCCCCACGAGACCGACGCCCGACGAGCGACGAGACCATCGCATCCGACGTCTCCTCCAACGTCGTCGACTCATAACTCCCGCCCCGATTGACCACCTCGAAATATTAACTATGTATCTATAACCCGCAGCTTACATATTCGCCGTTACGCAGGGGAACCAGGTGAACGACCGAGGTGGTTTCCGAGACGAATCGACCGCGGGTCGATCCGGGCATCGAGATGGTCACGAACTCGAGGACGCGATAGGTGGAGTCCAGCCGAACCGCCCGTCGTACCGTCGCTATCTCTCGTGGCCGGTCCCGTGAACGGGATGGATTACCGCTCTCTCCTCCGGCAGGAGCGCGAGGCCGCCGCACTGGACGATGTCGTCGGTCTCGACCACCTCGGAGACGGAGAAGCGGTCACGGGCGACGCTGCTACCGTCGACGGGTTCGATGCGTTCGTCGACGAGCGACGCGTCGAACGCGCGCGAACGACCCGACGCTCGTCTCGTCCTGCCAGTCGACGACGAGCGTCACGTCGTCCGAGTCGTGGTCGTAACCTCGAACACTCACGATCCGCAGCGAATCGCCGACCTCTTCGAACTGGAATCCTCTTTTCGAGCCCATGTTCGTCACCGCGCCCCATAACTATAACTATAAATATACTGTTATTATAGGGGTTGTATGCGAACTCTGTCTACTTCGAGCAGATGCTTCGCTGCCGGTCGTCCCGGTTGGAGGCCGGACCTAAACAGCCCGCGAGAAGGAACGTTACGCTGGCGTGTCGACTCGTCTCTCTCGATCCGTGAAGGACAATGCTTTCAGTTGGCGAACCCGATACGAGGACGTGACCGCGGAGTCGTCGGAGCAACCGGACAGTCGTCGTAGCTGGCTCGTCGCAGGTGTTGGCGCGTTCGCGATGGTGTTCACCTTCGGTACGACCATCTCGTACGGCATCCTCCGCGAGCCGTTCAGCGCCGCGTTCGACGTCGCGCCGATCGAACTCTCCAGCGCGTTCGCGCTCATGCTGTTCGCGTTCTTCATCGGCTCCGGGCTCGTCGGCGTCTTCGGCGTCCGGTTCCCGGCTAGAGGAGTGCTGTTGGTGTGTACGGTCGTCACTGGTGTATTGGCTCCCTCCCTGTACTTCGTGGACTCGATCGTCGGACTGGCGGTCGTCTTCGTCGCCCTCGGCGTCGCACTCGGGACCGTCGTCGTGATGGTAGCCTCGGTCGTGCCACGGTGGTTCGAGACCCGTCGGGGGGCTGCGACGGGGCTCATCTTCACCGGGAACGGCGTCGGACTGTTCGTCCTCCCGCCCGTCTGGCAGCACGCCATCGCGGAATACGGTGTTCGACGGGGATTCCTGATTGTCGTCGCGGTCACCGCTACCGCGTTCCTCCTCGTCGCGCTCGTCTGTCGACGACCACCGTGGGCCGAACAGTCGTCAGCGTCGACCGGAGACATCGTCGGATGGCTCGCTCGGTTGGGTCGAACCCGGACGTTCCAGTTACTGTTCGTCGGCATCGCGCTCTCGTTCGCGTGGTACCAGCTGCTCGCCGGATACGCCGTCGACCTGTTCGTCGCTCGTGGATTCACCGACTCCGGCGCCTCCACCGCGTTCGGATTGATCGGCGGGTTCAGCATCATCTCGCGAGTTGGCGGCGGCTACCTGAGCGACCGAATGGGCTCCAGGCGAGCGTTCCTCGCCTCGCTCGTCTGCGTCGTCCTCGGCACCTGCCTCCTGTTCCTCTCCGCCGTCCCCGGGCTCCTGGTCGCGATTTTCCTGCTCGGCCTCGGCCTCGGTGGCACCGCAACAATCTATCTCCCGCTCATCATGAGCACGTTCAGCCCGGAGAAAGACACCGCCATCGTCGGCGTGTTCAACGTCGGCGGTGGAATCGCGGCACTCGCAATGCCACCCCTCGGAACCGCGAGCATCACCTACACAGGTGGGTTCACGCTCGCGATCCTCCTCACCCTCGTCGTGACTCTCGGTGGCCTCTGGACGGTCGCGGCGGGAACGACCCCGTGAGACAGAGCGCTCGAAGTACGGCATCAGCAAATCCAACCACGACCTCGACGGCGAGCACAACGCATACGTAACTGGGGGGTATGTGGTGAGGTATGCGTACGCCGCTGACCGTAGAGTCGCTGGTAGACGCCGACGTTCTGGTTCCGGCCGAGGCCGGCGAGTTCTCGCTCGCCCCTGCGTTCCGGCAGACGGTCGAATCGTATCGAGACCAGTGCACTCGTAGGGTGCTCGACGCACTCGAGACGCGATTCGACCGATCTATCGACGATTCGTCGATAGATTCTGTGGACGATAGCGCGGCCCGATTCGCGGCCCAGCTGTGCGCGCTCGGCGATCACCTCGAGGACGTCTCGTTCGAACAAGCGGTCTCTGCAGGTTTCGTCGTCAATCAGGTCGTCGAGGGCCCGTTTCGCGAAGATGGCGTTCCCGACGGGTTCGTTCCGATAGCTGGCCGTCAACTCGGGGTCGTCGAAGCGGTCTGTGATCGAGCGATCGTCTACGTGTGGCGGCACGACTGCGATCCGTGCGACACGATGCGCGAGACCCTGGAATCGCTACTGAGCGGGTTCACGGACGACGTCGCGCGATTCGCAATCTACGGGCCGGACGCCGCCAGGTACCTGCACGACACGTACGACGTCCAGGGGGGACCGGCGACGTTGTTCGTCGCCGATGGCGGGATCGAGTCCCGGCTCTATGGAGCGCACTACGAGGACGTGGTCGAGTCGGAATTGATCGCGCTCGCCGAGAAGCCGAACGCGAAGCCGAACTGAGGAACGGTCGCCGTCGGTCACAGCCTGTGGTACTGTACTCGCAGTGACGAGAGGGAGAGACGTCCCTACTCGTCCACTGAAACGCGGGGATCGATCATCCCATAGACGATGTCGACGGCGAAGTTCGAGAGGATGACGAACGCGGCGACCAGGAAGAAGACGAACTGGACGACCGGGAAGTCCCGTGCGAGCACCGCCTGGATGAGCGTAAAGCCGATCCCCGGCCAGTTGAACACGGTCTCGATGAGGACGAGTCCACCGATCGCTCGCGTCATCGACACGGGATAGAGCGTGATGACGGGGAGGCTCGCGTGACGAGCGAGGTGGAGGTTCCGCTTCACCTTCGGAATACCAGTCATGCGGTAGTAGTAGGAGAAGTCCTGACCGAGCACCTCGACGATGCTCGTCCGCATGATGAGCGTCGGGAGATAGAGATATCGGAGTACGACCGCGACGAACGGTAGGACGTAGTGATAGCCGAAGTCGGCGGAGAGGTACTGCTCGTACCAGACGTCGGCAGCGTCGGTCGTCCCGGTGGTCGTCATCCCGCCGGTCGGGAAGAAATCGAACCAGCCGGCGAACACGATGACGAGGACGATGGCGATGAAGAACGCGGGGAAGGACCCGACGAAGATGACGGGGATGATCCCGAACTTCTCGGTGAGGGAGCCTCGATTGGTACCCGCGAGCGTGCCGATCGTACTACCAAGGAGGTAGGCGACCGTGATGGCGGGCGCGATGAGGATGATCGAGTTGAACAGTTTCATCCGGACGTACTCAACGACCGGAACCCGGAACTGGAGGGACGTCCCGGCGTCGAGCGTGACGAAGTTCACCAGGTACCGCCAGTACTGGACGTGTAGTGGGTCGTCGAGTCCCCAATTGGCCCTGAAATTCTCGACAGCGCTCGTGCTGGCGCCCTGTGCGAGCATGATGTCAGTGTAGTCCCCCGGCATCAACCGGAAGAACACGAACAGGAGCGTCAGCATCGCCCAGAGCAGGAAGACGGTCTGGACGCTTCTGAACGCGATGTATCTGACTCTGCTCATTTAAAGCACCTCCGGCGTGGAGTCGGCAGCGTCCGGTGAGGCGTTCGAATCGTCGTCGTCCCCGTGCTCGTAGTACAGGTGGCACGCTGTCTCCAGACCGTCCCCCGCGTCGACCATCCGCGGCGTCTTCTCGCAGACTTCCATCCGTTTCGGGCACCGGTCGCGGAACCGACAGCCGTCGCCGAGGTCGACCGGGTTCGGTGGCGTCCCGTCGATCGTCGTCCGTTCTCGATGATGGTTCGGATCCGGGATCGGGATCGCGCGGATGAGACTCCTCGCGTACGGATGCTTCGGATCGTCCAGCAACTGCTTCGTCGGGCCTTGCTCGACGACTCGACCGAGGTACATCACCTTGATCTCGTCGCAAACGTAGGAGACCGTCGAGAGGTCGTGCGAGATGTACAGCATCGCGACGCCGAGTTCCTCCCGGAGGTCGCCGAGGAGGTTGAGTACCGACGCTTGCGTCGACACGTCGAGCATCGAGACCGGCTCGTCCGCGAGGAGGACGTCGGGTTCGACGATCAGCGCACGAGCGATCGAGACGCGTTGCTTCTCCCCGCCGCTCAACTGCTTCGGGAGCCGGTCGAGGTACTGGTCCGGCGGGTTCAGTTCCACTCGCTCGCAGACGTCCCAGATGCGTTCGTCCTGCCGGTCCATGTCGTGGACGAGCAGCGGCTCCCTGAGCGTCTCCTCGACTGTGAGTTTGGGGTCGAGCGAGTTGAACGGGTCCTGGAAGATGATCTGGACGTCGTTCCGGAAATCCTTCCAGTCCTGCTTGTCGAACTCCGAGACGTCACGCCCACGGAAGCGAAGCTCGCCGGCGGTCGGCTCGTAGAGGCCGACGAGCGTCCGGAGTAACGTCGTCTTCCCGCAGCCGCTCTCGCCGATGACGGCCTTCGATTCGTTCTCCGAGAGCGAGAACGTGACGCCGTCGACGGCCTGAACGGTCTGGTTCTCGCGGCCGAGGAGGCGGTCGACGAGCCCGGTATCCTCCTCGAAGTACTTCTCGAGACCGCGGACCTCGAGCAGCGGGTCGCTCATTGTCGCTGCCCTCCGTGGGCCTGCCCGGCCTCTGCATCGTACTCTTCGTACGCTTCGTCGCTACGGACGCAAGCCGCGAGGTGTGATTTCCCGTCGGCGCGTTCGGGGTCGTCAATCCGTTCTAGGGGCGGTGCGCCGTTTCGGCACTCGTCGACCGCGTACGGGCACCGGTCGGCGAACGTGCACTCAGTGACCGCTCCGTAACTCTGCGGTGGTTCGCCCGGGATCTCCTGGAGCGTGCGATCCGTGTCTCTGATGTCGGGGAAGGCGTCCTGGAGCATGAACGCGTAGGGATGTCGTGGATTGTTGTAGACTGCGTCCACGGACCCGGACTCCGCGACTTGTCCGCCGTGCATCACGGCCATGCTATCGCACGACTCGAAGACGAGACTGATGTCGTGCGTGATCATGAGCATACTCGCGTCGATTTCGTCGCGGATCCGGTCAAGATACTTGAATATCTGGTCCTGCATGATGACGTCGAGCGCGGTCGTCGGCTCGTCGGCGACGATGAGCGACGGTTCGAGGAAGAGCGCGAGCGCGATGAGTGCTCGTTGTTGCATGCCGCCGGAGAACTGGTGCGCGTAGTCGTCGATCCGCTCGGTCGGCAGGCCAACGACTTCGAACATCTCGCTGAACTTCTCCGTGATGGCCGCTTCCGTCATGTCCGTGTGCGTTTGCCCGATCTCGACCGCCTGCGAGCGGATGGTCCGCATCGGATCGAGGCTACTCATCGATCCCTGGGGGATCCACGAGATGCCCTGCCAGCGGACGTCCTCGCTGAGCTCTCGGTCGGACAGGTCCTGGATCTCCCGGCCCTGGAACCGGATGGTGCCGTCCGCGATCCGGCCGTTGCTATCGAGCCCGCCGAGGATGGCCTTGGCGATGGTGCTCTTCCCGCACCCGGATTCGCCGACGAGCCCGAAGTATTCGCCAGGCTCGATACTGAAGGACACGTTTGACGCCGCAGTGAGGTAGCCGTCGGGGGTCTCGTACTGTACCGTCAGGTCGTCGACTTCGAGTAGTGCGTCAGCCATTATCCCATCTCCGCGAGAGCTTCGTCCTGGGCCTGTCCAGAGAGCGTTTCGTACCCGCGACCGAACATGAACGTCGAGAGGACGGTCAGGGAGATCAGGACGCCGGGGACGACGGACCACCACCAAGCTGTCGCCATGTACCCCGAGTCGTACGCGTTCCGAACCATGATCCCCCACGACGGGACGTACGGGTTCGAGACGCCGATGAACGCGAGCCCTGCCTGGATGATGATCGAGTACCCGACGCCGAGCGCGAAGAACAGCACCGCCATCGATGCGACGTTCGGGAAGATGTGCTTGAAGATGATCCGGGACCTGCTCGCGCCGGTCGTCCGCGCTGCGAGGACGAACGGTCGTTCCTTGATTTGTAGGACCTGCGAGCGAAGCACGCGCGCGTTCCCGCGCCAGAGGACGAGGCCGATCACGACGATGGATTCGATGAAGCCGACCCCGAAGAACGCAACGAGGACGATCGCGAAGGGGATGAGCGGAACCCCGTACATTACGTCGGTAAAGCGCATCAAGACGTTCTCGACGCGCCCGCCGACGTAGCCCGCCGTGATGCCGATAGTCATGCCGATCCCGATTATCAGTCCGCCACCGAGTAGTCCAGTAATGACGGTCGGCTGTGCGCCGTTGAGGACGCGGGAGAGGACGTCCTGGCCGACGTCGTTCGTCCCGAGCGGATGCTCGAGAGAGGGCTCGGCGAGGCGATTGACCTCTCCGTCGTCGGTGTAGAGCGTTTCGTCGTACTCGTAGGGTGCGATGTGTGGTCCAACGAGTCCGAGGACCAATACGGTGACGAGGAACAGGAAGTAGACCGTCGTCATCCTGTCCTCAAGCATCTTGCTGATGCCGTTCGTGACGTTCCTGAGCAGGTAGTGGTCCCTGACGTTCGCCAGGAGGTTCGGGAGTGGTATGGGGGAGTCTTGACGTGTCATTCGGAGTGAAGCAAATGCGTTTGCGGTATGATTCGAGTCGAAATGTCGTCGCCCGGCCGACTACCCCTCCAGACAGGGGAAGTCCTCGGGATCCGGCGTCTCCTCCGCGGGCCATCGCGGCGACAGGTCCTTGTCCGGCGGATAGTGCAGTTGCTCGTCGCCGTCCGTGGTGTATCCGGCGTCCTCGAGGAGCTGCTTCGCACCTTCGACGTCACCAGTCGGGTCGTCAGTGTACTTCGTCAGGCTATCCTCGGACGGACGGTTCGGGTGGTTCTTCGTGAACAGCGTACCGGCGAGTTCCGGCTCGGACTCGCCGAGGAACCCGACGGCGTTCATCTTCTTCCGGTCCAGCGCCTTCCCGAGCGCGTGCCGGAGTTCCTCAAACTTCATCGGCGGCTTCGGGAACTGGGGGAACAGACTGAACGGCGTATGGTAGTTCGCGCCCACCTGTTCGCCATTGTCCATGTCAGAGACTTGGTCGTAGACGCCGGGGGAGAGCTGCGAGACCATGTCGACCTCGTTCGCTTTGAACGCCTGGAACATCGACTGTACGTCCCGGTAGACCGTGAAGACTATACGATGGTCGACGTCGTACACCGGATTGCCGTCGTGAGGCTCGAGTTCCAGCTCGGAGTCCGTTTCGAAGTTAGCGACCTTGAACGGGCCGGAGCCGACGATCGGATCTAGTTCGACGTTCTCCGGATCGTCCTCCGCGCCGGCCTCCACCCATGAGTCTTTGTGGAAGATACCCCATCGGGGCCAGACGCGACTGACGATCGGGAGGAACGACTCGGTGAAGTTGAACTCCGCCGTCTTCTCGTTGAGCACCTCGATGGAGTCGTACGGTGGTTCGCTGGCCTGCGTGTAGACGCCGGTATTCGCCGCGAGCTGCTCGAACGTGAACTTGACGTCCTCGGCCGTGATCGGGTCGCCGTTGTGGAACGTGGCGTCCTTCAGTTCGACCGTGACCGTCTTCCCGTCGTTGGTGACCTCGTAGTTCTTCGCCAGTCGATTCTCGAGGTTGAACTCCGAGTCGTAGCCGACCAACGGCGAATGGACGAGCTGATTCCACACGCCCTGGGACGCGGAACTCGATATTACGGCGAAGTTGGACGTCTGCACCATCTCCGGGGAGGTGTACGCGATGATCTCGTCCCCATTCGTCGGGGTGGACTTCGCGTAGACGTCGGGGTTCGTGCGTGCGATGCCGAGACTGCCGGCTCCGTCGAGGTCGACCTCGTCGGTCCGATACGCGGAGTATCCGACCTTCGCGGCGACCGGCATCGCGGCGAAGTTCTCCGTGAGTCGCTCCTGGGAGGTCGATACGAGCTCCTGTCGTTCTTCCTGACTGCTCGCGGAGGCCTGCGCGAGCGACGGCTCCGTTACGTCGCAGTTCACGAAGTTCGAGGGGTTGTGCTTGCCGTTCCCACCAGCCCATCCCGCAGTGAATCGGCGACAGAACTCGTCCGGATCGAGCCGGTCCGGGACCGGAGAGAACTGCCAGTACGAGATGTCGTGCGTCCGCATGTCGCCGGACGTGTGCCCGATCTGGGTCGTGAACTCGACCGGCTTGATCTCGAGTTCCATCCCGAGTTCCTCGGCAGCGTCCTGCACCATCGGCGCGGTGTCCTCGAAGATCTTCGACGTCCCGCCGCGCCCGGCCCAGTACTCGAGGACCAGCTTCGGTACTCGTTCGCCAGACTCACCATCCTCGCCCCCACCGAGCATCCCTTGACAGCCAGCCAGTCCAGCGGCGGCCGAAGCGGAGAGCGATTGCACGATCCGGCGACGGCTTATCGAAGGACTCCCGTCGCCAGAGTCCCCCATCTCTACCTTTCGGTTGTCGGTGTCACTCATGCCAACGCAATGCAAACATAGGGAATTATTAAGTATACCGGAATTCACAATCATCACCGTAATAGCAGAACTATTATCTGACTACTCGTACGTAAGGTGAAGTAGCGACTCGCCGCAGGCAGACCATCGCCAACCAGTATCAACCTACGCATGGCACCACTCAGAGACTCACTATCGCGCGTCGTCGTTCGAACCACCACTCAGCTCGGATGGCGATACCCGTCTCGGTGCTGCAGACGGGAACTCGAAGAATGAACGGACAGTCACCGATCGTAACTCTTGGTCCCGAAGGCACGTACTCGTCTCGCGTGGCTCGCGCGATCGACGACCGTGTTCGGTTTCAAGATACCGTCACGGAGATCATCGCCTCGCTCGATGATGGTGCGTTCGAACGGGCTGTGATCCCGATCGAGACCGGCATCGAGGGGAGTGTCACAGAAAGCCTCGACGCCCTCTCGGAGGCTTCGGTAGCGGTGACCAGGGAACTCGTCGCGCCGATCGACTACGCTATACTCGGCCAGCACGACCAATTGGAAACGATCGCCAGCCACCCCAAGGCAATCGCACACTTTGAATCGACCATCCAGGACGGATACCCCGACGTCAACACAACTGCAGTCTCCAGTACCGTACGGGGTGTCGAACGGGCGATAGAAGACTCCGACGTCGGTGCGGTTGCTCACCCGAGCACCGCGAGCAAAGACCCATCAATCAGGATCCTCGACGAGGTCCAAGCACGCGAGACCGACGTCACCAGGTTCTTCGTTCTCGGACCCGTGAAAGAACGATCGGACGTCGGAACGAAGTCCTCACTGATCGTGTATCCCTCCAGAGACGGACCCGGAATTCTCGTCGACCTCCTTCGCTGCTTCGCCACCCATGACATCAACATCGCGCGCGTCGACGCACGACCCAGCGGCAAACGCCTCGGCGACTACGTCATCCACGTCGATTTCGAGGCCGGCTACTACGAGCAACGGACGAAAGACGCGATCGCGGAGTTGAACGAGCAGATCCGAACCGAGTGGGTGCAGTCGCTCGGTTCGTACGACGTCGATGAGATCGCGATCTGATCAGTGGTCCGTGTCCGGGAAGTCCAACTGCTCCAGTAAGTCAGACAATTCCGTGGACTGCGCCTCCAGTCTCGACGTCAGTTCCTCGTATACCTCCTCGAATATCTCGTCGGGAGTCGATTCGAACGCTTCGGCGACGTCGATCGCGTCGTCGATCCGGCGTCGGTTCTTCGCCTCGATGGCATCGATGGCCTCATCGTCGATCCGGCCAGTTCGCCGCAGGAACGACTCGAGTCGCGACAGAGGGTCCTTCTCCTTCCACGCTTCGGTCTGAGATTCGTCGCGATAGACGCCGGGGTCGTCGGACGTCGAGTGCGCACCCAGACGATACAGCTCGGCCTCGATCAACGTGGGTCGGGGCTCCGTGCCGTCCGATCGCTTGGCCTTCGCGAGTGCGTCGTGCGTGACGACGTAGACCGCGAGCGGATCCATTCCATCGACGCGCACGCCGTCGAAGCCGTACGCTGCCGCCTTCTGGGCGATCGTTGCCGACGCCGTCTGTCGTTCGCGCGGGACGGAGATGGCCCACTGGTTGTTGTTGCAGAAGAAGACTGCAGGCACGTCGAAGACGCCAGCGAAGTTCATCGCCTCGTGGAAGTCGCCCTCGCTCGTCGCCCCATCGCCGAAGTGGCACAGGGCCGCCAGTTCGTCACCGGCCAGCTTCGACGCCCAGGCGACGCCGGTGGCGTGCGGGAGTTGCGTCGCGATCGGGTTCGCGAGCGGGAAGACGTTCTCCACCTCGGAGTACGATTTTCCGGCGGGATGGCCCATCCAGTTCATGAGGTTTCGGCTGATGTCGACGCCTCTCGTGATGACCGCCCCGTTCTCTCGGTAGCTCGGGAAGAGCCAGTCGGAGTCGTCGAGAGCGTGCGTGCTCGCCACCTGCGCTCCCTCGTGTCCGTACATCGGTGGGTACGTTCCCATCCGACCCTGTCGCTGGAGGGACACCGCCCGGCGGTCGTACTGTCGCGCGAGTTTGACGTCCTCGTATAGTTCTCGGAGAAGATCGTCCGAGAAGTACGACATCGCGGCTTCGTCTTCGAGGCGGCCGTCGGCGTCGAGAACGCTATACGGGTCGCTTTCGCCGTTACGTTTTGCCAAGCCACATCACCTGGTCTGCTATCACGGACCGAGTACGGGCTTATATGTGTTCGGGTTACGGAGGGGGGATTCTGGGCCTCCCGACCGAACTACCGCAACGCTATCTTGCGGTTCGGATACGTTCGTCGTGTAGCGTCGCTAGCAAGAATCCGGCGATACCGGACGGGTATTTACCAGGGGTTCGGGGCGGGCCGAACCCGCACGAGGCAGAAACCATGAGGCGAGAGGGCCATCCCGCTGTCGAGATATGTGACAGATGCATCCGGTCAGGCCGGAAACCCTAAGTAAAAATGTGCAAATGGTTATCGTATGGAACGGGCTGTCGACGGGGACGTACCCGTCAAGTCACTGCAGACGACGTTCGAGATCATCACCGTCCTCCGAGAACAGGATGGAGCCGGGATCTCGACACTCAGCGACCTGACGGGACTACCCGTGAGCACAGTCCACGACCACGTTCGCACGCTGGAACGGCTGGGGTACGTCGTCAGTCGCGAAGACGAGTACTGCCTCGGCATTCGATTCCTCGAGCTAGGGGGCTACGCGAGGAGTACGAGGAGGGTATACGACGTCTCGGTCACCGAAGTCGAGAAGCTCGCCTACGATACTGGAGAGCACGCCAATCTTCTCGTCGAGGAGAACGGCTTCGGGCACTTCCTCTATCAGGCGAAGGGCGACGACGCAGTCCGGCTCGAAACCGTCACCGGCGAACGCGTTCACCTCCACGCGACTGCACTGGGCAAAGCGATCCTCGCGCATCTACCGCAGGACCGCGTCGCGGAGATCATCGACCGGCGCGGACTACCTGCGCGGACGAATACGACGATCACCGAGCGGGAAGCCCTCTTCGAGGAACTGGACGTCGTTCGAGAGCAGGGATACGCGACGGAGGACGAGGAGTACGTCAGGGGAATGCGGTGCGTTGCAGCACCGATACGCGACGAGGACGGCGAGGTGCTCGGGGCGATCAGCAGTTCCGGGCCGGTGAGTCGGATGCAGGGACAGCGATTCACGGAGGAGATCCCGGACACTGTACGGAGGACCACGAACATCGTCGAAGTCAACATCAACCACTCCTGAGTCCATCTGACTTCCGGCATCGCCGGACGAATATCCGGTCTTGAGGCATCACGGTCCCACTGACGCTGTAATGGTATCAAGACGACGAGCGACAACTGCGCCGATCGCCGCCTCAATTTTACACCTATAGTGCTGTAATGATTCTGCGACCTGTTGCTGATTAACCTCGTCGAGTGTTCTGCGACTGAACGTGCGTGGTGTTCGAAGACTCGTCGAGTAACGAAACGGTGCGTAATCTCGGCCTCGATATAGAGGACCGGCCACCTCGATGAAGGCGGTGGCCGCTTTGCTCCCGATTCCCTGAAACGAGCGGAGACACCGAAACGCTCGATGGAACTTGATTTCCACAAAAGAGGAGACCGCGACCGAATCCATCCTTGAGGTAGCAGCAGTCTTCGCAGAGGCGACTCTGAGTGGCCTTCCAGAGCGAGACTGACCGACTGGCCATTACTGAACGGCTCGGGAGTCAACTATGAACGATCTCTATAAAAGCTACCCGTGTTGTCGCCCGCCAGGGCGAGCGACAGGTCCTCCCTCCGAAGCGTGGTTCTCTCGCTCGTTGAACTTCGACAAAACAGTTCGAAGAAACGGGCGGAGCCAGCTGACGATCCACGAGTCGCCCGGAGAACGTCATCGAGTCGGCGATGGTATCCGCCGACCCCGCTATGGGTACTCGACCGTGAAACTCGTGAGTGCAGGGACTCGGCAATCAAGTTCGTACGGGGCCCACATTCATCGGTTTTCTAAAGCCACCAGTCCAAGCGCTATATGACAGATCCTAATATATGATAGAGCCATACTATATCATTAATATATTGAAGACATATATATCCCAGCTTACACTCGGGGAGGACCCTGTGTCCTTCTATGATGCATCCTCCACACACGATAGATCGGGTCCACAGGAAAAATGCTAACTCCGAATCCAATGGAGAGACGCAGATTGAAGACGACGGATAACGCCACCAGACGCCCTCTATCGCTAGTACCACAGAACCGTTTGATAGTGCGCTCAGAAGCGGACGAGAACTATGCGCAACGGGATGCCTGTTACCGTGTAATCCACAGACGAGGTGCTTAGATTAGAATTGACACTTCCCAAGACCAATAACTAAACACACAATTCTTTCGGTGGTCGTGGCATGTCGATGTCGAAGGGGGTGTGTGCGTGTACCACACAGGGCGTCGTCCTCACAGACCACGTCCAACTGCGTCCTGTACTCGACGGACCGGCATTGCGAAGCGTCACGTGGAAAGCAAGATACGCGAACCGACGAGGCCTCCCCATCGAAGCGATCCGTGTGACATCGAGAATTTGCGATACGCCAGTCGATTCAATTCACCACCGGATCTTGGTGGCTCGATGACGGCTATCGAACGCCCCGATCTCGTCCGAGAACGGGAGTGAGAGCACCCCTTCGTCGAAGAGGACTGCGTTTCGATAATCAAGGAAGGTCATTGGGACGTGCAGTCCGTCCTCGTCTCGAACGACGCTCGCGATTGCGGTATAGACGTGGCCGTGGCGGGTATCGTCGACTCGCGCTGCGACGATCGGTATCGTCTGCTGGAAGGGGGAAACGGCGTGGAGGGCTTCGATCGAACGTTCTGTGAAGTCCCAGCACAGCAGCGGTGACGTCCCGTCTTCTAACATGGCTTCGAACGTCGTCGGCTGGCGGAACGGTTCGTCCAACGAAACCGTATCGAGAAGCAGATTGAACTGGATCGTTCGCGCAAGATACCGTTCGGTGTTGTATCGCGCGTGCTGCTGGAATCCAGCAGCTAATCCCGATATCAGTTCGGGAGTTCGAGACGGTTCGGAGCCGGTGAATTCGCGAATCGTCTCGACGGCGGGTTCGTCCTCGGTTCGTCCCCGAACGGCGAGTGTGGAGTATGGACGCGGTGTCGCATTCGATGTTGCCGAAAGGAACTCCGGGAGGGAGTGAAACGAGAACGAGACGTCGCCAGTTTTCAGGAGGGGCACGTCTGCGTGAAGTTCCGTGACTGGTCGCCCCGGCAACTGGTGGGCAGCGTCGATCCGGCTCGCCGGCGGTGCATCTGCCGTCAGGCGAAAACGCTGTGATTGCTCGGGCCCCGTCACCGTGATCGCCTCGTCCTCGTAGCGGAGCGTCGTTTCGCGATGGGTGAGTCGGAAGGGCGACGGTCCGAACTCGTCCGACGCCAGCGGTTCGAGGTCCTGAGCCAGCAGGTTCGTGCCACTGAGCCGTCCGTATCCGACGAGAATATTGTCTACCGCCTTCGCCCCGCCGACTGCAGCGGCACCGCCGGCCACCCGTCCAAGCAACCCCCGGCGACTGTACTCGGGCAAACTGGCTCCCCCGTCGTCATCAGATACCCGGTCCGCTGGTTTCATGTCCTCTCACCTTCGCGCGCATTCTCGGTTCACTCCCCTCTCGGATATCCACATTACTCATTGGGACAGAGACTCGGTTCCGGTAAACGCTTTCTGTCGACTGCTTCGAGCAGTGTCCCGCTCACCGGAAGATCTCGCTATTGAGGCCAGGGTCGTCGATCCAGTACGAGCGGAGGTAGAGGTACCCGAGTCCGATCAGGACGCCGAGCGTCACGGAGAGTACGATCCAGTCCATGGTGTGTCGTCCAGCCCAGCTTACAAGTCGTTTCTGGTCAGTTCCCACGATATCGTCGCCCGACACCGGAGTCGTCCACCAGTTCGGGAAGGTGGTGCGTCCCGGTCAGTCCAGCCAGTCCACACTCCAGTCGTCCAGCGCGTTGAAGGCGGGACAGCGGTCGGCTCCCGTCTCGGTCAACGCGTCTTAGCTGGCGACTGGCGACGCGAGCTCCCTGCGGTTGTCGACGATCCCGTCGTCCTCCAGGGAGTCGAGGACGACGAGACTCCACTTCGTCCCCACCACTTCGACCCCACCACTTCGACCGCGCAAACGACGGTGCAGACGTCGGCGTTGCACCGCTGGACGTCGGACTCGTCCGCCGCATCTCCCGCCGGAGGTTGGGCCGACATAACCTGGTTACGCCCGTGTTGCCGGAGCTATAAGTGGGTTTGGCGCCAAACGAGGTACTGTAATGGAACGACAGAACGCAGCGACGGGCGCGACCGGTGGCCCGCCGGAGTCGAGAGCCTGATGGAGGAGACCGACTCCGGGTCGAACGCGGACACTCGATCGACCGTGCACGAAGACCGGGAGACGTTGCCGTCGGAGGTTCGCATCGGACGGACGGCACTCGTGGTGTCCGAGCTCGCGGAGATGACCGACTTCTATCGAGACGTTGTTGGACTCACCGTCCTCGAACGCTCCGATGCGACCGCCGTCCTCGGCGTCGACGAGACGCCGCTCCTCGTGCTGGAGCACGACCCGGACGCACTCGCTCGGCACCAGTCGGGAGCGGGCCTCTTCCACAACGCGTTCAGAGTCCCTTCGCGTGCGGCGCTGGGGGACGCACTGGCTCGCATTCGGTCGGACTGGCACCTCGGTGGCGCGTCCGACCACGGCGTGAGCGAGGCGCTGTACTGTACCGACCCGGAAGGGAACGGCATCGAGATCTATCGCGACTACCCGCGCGAGGAGTGGCCGCGCAGCGACGACGGGACCGTCCGCATGGGCACGTATCCGCTCGATCTCGAACCGCTGAAGGCTGCTGCCGCAGGCGAAGCGGGCCTGCCCGCCGGTACGGACGTCGGGCACGTCCACCTCGAGGTATCATCGCTCGAAGCGTTCGGCGACTTCTACGTAGACGTCATCGGGTTCGACGTACAGGTATCGATGCCAGCCGCGCGTTTCGTCTCCGCCGGGGGCTACCACCACCATCTCGGGGCGAACACGTGGAATCAGCGGTCCAAGCCGGTCGACGGCAGCGGGCTGTCCTGGTTCGAAGTGGTCCTTCCAGACGAGGCGGCACTCGACGCAGTTCGCGACCGAATCGCGGACAGCCAGTACGCCATCACCGAAGTGGACGACGGCATCGCCGTCACCGGACCTGACGAGATCGAGGTGCGATTCCGCATTCGCGTCTAACGCGAGTCTCTAGCGCATTCTACTCTCGATTCCGTCATCCAGGATCACCTGCAGAGATTATAGTGCTCGAGCATCGAGGTCCCGTATGCAGTGGTGCGACGACCCACATAGAGCAGTCGGGAGCGATGGAAGGACGAGTCGGAGGCGAAGTTCGGCGCAGAGGCTATCGTGACCGACGAACGCCTGCCGGCCGAACACCTCTCGCCAGTCGCCGCGCTCGTCGACGAGGTCCTCGCGGGCGTCGGCTACGAGGTGCCTGCTGCGATCGACGCCATCGACGACGCCGTCCCCGGTCACGGTGGTCTGTTCGACCCGACGACGACTCCGGCCGAGTTGCGTCGCGCGCTCGAGCGCCTGTTGACCTCCGAACTCGCCGGGCCGCCCGTCCCCGAGGCGACGAGCGACGCGTTCGTCCTCTACGTCGACGGGAGTTCGCGTGGCAACCCCGGGCCCGCAGGAGCGGGCGCCGTCATCGTGGACGCTTCGGAGGAGCAACTCGCCCGCCTGGGTCGCCCCGTCGGCGCTCGAACCGGGAACAACGTCGCCGAGTACGCCGCCCTCCAGCTCGGCCTCTCTGAACTGCTGGCTCGCTACGAGCCGCGCCGGCTGGAGGTCCGCATCGACTCGATGACGGTCATCCGGGACGTCTGGGGCGGCGACGACCCGACGGAACCAGGCGTCGAGACGTACAGCGAGTCGATCACGGCGGCGCTGTCGAGGATACCGGATCACGAGTACACGCATCTCGCCGACAGCGACCCGAATCCCGCCGACGCCCTCGCGACGGTCGGCGCCGACGTCGCGGCCATCGGACCAGGGTAGGGCTCGAAGGGACGTCACGCATCGGTCTCAGTCGTCGCCAGCCGTCGCCTCGACGCTCGGATCGTCGACGTCGACCCTGGATTCGGTCAGGTCACTATCGCGCCACGTGCCGCGACGGTACCACGCGTAGGCGATGATCGCTCCGGCGACGTTCGAGATCGCGAACGAGAGCCAGATGCCCGTCTCGCCGAGCGGGCCCGGAGTGAGCCACGCGATCGGGAAGCGGACGACGCCGAGCGTCACCACGGAGATGGCCGCTGCAGTGAGCGTCTTCCCGGCACCGCGGAAGCTCCCCGTGTACGCCCGCATGATGCCCATGAATCCGAACGTCAACGCGACGTACCGGATGAATTCGCCGCCGACGGCGACGACTTGGGCGCCGTTCGGCTGGTCGGCACCGACGAACACGGACACGATCGGTTCCGGGAACAGGAACGCGACGATTCCGACGACCGTGAGGACGCCGAAGAGGACTTTCGCCGCCAGTCCTGCGGCTCGTGCGGCGCGGTCGGGTTTGTCGGCCCCGACGTTCTGGCCGGTCATCGTCTCGACGCCGCGAGCGACGGCGAGAGCGGGGAGGAACGCGACGGAGAAGACGCGCGTCCCGATGCCGTACGCGGCAACGACCGCGTCCGGGAACATCGCAACGACGACCAGGAGGAGGTTCATCGATAGCGCACGGCCGGTTCCTTCGATGGACGCCGGCAGGCCGATGCGGACGAGTCGGCGGAGATACGAGAGATCGGGAACCATGTCACGGAGGTGGATCTGGACGCCGCGGTTCCCGCGGAACATGATCGCCAGCCCGACGACGAGCGCGAGCGCTCGCGAGAACACGGTGGCGATGGCCGCGCCCCGGATCCCGAGTTCGGGAAACGAGAGCGTGCCGACGAGGGGCGCGTTCTCGACGACCGTCCAGCCGAAGATGAGGAACGGGTCAAGAATGATGTTGAGAACGACCGATCCGAACATGACGAGCATCGGGGTGATGGTGTCGCCGTAGCCGCGCATGAGTGCGACGAAGACCGCGAACCCGAACATGAACAGGAGGCCGAGCGAGATGACCTCCATGTAGCTCGTCGCGAGTGGCAGCACGTCCTGTGACGCACCAAGCAGACCCAGGAACGTGTCGACGCCGACGTACCCGATGGCACCGAGGACGACCGAGGCGATGACGGCAAACGTCACCGTCTGGGAGGCGGCGTACTCGGCTTCGCGTTCCTCGCTCGCGCCGGTGTACTGTGCGACGAGGACGCTCCCCGCGACGGAGATGCCCATGCCGAGGGAGATGAGCAAGAACACCATCGGGAACGCGAAGCTGATCGCGGCGAGCGCGTCGGTGTCGTACTGGCCGAGCCAGAACGTGTCCGCGAGGTTGTACGCGGTCTGGAAGAGGTTCGTGACGACGATCGGCATCGAGAGGAAGAACAGCGGCTTCCCGATGCTGCCAGACGTCAGGTCGAACGCTTCGGGGCCCTTGAAGAGCGAACGGAGACGGCTTGGCAGTTTCATTACGTCGCGGCCTCCGCGTGCTCGTCTCCGACACGCTGCTGCTCGTTGTCTCTGGCCGTGGTGTCGTAGCGTCGGTCAGACGGATGGTTGCTGGTCGCCGGATGTGCTGGATCCGCGTCGCGGTGCACGCTGCAGGCTGGACCCACAGTTCGGTGCACGCTGCAGGGAAGATACGCCGCATTCGGGGCCTGGGTGGATAGATCGTCCGCCATGTGATCGATACGCTACTTACTAACTAGTTAGTCAAAAGGGTTGGGAATTGACGTATATAGATGCCTCCGACGATCCAGCCGTGGGACGACGAAAGGGTGGCGCAGGTATCGCCGGCGCTGATTGGAAGGTCAAAACAATTATCTGACGGGAGACGAATGGGAGACCAATGAGCGACTCCCCGGAAGGGGCCGCTTCCGATCCCGACGCGGAGATCATGCGCGCCACCTACCGCGCACTCCAGGAGCACGGTTACGCCGACCTCACCATCAAGCGGATCGCCGACGAGTACGGAAAGTCGACGGCTGCCATCCATTACCACTACGACACGAAAGACGACCTGCTCGTCGCGTTCCTCGACTACATCCTCGACCGGTTCGTCGAGACGATACACGAGGTCGAGACGACCGATCCCGAACAACGGTTGAACCTACTGCTCGACAAATTACTCGTCGCTCCGGAAGACCACCACGACCTGTTGATCGCCGTCCTCGAGATGCGAAGCCAGGCACCGTACAAGGACGCCTTCGGCGAGCGCTTCCAGCAGAACGACGAGTACGTCCGCTACATGCTCGAGACCGTGATCGATCGCGGCATCCAGGAAGACGTCTTCGTCGACGCCGACACCGAACACGTGGCACGGGCATTGATGACGATCGTCGACGGCGCTCGGGCTCGCGCTGTCGTCCTCGACGAGTCAGATACGCTCGCGACGGCCAGACGAACCGCGGACGAATACGTGAGCGCCGTCCTCAAACACGAGACGAGCGAACGGGAATAGCTGTACGTGGCGATGATCGGGTCGTCGGCGAGCGCGGATTCGTAGGCCCCGAAGTCGTCGCCCGACGCCCAATAGAGGACTCGCCACTGTCCGTCCGGAGCGAACGGAACGTCTCCGCCTGGAGAACCATGTCTGGGACGGTCTGGAACGCGTCTTGGCCTATCGGATGGCCGACGTTTATGCGGCCGATGTATGACATTGAGCACCACACCCCGCGCTACGTAAGTAAGCGGGTTGCTGTGAACCGATCCGCCCACACCACCGGTCCGGAACCGAGGGAGGCACGGAGCCACCACACATTCCCTTTGTGAAGCTTATGAATACGGTGTTAAAACAGATAGTTGATGGTTATCGGTTCACCGAGACCGAACGTCGAAGGAAGACGATCCTGGCAGTTCTCGAAAGTCCACCCCGACCCCATCGCTTCACCAACGAGGCCACACGTTCATCTTTCGACCCCCTCGACTGCTCGAGAACCGTCAACCGAACCGTACCAGCGAAAGCGCACCGATTCTGAAGCAGTACTCGAGCGGGATCTCCAGCGTACAATCGCGTTGCCGCCCAATGAGGGCAATCGACGGGTCATCCACGATTCGACGTTCCACCCCTGCGAGTTGTCACGTGACCGCGTACGCTACTACGGAGAGAACAGTACTATCAGTTCTATAGCTATTCAGTTAGGCTATATGTTTTGTATGTAAGCGCGATGGGGCGGGTATCGAGGGTCCTCTTGGTTGCATCGTTCTCGACACCTCATCCCTTCCTGTAAACTCTCGATAACTCCTAGGCGTGCTCCAGCGCTGCATCGACTTTGTCATTCGAGTGCTCGTTGCTGGCGCAAGGAGGTCGTCGAAGACGTCCGGATCTGTACCTCGGGATGCTGATCAAGCGAGCGTCGTCGCCGCCGTCGGCAGCACATCGAAGACAGAACCTGTTACAATCTTATCGGTGTAACTGGATCGATCCCTCGGATCCGCTCATCTACGTGATGACTGGCCACCGTGTCGCTATCGAGAAGAGCACATCGAAATCGCCTCTCCCTCCAACCGTCGTCGCCGTCCTGGGACCGTCGACGCGGTACCCAGGGACGGCAGAACACTCCACTAGTGATAATTATTGGAAATAGACAAAACGGACCGTCGACCTCACGCACTCCAAGCAGACTACTCGCCTAATACTACGTTCTCGTCCCCGGTATTGACGCAATCTCGTAACATTCTGTCGGCGCTCGCTGGTTGCTCGCATCGCCACCCCGTTCAATGCGTCGACGAACGTCGGTAACGCGTTCGGCCAGAATCTTTCCAGGCTCGGACCACCGGCCAAGACTACCTTTATTACTTGCCAGTGATAATCCATGTGCATGACATCGAACTCCGCCGGTGGGGCACCCAGTACGCCGAAGATCGAGCGTGTCATGGACGAACACGGGCTGGTCGATATGGGCGAGCGATTGGAGGAACGATGGCTGGGAACTGGAGAGACAGACCAGTACAGTACGCGGCAGCTCGCCGATTACGTCAACAAGGAGATCCTTCGATCCGCCATCGATGCGAGTGATACGTTCACCCTGAGTGGGGACGTGGAGGAGGTCTACAGCGCACTCACCGACGACGAGGACACGGGCGCGACGCTCGTGAAGTCCCGGCTCGAACAGAGCGGCATCGACGTCGAGGCAGTCACGGACGACTTCATCTCCCACCAAACGGTGCACCGGTACCTGAAACGGAATCGCGGCGTGGAACGACCCCAGCAGAGTCCGGAAGAGAAACTCGAGAGCGCCGCCGAAACGATCCAGCAGCTTCGAGGCCGAACCACTGCCGTAACCGAACAGAAGATCCGAGACCTCGAGAACTCCGGCGCCATCTCCGTCGGCGATTTCAGTGTCCTCAACGACATCCAGATCATCTGCGAGCGCTGCGGCCGGAGTCACGACGCCCCCTCGTTCTTCGAACAGGGCGGCTGTGACTGCAGTGCCGAATGACGTCCCGTCACCGACTCGCTCGTGCCGCGGCCGTCTCGTCGACGGCCGTCTCTGAAAGGAGAAGGTTTTTCTGAGACAGTTCCGTGATTGATACTATGGCTCAGGCGACTCGAGAACGACAGTCGGTCCAGCTTACCGTCCGAAACATCGGTGGGATCTCGGACACGTCAGTGGAATTCGAACCGGGAGTGAACGTTCTATCCGGACGAAACGCGACGAACCGAACGTCGCTCTTGCGCTCGATCATGACCGTCCTGGGGAGCGACGACGCGTCCCTGAAGAGCGACGCCGAAGAGGGATTCGTCGAGTTGCAGTTCGACGACGAGACGTACACGCGTCGATTCACCCGAGAGAACGGGACGGTCACCAGCGACGGGGAGCCGTACCTCGACGACCCGGAACTGGGAGACCTCTACGCGTTCCTGCTCGCGACGAACGAATCCCGGCAGGCAGTGCTCACGGACCAGAACCTCCGTGACCTCATCATGCGACCGGTCGACACCGCGGCAATCAAATCCGAGATCGATACCCTCGAGCAAGAAAAGTCCCGCATCGACGACGAACTGGACGAACTCTCCCAACTCGAGCAACGGCTCCCCGCTCTCGAAGACGACCGGGCGGATCTCTCGACCAGGATCGAGGAGAAAGAGGCCGCCCTGGAGGCGAAGCGAGAAGAGATCGAGACGGCCGACGCATCGGTCGACGAATCACGAGAGGAGGAACGAGAGCTCGACGAACGGATGTCGGAGCTGGGTGACGTTCGATCCGAGATCGACAGCGTTCGACAGGAGTTACGCGCGCAACGAGAGAGCCTCGAGACGTTGCGGGCCGAACGCGAGGAGTTGGAACGCGACGCCGAAGAGCTCCCGGACGCGCCCGCGGGCGAGATCGAGGAGATCAACCGGAAGATCGACGACCTCCGCGATCGGAAGCAGTCGATCCAGTCGGAGATGAACACCCTCCAGCGAATCATCCAGTTCAACGAGGACAATCTGGAGGGCACCAGCTCGGACATCCTGGACGCACTGACCGAGGACGGCGGCCACGACCACGAACGGGACGTCACGGAACAGCTCGTCGACGACTCGGAGACCGTCGTTTGCTGGACGTGTGGCCACGGCGTCGAACAGGAAGCCATCGAGGAGACGCTCGAGGAACTGCGTGAGCTCCGAACGTCGAAACTGAGCGAGAGCCGCGACCTCGACGAGCAGATCGACGACCTGAAAGAGGAACGGATCACCTACGAGGAGAAGGAACGGCAGCGGAATCAAGTGCAGGACCGACTCGAGCGCACGGCGTCACAGATCGAGGAGCGCGAGGGTCGCATCGACGACCTCGAGGACCGACGTGACTCCCTCGAAGCAGAGATCGACGACATCGAGGCGGAGATCGACGAACTACAGACCCAGCAGGACGAGACGATCCTCTCGCTCCACAAGGAAGCGAACCAGCTGGAGGTCGACCTCAACCGACTGGAGACCGAGAGAGAGGAAGTCAGCCGAGAGATCGAGGACATCGAAACGACGCTCGAAGAGCGTGCGGAACTGGAACAGCGTCGAGAAGAGCTCACCGAAGAACTGGAGGATCTACGGACCCGAATCGACCAGATCGAGGCGGAAGCCGTCGAGTCGTTCAACGACCAGATGGAAGCAGTCCTCGATGCGCTGGCGTACGACAATATCGCCCGCATCTGGATCGAGCGGACGGTCCAGGAGGTCAAGAAGGGTCGAAGGAAGGTCTCGGAGAACCAGTTCACGCTCCACATCGTGCGCGAGTCCGAGAGCGGCGCCGCATACGAGGACGAGCTCCGGCATCTCTCGGAGAGCGAACGCGAGGTGACCGGGCTCGTCTTCGCACTGGCTGGCTACCTCGTCCACGACGTCCACGAGGAGGTCCCGTTCATGCTACTGGACTCCCTCGAGGCGATCGATTCCGACCGGATCGCACGGCTCGTCGAACACTTCGAACCGTATCCGCAGTACCTCGTTGCAGCGTTGCTCCCCGAGGACGCAGCCGCCACGTCCGACTCGTACAACTTGCTCACGGAGATCTGACGGACGAAGCGGCGTGTATCTTTCGCGGTGACGCACGAAGCCACTCGCATCGGCGTTCGTCGCCGAGACTGCGAGTCACGATTTGCTGACGGAGAGTCGGTTACGCTGCACGCGATACGGCTCGGTATCCGTCTCCACTTCCAGAGGACTCATCTGTCCAGAAACTTATAAAGATGAGGCACCGTCTAGTTTAGCACCTCGGCTGGCGTTCGTCCGTCGAGCGCCTGATTCGGCCGATGTTGGTTGTAATAGCGTTTGAACCGCTGGCACCATTCGGCGACGGCCGGCCGACTGCCCACCCAACTCGTGTGGAAGCGGTCAGTTCGCATTTTGAACGTGTGAAACCACTTCTCGACGTGGTTTCGGTCGCTATACTCGACCTGACCGCTCAGCCCTAATCGAGCGAGGACAGTCCGATAGCCGTAGGAGTCGACCAGGAATTCAGCCGCAGAGACGTCGTATTTCTCGGTGGGTTTGTGCAGGAACGTCGCCGCTGAATCGGTGCCATGACGACTGAAGACGCCGATATCCAGCAAATAGAGCGAGTCGAGATCGACCGCCGCATACAGCCAGTACCACTCCGGCCCGATCTGGACAGCGGTCTCGTCGACGGCGACTCGCGACGGCCAGGCCGTCGGCGGGTCAGGCTCGCTGTCGGCCAGCCGATGCTTCCACTGCCAGACCACGTCATGCGAGGGGTGGACTCCCAGCAGTTCTAAGATGGCGACCATCTCCCGGATCGACAGCCCCGCCGTGTGGAGGCGCACCCCGACCCGTCGGACGGGAGTCGGCGTGCGCTCGTTCTCCCAAACGTCATGGTGGCTCTCTTCCAACGTTTTCATGAGGAGGCCTGCGAGTTGCATGCACACTTCTCGCTACGACCTCCTCGCTTCTCAAACTCGCTCAACTAGACAGTGCCTTTACGAGCATCTAACCAATTACCAAATACAATTAGAGTCTGTCAAGAACGTCGAAGTGTCGAACTTAATATGAAATGAAGCGGGAAGGCGGGCTTAATCCTAGTAAACTCGCCTGCTTCGCTAATTCGCCGTGATATGACGAGATGACGATAGTGGTTACTTTGGGTGGGTGACTCCAAGGCGGTCGTGGAACCGGTCACGCATCGATGAGAGACGTGGGTGATACGCCTGATATGGAGGGGTGTGTCAGTAGTCGGTTGGCCGGAACGGCCAGCGCCTCCGGTCGGAACGGTAGAGCTGGGGTGGTTCTCTGCTGGCGACCAACGTTCGCGGAACGGGACCGTGGTCCGAATCGGAACACTCTCGCCCACGATACACCGGCGGCACTCTGTTACAACGTTATGTCTGTGACAATAGCTGCTTACGGGGGCCGGTGAGGACAAAGTGGACGACGCGACAAACGGAACCGAACGCCCTGGCAATCGAATTAGCGGTCGACCGCTGCCGCACCGTTGTACTTGATGCGGATGATGTCGGCCGTCTCCATGACGCGTCGCGGCATCTCCTCGTGGAAATATTCGCTCTTTATACGGCTAGCGGGGCCGGAGAGGGAGACGGTGCCGATAACGCCGTCCAGTCCACGCACTGGAGCGGCGACGCCGCGAATCCCGATCGCTGCCTCTTCTTGGTCGCTGGCATATCCCTGCTCGCGAATCGTTTCCAGCTCCGACGCGAGCTCCTCCCGGTCGGTAATCGTATTCGGCGTCATCGAAGGGAGGCCGTGCGCGTCGATGACCTCGTTCAGCGTTTCGTCGTCCATGTGGGCGAGCACCACCTTCCCGCTGGCGGTCGCGTTAAGATGCCATCGGCTGCCCGTAGTGTAGGCCCCGCTCTCGACGGCGTCGCTGCCGCCAGTCTTGTACAGATAGTATCCCCAGCCGTGTTCGGCGACCATCAGCCAGACGAACTCCCCGGTCTCGGCGGCGAGGTCGTCCGCAGGTTCAGTACCATGCTCGTAGAGTGGGTAGTTCTCCTTGATGCTATTTCCCACTTCGTAGTAACGAAGCCCGGGCCGATAGCGGTTGTCTTCTTTGACAGCGAATCCCCGGCGCTCAAGCGTTCGCAGGTGTGCCAGGACGTTGCTGGGCGACCGGTCCAGCGTCTCTGCCAGCTCCGTAATCGTCATCGGGTCCGCTCCCACGAGCGTCTCGATGATGTCCAGGGATGTGTCGACCGATTTGATCACCGCTTGGTCGTCGTCCATCGGTGGCGTGGTCATGTCCGTACAATATCTGCCCTGCGTCTTTAGCATACCGCCGCACGTGACCGTATCTGGCGACCTCGCGGATGTGCTTGGCGTCGGATGCAGTGGTCGCATAGACGGTTCTCTCATACCGAATCGAGGGGTTTCGGCGAACTCGCTGCAGCGTCGGGAGCCCAGAGAGGGCCGGGACGCCTCGGCAACGGTAATCGCGGAGGAGCGGCTGTCGTTCGGCCGGTTCGAGACGAGGTCGGTCAGCAACTCGAAGCGACCGAGCCAGTGTTTCGAATTCCTGCAAGGGCGGCCAGCTGGGCGTTGCGGATCGTCGGCTGCCCGATTTGTCACTGGTTCGAGCGTGAGCGTGGATGACTCACCATGAGAGAAACCCCTGGTTCACGCAGTCCTTCGTCCGTTCTTCCTTCCGAGGGTCGGTCATTGTGAGGGGTCGAGGTCTCAGGCCCTGATGCAGCCGATATCGTCTCACGGCCAGGAGAAACAATAATAGAGCCTACAAAACACTTAATTACCGGGTCGAACAGTACCAACCACGGATGAACGTACTGCACGACCTAGAGGCCCGAGTAGGGAACCCGCTCTCGGTGGCCCTCATCGGCCCCGGCGTATACGGCTCGCATGTCGCGATTCAACTCGAGGAAACACCCGGCGTCGAGCCGACGATCCTCGCAGACCTAGAACGACGAAAAGCGGAGGAGACGTATCGACGGGCAGGCGTTCCGGACGACGCAGTCGCCATCGAAGAGACCGCCTCCGGCATCGAAAACGCGCTCGCGGCAGACCAGCGGGTCGCGACGAGCGACGGAGCCCTAGCGGCTGGTGCGCCAGTCGACGTCGTCATCGAGACGACCGGGAACGCGGAAGCGGCCGCCGTCCACGCCTGGGAAGCAATCGACGCCGGCAACGACGTCGTGATGGTCAGCGTCGAAGTCGACGTGACTATCGGCCCGCTCCTCGCACGGTTCGCAGAGCGCCAGGGCGTCACCTACTCGATGGCGTACGGCGACGAACCTGCACAGGTCGTCGAACTCTACAACTGGGCGCGCACGCAGGGGCTTGACATCATCGCCGCCGGCCAGGGCACCGAACTGACGTTCAAGCCTCACGCGACCCACGAAGACTCGCTCGACCGCTACGACCTCCCGGAGTCGTTCATCGAGAACTGCGAGCCCGACGCCCGGATGTACAACACGTTCCTTGACGGGACCAAGGTGGCCGTCGAGCTGTGTGCCGCCGCGAACGCGCTCGGCCTGCCGACGGACACCGACGGCATCCACATGCCAGAGACCGACAAGGACGGACTGCTGGAGACGCTCAGGCCCACCGAAGCTGGCGGTGTCCTCGACCAGACGGGGGTGATCGACTCCGTCACCCCGACGGACGACAACCCCAGTGCATTCGTCGTGACGGAGGCAACGAACGAGGCGACGCAGGCGTACCTGAGCCAGCGGTACAACATCCGTACGACGTCGGAGGGACGCTACCAGCTGTTCCACCGACCGTACCACCTCCCCCAGGAGACCATCGTCAGCGTCGCACTGGCCGGCCTCCACGACCGGCCGACAGGCGTCGTGACCGAGCAGACGACCGAGGTCGTCGCCGCGGCGAAGCGAGACCTCGAACCCGGCGAGACCATCGCCGGTGGCGGTGGCGACACGATCTACGGACGAATTCAGAACGCCGACGTCGCGACGGATGCGGAACTCGTCCCCTTCGAACTCCTCCGCGGGGCGACCGTCGAACGACCGGTAAATACCGACCAGCCACTCTCCGCCGCCGACGTCAGCCTGAATACCGACTCACCGCTCTACCACCTCCGGCAACTGCAGGAATCGTTCTTCTGACGACGAGGGGACTACGTGCCCCCAAATATACTCCGGGTCATGTTCACGTCTCTCTTTGAGTCCAATACACGCACATGTCCAGTCGACGTAGTTCTACGCGTCGCCACGCGGCACAACCCGCATCGCTGGCAAGGGCATCGCGATTGAGCATATCGCCGACGATAGCGTCGGTGCTGGTGTCGCTCGCGATCGAAAGCCGACGGCGAGGGCACGTCGCCCCGAAGTATTATACCTGCTCTCCCGGAAACCGAGGTATGGTGGAGACAGTCCGCACCAGTCACTACATCGACGGCACGTGGCGAACAGGCACGCCAACGATCGACGTCTCGAACCCGGCGACCGAGGAGACAATCGCGACGATTCCAAGTGCGGACGAGGCACTCGTCGAGGAAGCGCTCTCGGCCGCACAGTCCGCACAGGACGAGTGGGGGGCGATGCCTGGCGTCGAGCGCGCGGAGGTCATCCGCGACATCGGCGCAGTCATCGAGGACCACGTCGAGGACGTCGGCGACGTCCTGATGGCCGAACAGGGCAAGCCGAGAAGCGCGGCCCACGGCGAGGTCACGGGAACGCTCACGCTCGCGGACTACACCGCGGGCTGGGGTCGCCGCATCGAGGGCGACATCGTCCCGAGCGACAACCGCGACGAGCAGATCCAACTCCAGCGCCACCCGATGGGCGTCGTCGCCGCCATCATCCCGTGGAACTACCCCATCGCAGTGCTGATGCGGAAGATACTCCCCGCGCTCATCGCCGGGAACGCCGTCGTCGTCAAGCCCAGTTCGACCACGCCGCTGGCGACGATACGCGTCTTCGAACTCCTCGACGAGGAACTCGACCTGCCGGACGGCCTAGTGAACCTCGTCCTCGGTGGGAGCACGGTCGGCGATGCGTTGGTCACCGCCCCCGACACGGACATGGTGACGATGACGGGGTCCACGAGCGTTGGCAAGAAAATCATGGAGGCCGCCGCGCAGAACCTCACGCCCGTCTCGCTGGAGCTCGGCGGAAAAGCGCCCGCTATCGTCGCCGCGGACGCCGACGTCGACGCCGCCGTCGAAGACATCCTCACGGCTCGCATCACGAACGCCGGTCAGGTCTGTACGTGCGCCGAACGCGTCTTCGTCCACGAGGACGTCGCCGAGGAGTTCACCGACAAGTACGTCGCGGCGACGGACGCGCTCGAACTCGGGCCGCCGGAGAGCGACCCCGAAATGGGGCCGCAGGTGACACAGGGCGAACTGGACTGGACGCACCAGTCAGTCGAGGCAGCCGTCGAGAGCGGGGCGGCACTCCTCGCCGGCGGCGAGCCGCTCTCGGGTGGCGACTTCGAGCGCGGATTCTGGTATCCGCCGACGGTGCTCGGCGACGTCGACCCGTCGATGGACGTCGTCGAGCAGGAGGTCTTCGGTCCGGTGACGCCGATAGTAACCGTCGAGTCCGTCGAGCAGGCCGTCGTGTACGCGAACCGGTCCCGGTACGGGCTCTCGTCGTACGTGTTCACCGAGGACTACCAGACGGCGATGCGGACGGTTGAGGACCTCGACTACGGCGAGACCTACGTGAATCGGACGCTCGGCGAGGCGTGGCAGGGCCACCACATCGGGTGGAACGACTCCGGGATGGGCGGCGACGACGGCAAGTACGGCGTCCTGAAGTACACGCAAATTAAGAGCGTCTACCACGACTACAGCTAACCCTCCAGCCTCTCGGGGCAGAATCCCGGGAGCGGCCGGCTGGGCGAAGTTCCACTGGAATGCACATGTTCACGTCGCGCGCGCTCGCTCCGGACTCGTTGGCCGGACTGGCCGGCAAAGACTGAAGTGGGGCTGTGCCGTGTGTCGAATCTGTTGGAGCAACCGACAGATAGCATGGAGATCACGGACATCAACTCCTACCACATCGACTACGAGATGGACGCGCCGTTCGAACCGTCGTGGTATCCCGGGTTCGAACAACACGTCCACAAAGTACAGCTCTACGAGGTCGAGACCGACGCTGGAATCAGCGGCATCACGTCCGTCACCGGCGACGCGGCGCGCGTCGATTCCCTCGACCTCGCTCGGGAGTATCTCGTCGGGGAGGACCCTCGACACATCGAGCAACGACTCGACGACCTCGACTCGCTGAACTCGTACGGCCCGCGCCCGTGGCACTTCGAGATCGCGTTCTGGGACATCAAGGGCAAGGAGGTCGGAAAGCCCATCCACGAACTGCTCGGTGGGGACAGCGAGCCGATTCCCGCGTACGCGTCCAGCGGCGAACTCCGCCCCGTCGACGAACGCCTCGAGTGGGTCGCCGACCGCGTCGACGAGGGGTTCGAGGCGATCAAGCTACGATTCCACTCAGACGACATGGGCGACGACCTCGCCGTCGCCCGCGCCGTCAGGGACGAGTATCCAGATCTGACGATTATGGTCGACCTCAACATGGGCTGGAGTTTCGCCCATCCCGGCGGTGGCACGTGGACGTTCGACGACGCGCTCTCGGTCGCGCGCGAACTCGAGGACGTCGGGAACATCGGGTGGCTCGAAGAGCCGTTCAATCAACTGAACTACGAGGCACTCGCTCGCCTCCGCGAGAAGACCGACATTCCGATCGCGGGCGGCGAGTTCAACAACGGCGTCCACCAGTTCCGGGAGTTCGTCGACCACGACGCACTCGACGTCCTGCAGCCTGACGTGATGCTCAGTGCAGGCATCTCGAAGACGAAGCTCATCGCGGGGGTCGCGGAGATGCACGGGCTCCAGTTTGCGCCGCACACGTGGAACGACGGCATCGGGTTCGCCGCGAACGTGCAGTTGCTCGCCTGCACGAACCCGAGCTGGTGCGAGTACCCGATCGAGCCGCCGGGCTGGTCGCTGGACACGCGTGACTTCCTGCTCGAAGAACCGCTCACCGCGGAGGATGGCGCCGTGGTCCCGCCGACCGACCCGGGACTCGGCATCGACCTCGACTGGGACCTCGTCGACGAACTGGCAGAATCGACGGCCTGACCGTCAGAACTCGGTGACGACTTCCATCCCGAGCGTGCCGTAGTCGTCCATCGACGCGAGCCGGTCCGAGACATCCGAGAGACCCACCTCGTTCGTGACGAGGTCCGCGGGCGCGAGCTTGTCGCCGGCGATCATCCGGAACAGTTCCGGGTAGCGATTCGGTGGCATGCCCTTGACGCCGACGAACTCCAGTTCCGCGCCGACCATCGCGTCCACTGGGAGCGCTATCTCGCCGGCTTCGTCGTCGGTCGTCATCCCCACCTGTACGTGCTGGCCCTGCTCTCCGAGGGAGTCGACGGAGTTCCGGCACGTCTCCGCGATGCCGAGTGCGTCGACGGAGACGTCCGCCCCGCCGTCCGTGACGTCCTGTACTGCCTTCGGTACGTCCGTCTCGTCGGCCGTCACCGTCGCCGTCGCACCGACCTGCTTGGCGAGGTCGAGAGCGTCTTCGTCCAGGTCCACGGCAACGACATTCGCGCCGAGTGCGGCGCCGATGTTGACCGCGGAGAGGCCGATACCGCCGCAGCCGTGTACGGCGAGCCAGTCGCCCGCGTGTACGTCCGCCTTGTGCGCGAGCCCGTGGAACGCCGTCGCGAAGCGACAGCCGAGACCGGCCATCTCGACGGCGGTCATGCCGTCCGGGAGGTGGACGGCGTTGAAGTCCGCGTTGGGGATGGCGAACTCGGAGGCGAACGCACCGGGGAGCTCGCCCGTGAAGCCGAGGCTCAGCCCGTCCGAGCAGAGGTGCGAGTCGCCCGACCAACAGTTACCGCAGTGCCCGCACGCGACGTTGAACGGGATGCCGACGTCGTCGCCGACCGAAAAGTTCTCGACGTCGTCGCCGACGGCGGTTACGGTTCCCGCGGGCTCGTGGCCGAGGATGTGATCGTCGGTCGGGACGGACGGCCAGTGTCCCTTCCAGGCGTGCCAGTCGCTGCGACAGATACCGCAGGCGTCGGTTTCGACGACGATGCCGTTCGCGCTCGGGGTCACGGATTCGACGTCCGTCACCGTCAGTGGTTCGTCGTACGCAGTGAGGACTGCTGCTGTTCGCATACCACACATCACCGGAGGGTGCCCTATAAACTTTCGCGAGGTAGCCGTGGACTCCGCTTCCGGAGGCCGGGGGTCCGATTCCGTGAGCCGCGGGTCCTGGTCCGTCGCTTCGCGCTTGTACACCTGTGGCTTTGCGCTCCTGCAAGGTGGCTTCTTGGTCGCGTGCCCGTGAGCGTGCCGGCGGTGTCGTGTAGCTTGCGGTCCCAGCGTGAACTATCGGTCGGGGGGTCGCCGTTTGCGGGCGTGTGGACCGCCGATGCCGGGAGGTTCGGGCTCGGGACAAGACCCAACCACTTCACCACATGGTTAAATGATATATACATAGTTTTATTGCATAGGATTCCATGGGTGGTAATCGTATGCCACAGGGAGACACGGATACGACTATCGGGACGGACAGGCGGTCGGTACTCAAGCTCGGCGCCACCCTCGGGACACTCGGCGTCACCGGACTCGCCGGCTGCATGGGTAACAACGACGGGGGCGGCGACGGCGGCGATGGTGGCGACGGCGACGCCACCATTCAGGACGCCGACGAGGACGGTACCGATACGGAGGAGCCATCGTCGCTGCCGCGCGGCGGCACGTTCGTCGTCGGCGCCGCACAGGGCGTCCAGACGATGTCGCCCTTCCGCGGCTTCCTCGCGGACTACCTCATCGCCGAGACGATGTACGACCGCCTCACTCGCGTCGACCAATCGTTGGAGGTGCACCCGAACCTCGCGACGGACTGGGAGGTCAACGACGACTACACCGTCTGGACGTTCAACCTGCGGGAGGACGCGACGTTCAGCAACACGGACGGCACGACGATGACCGCCGAAGACGTGAAAGCCTCGTACGACTACCTCACGTCCGAGGACTACTCCGGGTCGGCGTCGAGCCTGAGCGGCGTGAAATCCCTCTCCGTCGTCGACGAAACGACGGTCGAAATCACGCTCAACAACCCCGACCTGGACTTCACGAAGCGCATCTCCGAGACCGGCGGGGCGTTCTTCATTGTACCGAAAGAGGTGCTCGAAGACGACCCGTCCAGGCTCGAGGACACCGACCACGGGACGGGACCGCTCGAACTGGACACCTGGAACCAGAAGAACGACATCACGTTCACCGCGAACGACGACTACCACCTCGAGGGCGTCGACGGCGACCCACTCCCGTACTTCGACAAACTGGAGTGGAACATCCTCTCGGACAACATCCAGCGCGCGAACTCGCTGTCCGACGGGAGCATCGACGCGATGAGTCGTACCTCCCCGAACGTCGCCGGGCGAGTGTCGGGGAACGCAACCCTCGTCAAGAAGACGTCGGGGCTCCAGTACCCGATCATCCTGAACACGACGGTCGAACCGCTCGACAACCCGAAGGTCCGCAAGGCCATCAAGTACGCGCTGGACCGGGAAGAGATCCTGGAGGCGGTCTCCCCGGAGGGCGTCCTCGGCCACCACTCGGGGGTCACGCCAGTCCACACGGAGTACAACGACGACCTGGACGTCGGCGACACCTTCGGCAAGACCGCGAACGTCGAGAAAGCGAATGAACTCCTGTCCGAGGCCGGATACGGAGACGGCCTCGAGATGAAGACCTTCCACTACGACGACGGCGTGCCCGCGAAGGAGGTCATCGCACAGCTCTTCCAGCAGCAGATGCAGCAGATCGGCATCGAGTTCGAAATCAACCGGCTCACCGAGGAGAAGTGGCTGTCCGACTACTGGAACCAGGATGACGTCTGGTACATCTCGAACTACTCGACGCGCGTCCTCGGTATCACGGTTCCGCAGCTCGCCCTCCGGTCCGAAGGCCCGTGGAACGAAGCGAACTGGAGCAACGACGCCTACGACGAAGCGTACGAACGGGCGGCGAACGCGACCAGCGAAGAAGCGAAGTTGGAAGCGATGAACGAGATGCAGCGCATCAACCACCAGGAGGGCGCGTGGGTTGGCACGTTCCACCCCAAGCTCTACGGTGGATACAAGGACTACGTGAAGAACTACGACATGTACCCGACGTACATCAAGGACTTCATCAGCCAGTGCGCGGTGGATAAATAACGAGACCCAGCAAGACCCGTTATGAACTACCTCTACCTGGTGAAGCGAACGGCAATCGCGCTCCTCTCGGTGTTCATCGTCGTGTCCGTCGTCTTCGGCATCACGACCCTCCTTCCCGGGAGCGCCGCGAACATCGTGCTCGGGACGGAAGCAACCGAGCAATCGATACAACAAGTCAACGAGGAACTCGGACTGGACCGGCCGCTCCCAGTCCAGTACGTCGACTTCGTCGGTGGCGTCATGACCGGGGACTTCGGAGAGAGCCTCATCTCCGGGCAACCCGTCATGGAGATGGTGTGGCCGCGGCTCCTGCGGACGCTCCAGCTCGCCGCCGTCGCGATGCTCATCTCGGTCGTCGTCGCAATCCCGCTCGGCATCCTCGCCGCGTCGGAGCGTGACACCATCGTCGACCACGTGGTAACCAGCGGGTCGTACGTCGGACTGAGCATCCCGTCGTTCGTCAGCGCGACGTTGCTGTTGTTGTTCCTGACGACGCCACCATTGGAGCTGTTCCCCAAGGGCGGGTTCGTCCCGATCAGCGAAGGGATGATACCGTGGCTCCATCACCTCCTCTTGCCAGCGATCGCGATGAACACCATCATCCTCGCGTACATCCTGCGGCAGACGCGGTCGTCGATGGTGGAGACGCTCGAATCGGACTACATCCGGACGGCGCGACTCAAGGGCGTCGCCGAACGGAACGTCCTCTTCAAGCACGGCCTCCGGAACGGACTGTTGCCGACCGTCACCGTACTCGCGTTGAACTTCGGATGGATGATGGGGAGCGTCGTGATCATCGAACAGATCTTCGCGTTCCCGGGCATGGGCGAACTCATCGTGCAAGCGATCGACAACCGGGACCTGCCGGTCATCCAGGCCGGAATCCTCGTGCCGACGATCGCGTTCATCTTCGCGAACTTCGCCGCGGACGTGATATACACAATGCTCGACCCACGCATCAGTCTGGGGGACGAATAGATGGCGACGGATACCTCTAGCACAACCGACTCGAGCGGGTTCGAACTCCCGCCGATAGTCGAGGCACTCCTGGAGAACCGCCGTATCCTCGTCGGACTGTCGATCCTGCTCCCGATCGTCGCCGTCGCCATCCTCGGGGATATCATCACCCCGTACGACCCGACGCAGACGCACGTGGCCGACCGGTACGCGGGTCCCGGCGGGAAGTTCCTCCTCGGAACCGACCATCTCGGCCGCGACCTGCTGTCGCGAGTTATCCTCGGCGGTCGAACCAGCCTCCTGCTCGGATTCGGCGCGACGGCGCTCGCGCTCGTCTTGGGCGTCCCGATCGGGCTGACTGCTGGATACGCGAAGGGTCGGGTCGACGAGGTCCTGATGCGGAGCATGGACATCATCATGAGCGTGCCGACGCTCTTGCTCGGCCTGCTCATCCTCGTCGTCCTCCCCTCGAACATCCTGAACGTCGTGATGGCCATCGGCGTCGTATACGCGCCACGCATCGCTCGCGTGACGCGCTCGGCGACGCTCTCGGTCAGCGAAGAGGAGTACGTCATGGCCGCGAAGGCGCGCGGCGAATCGAGTCCGTACATCCTCTTCCGGGAGATCCTCCCGAACGTCACCAGCCCCATCGTCGTCGAGGGGTCGGTGCGCGTCGGGTACGCGATCATGATCGGGACGTCGCTGTCCTTCCTCGGTCTCGGTGCTGGACCGCCGAACCCGGACTGGGGGTTCATGATCTCGACGGCACGAGACCACATCTATCAGACGCCGTGGTTCCTCATCTGGCCCAGCGTTGCGCTGTTACTGACTGTGATGTCGACGAACCTCATCGGCGACGGCTTGCGTGACGTCCTCGACCCGCGCGAAACGGGTGATCACTCATGAGTATGGAGACTCCGACCCGACGCAACGAGCAGGAAACGCTCCTCAGTGTCGACTCCCTCGACGTGAAGTTCGAGGTCACTGACGGTATCATTCACGCGCTCCGCGACGTGTCACTCGCCGTCGAGAAAGGCGAGACAGTCGGGCTGGCCGGTGAGAGCGGGAGCGGGAAGAGTACGCTCGCGCTCGCTATCGTCCGATACCTCGATGGGAACGGGTGGGTCGACGACGGCTCGATCACGTTCGAGGACACTGACCTGCTCTCGGCGTCGAAGCGCGAACTGCGCTCGATTCGAGGGAAGCGGATCGCGCACGTCGCGCAGAACCCTGCGCGGTCGCTGAACCCGAGCATGACCATTGGCGCGCAGATCCGCGAGACCATTGAGCTCCACCAGGATGTCGAGAGCGACGAGGAGGGTACGCGTCGCGTCCACGAGGTACTGGAGCAGGTGAATCTGCCGAACCCCGAGGGCATCGCCGATCGGTACCCACACGAGCTCTCGGGCGGCCAACAACAGCGGGCGCTACTGGCGATCGGCCTCTCGTGTAACCCGGACCTGCTCATCCTCGACGAGCCGACGACCGGTCTGGACGTGACGACACAAGCGAAGTTTCTCGACCTCGTCGAGGACCTCAAGGCCGAATACGACGCTGGCATCCTCCTGATCACGCACAACCTGGGCGTCATCTCGGAGATCGCAGACCGCGTGAACATCCTCTACGCGGGCGAGATGGTCGAGAAGGGCCCGGTCGAGGAGGTGTTTCGGTCGCCCGCGAACCCATACACGCAGGCGTTGCTGGCGACGACGCCAGAGATAGGCAAGGACAAGGAAGTGAAGCCGATTCCGGGTCGAATTCCCGAACTGGACGCGGTCCCGGACGGGTGTATCTTCGCCGACCGATGCGAGTTCGCGACCGATTCCTGTCGGTCGGGCAAGATCGGGATGGAAACCGTGGACGCCGAACGCGAGCACGAATCTCGGTGTCTCCACTGGCAGGATGTCCTGGACAATCCGATCGACGTGCCTGAGAAGACGGCGTCGAAGCGTTCTCGCGGCGAGCCGATACTCCAGATCGACGACCTCAGCAAGTACTACGACGAAGGGGGCTTCGTCAAGAACCTCTTCGGCGACCACGATCCGGTCAAAGCCGTCAACGGCGTGTCGCTCGACGTCCACGAGAGCGAAGCCGTTGGACTGGTCGGCGAGAGTGGCTGCGGGAAGAGCACGCTCGGCCGCACGATATTGAAGCTCCACGAGGTGACGAACGGCCGCATCGAGTACGAGGGGAAGGACATCGATTCGCTCTCGAAGCAGGAACTCAACGAGTTCCGGTCGGCGTGCCAGATCATCTTCCAGGATCCCGAAGCGAGTCTGAACCCCAACCGGACGGTCCTGCAGATACTGGAACGACCACTCAAGCTGTTCACCGACAAGTCGGCCGAGGAGCGCCGGGCTCGCTCGGAGGAACTGCTTACGCAGGTGAACCTCGGGAGCGACATCGTCGACAAGAAGCCCCACGAGCTCTCCGGCGGGCAACAGCAGCGCGTGGCGATCGCGCGTGCGTTCGCTGCCGACCCGGAGCTGATCGTGCTGGACGAACCGGTGTCGTCGCTGGACGTCAGCGTGCAGGCGAGCATCCTCAATCTGCTCGAGGACCTCTGTGAGGAGTACGGGACGTCGTATCTGCTCATCAGTCACGACCTGAGCGTCATCGAGGCGATCTGCGACCGCGTGGCGGTGATGTACCTCGGTGAAATCATCGAATCGGGGTCGACCGAGCAGATATTCAAGCCGCCGTACCATCCGTACACGCGTGCGTTGCTCTCGAGCATTCCGACGCTCGACCCGTACGAGGAGAAGTCTCGCGTTCGACTCGAGGGCGACGTGCCGAACGCGCGGAACCCGCCGAGTGGGTGCTCGTTCAACACGCGCTGTCCGCAGAAGATCGGCGAGGTGTGCGAGACCGACGACCCCGAGCTCGAAGACATGGACGGCGGTCACTGCGTGAGTTGTCACCTCAGCGAGGAGGAGATGAGCGACCCGCTCGACGCCGACCTCGACGAGGCGTAGGGCGCCGCCCCACTTTCGCCGCCGAACGACGTGCGATTCGCACCTGCGACGACCTGCCGGTCTATCGGACGAGCGTCCAATAATACTCGCGTGCTGCTCCAAACACGATAGAAAAAACCAGCCATTATACAGCATTCCAAATCTTTATACGATTACGCGCGCCTGTTCTTCCTACGAGTGATACCTAAGACACTAGGCGAGAACAGCGAGGTACAGAACTACGTAGACGGTGCGTGGCAGACGCCGTCGAGCGCGGAGGGACAACCGGTCGTCAACCCGGCTACAAGGGAGGAACTGGCGTATCTCCGGTATAGTAGAAGGGACGACCTCGACGCTGCGGTGGCGGCGAGCAACGAGGCCTTCGAGAGTTGGCGGTCGACCGCCGTCGAGGAGCGTGTCCAGCCGCTGTTCCGCCTGAAGCAATTGCTCGACGAGAACATCGAGGAGCTCACGGAGCTGCTCGTGATGGAACACGGCAAGACGCGCGCCGAGGCGCGCGGCGAGATCCGCCGGGGCATCCAGAACGTCGAGACGGCCTGTGGCATCCCGACGATGATGCAAGCCGGGAACCTCCCGCACGCCGCCCCGAACATCGACGAGACGGCCGTCCGCGAGCCGCTCGGGACGTTCGTCGGCATCACGCCGTTCAACTTCCCCGTGATGATCTCGTTGTGGTTCCTGCCCCACGCCGTCGCCACCGGGAACAGCTTCATCCTGAAGCCCAGCGAGCAGGACCCGCTCGTCACCCAGCGCATCTACGAACTCGTCGACGAAGCCGGGTTCCCGGACGGCGTCGTCCAGCTCGTCCACGGCGGCCCCGACACCGTCAACGCGATGCTCGAACACGACGGCATCGAGGGCGTCTCGTTCGTCGGGAGCACGCCGATTGCGCGCCACATCTACGAGACGGCCGCCGAACACGGCAAGCGCGTGCAGGCCCAGGGTGGCGCGAAGAACCACATCATCGTCACCGAGAGCGCCGACATCGACTACGCTGCGGAGAAGACCGTGACGTCGGCGTGTGCGTGCGCCGGCGAGCGCTGTCTCTCGAACGACGTGATGGTCATCGAGGAAAGCGTCTACGACGAGTTCGCCGACGCGCTAGAGGCGAAGACCCGCGAGCAGACCGTCGGCTACGGGCTGGACGACGGGGTCGACATCGGCGCTATCATCAGCGACGATCACCTGGAGACCGTCCGCGGGTACATCGAGTCCGGCGTCGAAGAAGGCGCGGAACTGCTCGTCGACGGCCGCGAGGTCACCGTCGACGACTACGACGGGACGTTCATCGGGCCGACCCTGTTCGGCGAGGTCACGCCCGACATGACGATCGCTCGCGAGGAACACTTCGGCCCCATCATGGGTCTCGTTCGCGTCGCGGACTTCGACGAGGCCGTGGACGTCGTGAACCGGAGCGAGTTCGGGAACGCCGCGAGCCTGTTCACGGACAGCGGCCACAAGGCCAACCGCTTCAAGCACGAGGTCGAGGCCGGGAACCTCGGCGTCAACCTCGGGACCGCCGCCCCGATGGCGTACTTCTCGTTCGGCGGCCGGAAGGACTCGTTCTTCGGCGACCTGCACGCGCAGGGCCAGGACATGGTCAACTTCTACACCGACAAGATGAGCTACATCGAGCGGTGGCCCGACCAGTCCTAGCGTCAGGACTCGTCGAGTTCCTCGATCAGATCCCAGTCGAGGTCGACGCCGAGCCCGGGGCCGTCCGGCGGGGCGACAGCGCCGTCCTCGGCAACGACCGGTTCCTCCAGCAGGAAGTCCCGCGATTCGGGCGTCCAGCCGGGCTGGTCGATGGGGTACTCGCACCAAGACGCGTCAGTCGCGGCGAGCATGTGGAGGTTCGCGACGAACCCGAGGCCGTCGTTCCACGTATGCGGTGCGAAATCCAAGCCGTGCGTGTCGGCCATCGCGGCGACCTTCGTTCCGCCACTGATACCCGTCGCCAGCACTGCGTCCGGTTGCAGGACGTCGAGCGACCCCTGCTTGATGAACTCTCTGAAGTGGTGGACGCCGTTGTTGAACTCGCCGCCCGCGATCGGAATGTCGGTCTTCTCGCGGAGGCGAGCGAGTCCCTCGTAGTTACGGCGGTCGAGGGGTTCTTCGAGCCACCCGATATTCCCGATGTCCTCGAGTTCGCGTGCGACCGAAAGCGCGTCCTTGAACGACCACGGTTCGACGTCCACCATCGGGACGCTCCAGCCCATGTTGGCGTCCATCATCAGCGTCAGGGCCGGATACGCCTCGCGGATACGTCGCGCGACCTCGAGGTCCGGGGCCGGGTCGTCGCCGTGACAGCGGAGCTTCACCGCCTCGAATCCCTCGTCGACGCGGTCGTGGACGTACTCGAGGCGTTCCTCGGGGCCCTGGCGTTCGCCGGTCGACGCGTACGCGGGGATAGGGTCGGCGCTCCCGCCGAGCAGTTCGTAGATCGGTTTCCCGGCGTCTTTGCCGACGATGTCCCAGAGTGCGACCTCGAAGTGCCACGGGCGCGGCCCCCAGAGGTTGAGCGGGTCCAGCTTCTCGACGAGCGATTCGATTTCACGTGGGTCTTCGCCCACCAGGAACATCTCGGCGAGCTCGAGGTAGTCCATCCGGCCCGCGAACCCGGAGGCCGTCGTGACGCCCGAGATGCCGGCGTCGGTCTCGAGTTCGAACAGGAGGACCTCGTGTTCAGACTGCTCGAATCCCGGCTTCCACGCCGGATGGAAACTGTCCGGCATGTCGTAGCGAAGGTGATACTGGTTGACGTCAGTTATCTCCATGCGTACGAGAACGTGCAGGGCGCGATGTGTTAAGCATTCACCTGCACATGTCCTATCGCGTGCAGTCCCGGGAGCCGGGTTTGTACGAGTGGACATGTTCAGCAGAACAGGATTACCTGTGGCGTCACTCTCCCTGTCCATGGAACACCAGTCAGAACTGAGTACGTACGACCTCGTCATCGACGGAGAGTCCGTCACCGCAGCGGCCGACGAGCGGTTCGAGACGCTGAACCCCGCCACCGGGAAGCCATTCGCGTCCGTCGCCCGCGCACGTGAAGCCGATGTCAACCAGGCTGTCGCCGCCGCGAAGGACGCCTTCGACGACTGGTCGTCCACCCCACCCCAGGAGCGTGGGCGTCTCCTCAACGAACTCGCCGACGAGATTCGCGCCCAACAGGAGAGCCTCGCTCTGCTCGAGACGCGGGACAACGGCAAGCCGCTGTCGCACGCCCGCGCCGACGTCGAGACTTGCGCACGCTACTTCGAGTACTACGCGGGCGCCGCGGACAAGGTACACGGCGACTCGATTCCGCTGACGGACGAGTACGTCGACTACACCGTCCGCGAGCCGCTCGGCGTGACCGCACAGATAATCCCGTGGAACCTCCCGACGAACATCTTCGGTCGGAGCGTCGCGCCCGCGCTGGCGACGGGGAACACCGCCGTCGTCAAACCCGCCGAGCAGACGCCGCTGACGGCCGTCGAGATCGGTCGGCTCGCGACCGAGGTCGGCATCCCCGACGGCGTCCTCAACGTCGTCCCCGGGTTCGGCGCGGAAGCGGGCGCGCCGCTCTCTGCACATCCCGACATCGACGGCGTGAGCTTCACGGGGTCCGTCCCGACGGGCATTGAAGTCGGGAAGACCGCGATCGAGAACGTCACAAACGTCCACCTGGAACTCGGCGGGAAGAGCCCGAACGTCGTCTGGCCGGACGCCGACATCGACAGCGCGGTCGACAGCACGATGACGGGCATCTTCGCGAACGCCGGCCAGGTCTGCTCGGCCGGGTCCCGACTCATCATCCACGAGGATGTCAAGGAAGAGTTCCTCGACGTCCTCACCGACCGCATCGAGGAGATGGACGTCGATAGCGGCGAGGTTGACCCCGACATGGGGCCGCTCGTCTCTGAAGAACACTTCGAGAAGGTCACCGACTATCTCGAAATTGGCCGCGAGGAGGCGGGCGAGCCGCTCGTCGGTGGCGAAGCACTCGACCGCGACGGCTACTTCGTCGAGCCGACGGTGTTCACGGGCGTCGACAACGACATGCGCATCGCCCAGGAGGAAATCTTCGGCCCGGTCCTCTCCGTCATCGAGTTCAGCACCGAAGAAGAGGCGATGGACCTCGCGAACGGCGTCGACTACGGGCTCGTCGCTGGCATCCACACTCAGAACATGGGGCGCGCGCATCGCTTCGCTCGCGACGTACTCGCTGGCCAGGTGTACATCAACGAGTGGTTCGCCGGCGGCGAGGAGACGCCGTTCGGGGGATTCAAGGAGAGCGGGTTCGGGCGCGAGAAGGGTCTCGCGGCCATCGACTCGTACACGCAGGTCAAGAACGTCTGCGCCGACATCACGCCGAAGTAGCTCCACTGCGTCGACAGGTCTCCGAACATCCCGTCTCCGCTGATAGTACTCCGACGTACCCTTTTTCGCCATCAGCACGCCATAGCGGCCCTGTTCCATCCGGTCGGGCGCCGCCGCCTCCGACTTTTCTCTCCCGTCGACCGGGTCATTCCAAACGGTGTCCGTAAAAAGGAGGAACCATGTTCACCTCAAAGCGTATGCGAAACCTCCGCATAGCCCTTGGCAGATGAGCGTTCAAGTCGCTAGACGATACTTCGAACTGATGGATAGCGCGGACGCAGGGACCGACGACGTGATGGAACTGTACGGCGACGACCCCGTCGTACACTCCTCGCGAGCGGGTGTCGTCCGCGGACGGGCGGACATCCGGCAGTTCTACGAGGACAACTCGGAGTTCTTCACCGGCGGCGAACACCACATGACGAACTTCCACCAGGATGGCAACACCGTCATCTGCGAGGGCTACCTCGACGGCGAGACCACCGTCGGCCGCGAAGCCAACGGGGTCCCGCTCTGTGACGTCATGGAGTTCAACGAAGACGACAAGATCGTCGCGTTCCGCGCGTACCTCGACTACCGTGGCTACGTCGACGAGGTCCCCGAGGACGTCCCGAACGTCCGCGCAGAGGCAGAATGAACGGCGACCCTGACGCGGCCGGCTCCGATCGCGAGACAGGGCAGCTCGTCTACCTCAACGGCCCGAGGGATATCGAATTCCGGGAGTATCCCGTTCCCGACCCCGACCCACACGCCGTCGTGACGGAGGTCGTTCGGTCGAACGTCTGCGGGTCCGAACTCCACGTCTGGAAGGGCGACCACCCCCTCAAGGACTGCGTGCTCGGCCACGAGGCGCTCTGCCGGATCAGCGACCTCGGCGACGCCGTCGAGACCGACAGCGCCGGCAACCCAGTGAGTGAAGGCGACCTCGTCGCACCGGTGTACTTCCAGACGTGCCAGGCTTGCGACTTCTGTCGGCGCGGCGAGTTCTACGCGTGCGACAACGACTACGAACATACTGGGAAATCCCCAGACATCTGGCCGCACTTCCACGCGCCCTGGGGCACCCACTACTACATCTACCCGGACAACCACTTCTACAAGGTCCCCGAGGCGCTCGAAGACCACCTCAACGTCACCGCGGCCGCGAACTGCGCGCTCTCGCAGGTCCTCTTCGGCATCCAGGAGGTAGGCGTCAACTACAACGATACCGTCGTCGTCCAGGGCGCCGGCGGCCTCGGCCTCAACGCGACGGTCGTCGCCAACGAGTTCGGCGCGGAGACCATCGTCATCGACGGCGTCGACGAACGCCTCGACCAGGCCGAGGCGTTCGGTGCCGATCACGTCATCGACTTCCGCGAGCTCGACACCGTCGACGCCCGCAAAGAACGCGTCGAAGAAATCACGGACGGCGCCGGCGCCGACGTCGGCATCGAAGTCGCAGGCGTCCCCGAGGCGTTCGTCGAAGGCATCGAGCTACTCCGCAAAGGCGGGCGCTACCTGGAGATGGGGAACGTCAGACCAGGTCACGAGGTCGACTTCGACCCGGGCCGACTCACACGGAAGTCCATCGACATCACGACCGCCGTCGAATACGACCCGTGGGTACTCCACGACGCACTCGAATTCCTCGCCGCCACCGTCGACGACTACCCCTACGACCAACTCATCGACGCGTCGTTCCCGCTCGAAGACATCGAGGACGCTCTCGAAGCCTCGGAACGCCGCGACGTGACCAGAGCGACACTTGTTCCCCCGACGTGACCAGTACTCCCGCATGATTGATTTGGTCGGGGCATCTCGGTAGGGGTATTCATGTTAACTGCCAAACTCAGCGTCCAGTACGAGAACGACTGGACGAGCAGTCTGGTCGAGTACGACGTCTCCGGGGAGTTCCTCGCCTCGACGTTCCGCGACCGCCGGTACTTCGGGCTGCTTGCGCTCGAAGTCGCGGAGGACGACTACGACGACGTCATCGAGACCATCCGCAGTCACGAGTCGACGACGTCCATCGACGTCCTCGAAAAGTACTCCATTGGCGGCGTCGAACGACTCTCTGCGACCCTGTTCATCCGCAGTCAACACTTCGAGTACACGCCACTACAGGTGCTGCTCCACGAGGGATTCATCCCACTCGGCGGGTTCGGAGAGTTACGTAATGGAGCCGAGAGCTTCGACCTCCTATTGACAAGCCGAGAAGACCTGTCGGTGGCCGTCGACCTCCTCGAACGGTTCGGGCAGGTAAAGATCGAGTACGTCTCCTCGGAGTTCCAGCGACAGACGACGCCGAGCGTCACCGAGTGGAGCGAGCTGTTCGAAACCATCACGCCCCGACGTCGTAAGGTCCTCAATAAGGCACTGGAAGCCGGGTACTTCGACATCCCCCGCGGGAGTACGCTCCAAGAGATCGCGGACGACCTCGGGATTGCCAAGACGACGGCGTCACAGCACCTCCGGAAGGCCGAGAAGAGCATCATGGAGTTCTTCATCCAGTACGTGAACATCTCCGCGCAGAACACCGAGTGACCGACACGCACTCCCCGCCTGGAACTGGCGAATCCATCTCTCATTCCCATTCTGGCCGGACTCAGTTCCAGGGTATCCTTGGAGTACGTCCGAGCGAACAGCCGCATTCTACGTCTCCAATTCAGGATAACCCCCTAATTGACAGTTAGGATTAATAATTTGAAGAGTGATGGTATCGAACAGCGGGTGCTGTCCAGGTGAGACAATTCGAGCGACGGGCAAGTCGTTGAGTCACCGAAAATCGAGGAGAAAGCCCGGGCATTAGGGCGGCGATGAGTCCTCTGAAGACCCTGAATTATCGAAGAGTGCCCCTTCGGCGGCCTCTTTTCGCTCGGCCGCTCGTACCTCGCGGTAGCTTTCGTGGGTGGTGCCGATGTTCTGGTGGCAGAGCATCTCCTGGGCGAGTTCCGCCTGTTCGGCGTAGAGTTCGTGGCCGAGGCCGCGACGGCCGCCGTGGGGCTTCAGGTACTCGCCGTCGATGTCGATGCCGGCGGTCTTGCAGTGCTTCTGCATCAGATTCCGCGTCGCCTGCACGGAGATCGCGCGTGGACCAATACCCTGGTCGCGCATGACCGTCAACGGTCCCTCCGTCTCGAGTGCAGTGTCCAGATCCCCATCAGCCGCCTCGCGCACGTGTGAGTAGAGGTTCGGCGGGTGGAAGGTCATGAAGACCGGCCACGATTCCGGCGGGTCCAGCAGTCGCTTGTAGCGCTCCAGGCGCGTCCGTGCGGGCTCGAGTATCGACACCTCCTGTCGTTCGCGCGTCTTTCCGAGGACGCCCACGACGCCAGCATCGACGTCGACGTCACTCCAACAGATTCCGTTGCGGTCGTCATCGTCAGGGTCACGCACGATCTCTGCACCACGGGCTCCGCTGTACGCGAGCATGTAGACGAGCGCCCGATTTCGGTGCGCCTCCAGCTGGGCACGGCGGTCATTGGCTTCGTTCGCCTCGTCGACGACCTTGTCCATATGCGCGAGCAATCGGTCGCGGACGTCCGCACTCCAATACTGGCGGTCGCTATCGCCCTGGTCCTCGGGGAGTTCCTCGGTGGCGCGTAGCTTCTCGGCTGGGTTCTCGGGGATGCGTGCGTCGCGGACACACCACGCAAGCCATGCCCGGACAATGTTGTAGTACGTGTTGGCACTGCTGGCCGCGAGTTCGTCTGCGTCGACGCGGTCAGCGAGGTCCTGGGCGTAACGACGGCAGTCCGTTTCGGTGACGTTCTCGAGTTCGCGGATGCCTCGATCGCGGACGAACTCGGCGAAGTCTGTGAGCACGAATTTTGAGTTGCGTGCGTAGTTGCCGGAGTCGACGCGCTTGAGGCGTGCGCGAATGGCGTCTTCGAGCGTGCCACCGCCGGGGTTAGGCCCATTAGGTTGCCGTTCCATCTTTCGTGCTTCCCTTACAGCGTAGGGGTACCAGTGTCTGGTTGATCTTTGTATTCTAAGCGAAACCAAGCATTCATCTCGCAATTCATGCGACTCTGTGCCTCTACCACCTGTGTGTGGCGAATGGATCCTCGCGCTCCATCTAGACACGTTTGGTGTGGTTCGTGTCTGTTTTGAAGGCGTGATCGAGTCCCTGTGGTTGGTGAGGTGCCGTTTTAGTCATTGAGAACTGATGGCAGTGCGGTGGGTCAGGACTGACGTCAACAGCTTTCGGGATACTCCTGTGCAGGTAACACTCAGGTGGACTGCTCGTATGCGTTGACGATTGCGGTGCGGCGTTCGAGTCCTTCGCGATAGGTCGGGCTTCGGGAGTCGATGTACAGTTGTTCTCGTTGCCAGTCCTGGCCGTCTTTCTCGGGCCAGACGCCGTACAGGGTGACTTTCGGAAGTTCGAGCACGCCGAACACGACGGTCAGTAGGTATAGCGCTCGCTCGATCTCGCTCCAGCCGACAGTCGTTTTCCGGGGGGTGTCGATGGGGAAGCTGACGTGCGAGGAGCGGAGGCCGCGGTCTCGTGCACGGTCGACGAAGCCGTGGTCGTTGCTGAAGAGGAGGAGTTCCTGTCGGTTCCGCTCGCGGAATTCGTCGTAGGCGTCGACGATGGCTTCGTCGCCGGTGTCGCTCCGGACTTCTTCGACGCGGCGTTCGGCCATCAGGCGACGGTACTCGTAGAGGCCGAGGATGCCCTGTCGGTTGTCGCTGACGGGTTGGCCCTCGACGCGCTCGTACTCGGCGCCGAACGCCGCTGGAAGCCGGGAGGTGGCCGGGTTCCGGTAGTGGAAGTCGAGTTCGGACTTCACGCCCGACGCGAGCGCGAACCCATCGACCGGCGGGCGGTCGGCGTCGTCGCGACGCCAGGGCTCGATTGCGAGGAGTGATTCCGGATACCACGGCAGCAGGTTCGTGTCGAACCCGACGAACAGGGGGTGGTGTCCGGCGGCGAGGTCGCGGTAGCCGTGGCGGTCCACGAGCTCGGCGACGTCGCTGGCGTTCTCGAACGGGAGGAGGCCAGCGCCGGCGAGCGCTCGCACGTAGTGTCCCTCGTCCGGGAGGTCGGCAGCGACGTCAGGCCCGTGGGCGCGCTCGACGTCTTCGAGCGCCGTCTCGTAGGAGAGCGGGCCCGTCGTGAACCGGACCGTCGTGTCGTCATGGTCGCCGAGGTCGATCCGGAGGAGTTCGCCGATCTCGTCGCTCGGGTGAGAGACCGTGATCGAGCGGACGTCGTCGTCCGCATAGTACGCGTTGAGGAGGACCGTGAGGTGGTCGCGAGTGAGATTCACGGCAGGGCCTCCGTGAAGTCGATGAGGTCGACGGCCGTGGCAGGGATGTCGTCGTAAATGCGGCCGTAGTACGCGTCGGAGTCGAGGAACAGATAGAAGACGTGGTCGGCGTCGTACTGGAACCCCGCCTGGAACGCAATCGCGGACATGAACTTCCGCCCGGGCGTGACGTCCACCGCAACCTCGACGTCACCGGTCGTCCCGACGTGCTCGCGGAAGTACGAGACGATCGCCTCGAAGTCTCGCTCCGCGTCGAGCGACTCGACCGTCGTCTCCAGAGAGCCACCGTACTCGTCGACGATGGCCTCGGCGAGTGTCACGGCTCGCCCGACGGTTCCCTCGATCTCGTCGTTCGAGAGGACGACGTACTCGTCGGGGACGAATCCCGCCGAGCACGCGGCTGCGAGGGGATTGACCATGGCCTCGAACGTCGTGCTCCCGCACGTGACCCACCGGCGCATAGCCATCACGACACCGACAAGTCTGATAAGCCTGTGGGCAGCCAACCGGTCCATCGCGTCGGATTCGAGTCCGTCACTCTCGACGACCGTCCCCGTCAGCTGACTCGAATCCGACGTCGAGAAGCGCTTCGGCGAGTGAATCGAGGCGGTCGCGTTCGTCGATCTCGTCGAGCCAGCGCTCCGGGAGCGAGTCCGTGTCCGGGCGGGCGCCGGCGATGGCGCCGGTGACGGCGCCGACGGTGTCGGTATCGCCGCCCCGGTTCACGGCGTCGACGATGGCGTCTTCGGCGCAATCCGCAGTGAGGCCACAGTAGAGGCCGGTCTGGAGGGTGTCGACGACGTAGCCGGTCGTGGCGAGGTCGCGCTCGAGTGCGTCGGCGTGCGCAGGGGAGTCGAGTGCGTCGTGGACGCGCTCTATCGCCGAGAGGAGCGCTGTCGGCGCGTCGGTCGAAGCGTCGAGCGCGGCTCCGAGCGGGTCGGGGTCGTTCCGAAGGAGGCCGCCGATGGTGTGGTTGAGGACGACGCAGCCCCACGTGCAGCGCGGGTCGGCGTGCGTGATCGCCGAGGACGCCCGACTTACGCGCTCGAGTTCGGCGGCGTCGTTCCGGAACGCGATCGCGTACGGCGCACACCGCATCACGCTCCCGTTCCCCGCGTTCGAGCCCTCTGGTCGCGACTCCCAGACGATCTGGCCGGCGTCCGCAGGGGAGGTTCCGTCGCGGAGTTTCGCGATGGCGTCGCGGGTCATGAGCCCGATGTCGAACGGGCCAGCGTCGAGCCAGTCGACGAACCGCGCGGCGACGTCGTCGGGGTCGAAGCCGTCAGACGCGACGAGGCTTTCCGCGACGCAGAGCGCGAGGTCCGTGTCGTCCGTGATCGTGCCAGCGGGCCGTCCGTGCGTGCCGTACGCGAGCATTTCCGTCACGGTGCCGTGCGAGCGCTCGATCTGCTCGCTGGTCTTGAACTCGACCGGGCGGCCGAGCGCGTCGCCGCAGGCGAGTCCGCGCAGACAGCCCCGGGCGCGGTCGCGTTCTGGGCTGGTCATGTGGACGACTCCGGTTCGAGTTCCGCGTCGTTGGCGTCGAGCTGGTCGAGCGCTCGGGCAGCGCGGGACCGGACCTCCGGGTTCTCGTCCTCTCTGGCACGCGTCTCGAGTAGCGGCGTGACGAACGAGGCTCCCGCGTGCCCCAGGACCTCGCAGGCGTTCTGGCGGACGAGCGGGTTCTCGTCGGTGAGGCGGTCGATGAACACCGGAACCTTCCCGACGGCCGCATCCGGGTCGTCCTCGGCAACTCGCGCGATGGCGCCGCTGGCGTTGACGCGCGTCACGTCGTCGTCGGCGCTGGCCAGTCGAGCGAGCTCGTCGACGTACGGTTCGACGACGTCGCCGTGGTGCTTGGCGACGTCGCCGAGGAACCCCAGGGCGTTGTTGCGGAGCATGTCGTGGTCGGCGTCGAGCAACCCGGCGACGTCGTCGACGAGGTCGACGCCGCGGCTCGGGTCGTCGCCGACGAGTCGGCCGAGCGCCGACAGCGCGTTCGCCCGCACGCCTGGTTCGAGTGCGTCGTCGGCAAGGGCGCCCGCGAGCGTCTCGCGATGTGGAGCGAGGGCGTCTAGGTCGACCTTGCTCACCGCCGTGAGCGCGTAGACGGCGTGCGCCAGCCCGCGCCCGCGGGCTCCGACGAGCCCCACGAGCGCCGGTACCGCGTCGACGATGTCGCGGCCGTCGGCTTCGGCGACGTGACTGACGACGCTCGCAGCTCGACCCCGGGCGGCGTCGTCTTCGCCGTCGAGGTACTCGACCACGGTCTCGAGACAGGGCGCGACGCTCTCCGGGGCGACCTCGGCGACGCGGTCGAGTATCAACAATTCGTCCCGCGCCGACACGGGATCGTCGAGCGCGAGTTCGCTCCGGACGGCCGGCACCGCGACCTCGCAGGCCACCGGCTGGACGCCGGCGGCCTCGCGGAGCGCCACGAGCGCGTCCCGGCGAGCCGCGCGCGTGTTCGCAGTGTCGAGGTGGACGGTCACCTCCTCGACCGGGACGGCCTCCGGGCTAGCGGTCGCGAGCCGTCGGAGGCCACGGAGCTTCTCTCGCTTCGTCCGGGCGCTCGCGGTGTACAGCTCGCGGGGCGGGTCGGCGACGGTCAGCGACCGCACGTCGTCGACGCGGAGCGTGAACGCCTCCATCGTCGGTGCGACCGGCACGCACTCGATGGCTGGGGCCGCCGCGGGCCGGTTCATCGATCGGTCGCGGATCGAGACGTCGTGGAGGAGCTGGGTCGTGCCGCTCTCGCACTCGGGTGACGCCAGTTCGAACTGGGCGTCGTCCTCGCGTGCGTCCAGCCACTGGGCGAGCACCTCCGCGTCCGGGGACGCGATGCGAGCGGGAGCGTCGGTGCCGCCGTCGGTCCGGACGTCCCGCGGTGCGTCGACCCAGGGGAGGTCGCGGTCGAACTCGCCGCGTTCGAGCGCGGGGACGAACTCCCACGCGTGGTAGTGCTGCCAGCCGTCGACGTCGCCGAGGTCGAGGTCGTCCACGACGACGTACCCCTCGGCGTCCGGGTGGATGTCCTCGATGAGTGCGAGGCGCTCGCGGCGCTTCGGGAAGCGCTCGTAGCGGCCGTCGGGTTGCTTGTCACCGAGCCAGTCGTCCCAGTCGTCGTCGTACCGGCCGACGACGTCGACGCCGCCGGGGATGGCGGCCTCGTCGGCGAGGTCCTGGTTCCCGATGGCGTACACCGCGTGCTCGGTGTCGTGCGCGAGGTAACGCACCCACTCGAGCGGAACCGCCTCGTGACGCGGGTGCGGGTTCACGTCGACCGTCCAGTCGCGGTCGAACGCGAACACGTACGTCATTCGGACACCCCACGGTCGGAGCGAGCGCCGGGGACCGCCTCCTGGAGGGTCGCGAGGAGGTCGCGTTCCTGCTGGAGCGTCTCGTCACCGATCCCAGCCTGCTCGCGTTCGAGGTACGAGTCCAGTTCCGCGAAGCGGGCGGCGTGCGCCGAGGAGACGTGGAGCGAGACGGACTCGCGTTCGTGCTCGCCTCCTTGGTCGGCGACGAGCCAGTCGTCGACGCCGCGGTCGTCGGCGTGGTGGACGTCTCGCGCCCACGTCCGGAGCTCGCGCGCGTACCGGGAGAGCCCGACCGCCTTCCGGACCCCGTCGTGACCGTACCACGGCGTCTCCTCGGGGAGCGTGATCGTCACGCGTTCGGCGTGCTCGGTGCCGTCGCGCTCGGTCCACGACGCTTCGAGCGCGAGGGGCTCGCGCTCGCGCTCGTTCGGGGTCGTTGCGTTCTGGGGCGTTGCGTTCGGGGTCGTTGCATCCTCGGGGTCGAGGCGGACGAGGACGACGCCGCCGCGGGCCTCGCCCTCTGTCTTCGCGGACGGGAACAGCGTCCCGACGGAGAGGAGTCGGCCGCTTTCTGGGTCGGCGTCGGGGGCGCCGTGGACGGCGGCGACGTCGTGGGCGCCGGCGTCGAGGTCGAGCGCGAGGTCGTAGACGAGCGGCGTCACCATGTAGTCGAACTCGTCCCCGAGGCGACGCTCGAACTCCGCGGTCGAGTGGACGAAGTAGTGGTTCGCGCCACGGACGCCCGAGAGGGCGTCGGCGAGTTCGGCGTTCTCGTCGAGCCCCATCCCGACGAACGTCGTGTGAATGCCGTGCTCGGCGGCGCGCTCGAAGCGCTCGGTGAGCGCGCCCTCGCCAGTCCGGCCGGTGTTCGGCATCATGTCCGTCATGAACACGACGCGTCGCTCCACGCTCGCTTCCGCGGGCGCGTCCTGGAGGAGGTCGACGGCGGCCTCGAAGCCGTCCTCGAGGTTCGTCCCGCCGCCGGCCTGGACGTCGCGGATGTGCCGTCGGATCGCGTCCATGTTCGTGCTCCCGACGTCACGGAGCGGCTTCGCGAGGTGCGCGCGACTGTTGTAGAGGACGACGCCGAGCCGGTCGTCGGCGTCGAGCTGTTCGGTGAGCGCACAGAGCGCGTCCGCCGCGGCCTCCATCTTCGTCCCCGCGTCGTCGACCTCGTGACGGCGGTCGTGTTCGTCGTAGTAGTACGCGTCGAACGGACTATCCATCGACCCGGAGACGTCGAGCACCGCGACCAGGTCCAGGCGCGGGCGCTCGAACTCGGCCATCGAGAGCGTCGAGTCCAATCCGACCGAGACGAAATACTCGCGCTCGCCGGAGACGGGGTGCTCGCTCGCGCCCGTCGCGTACCGCGGCGAGAACGCGGCCGCAGAGTCGGTTGCGTCCCGCTCGCCGGTCTCGAAGTGGTAGTCGTAGAACAGGCCCTCGTCGCTGATCGCCTCCGGCTGGGGCGTGTACCCCTCGGCGACGTTCTCGCGGAAGTTCCCCACGTCCTTCGCACCGCCGGCCGCCATCCCGAGCGTTTCCTCCGACGGCGCGGCCGCCGCGGAATCAACGGCGGAGTTCAGGATCTCCGTGGGGGCGGCGTCCGCAACGGCTTCGGTCTCGGTTCTGCTGCGGGTCCGTTCGCGCTCGTCCGCCGGCCGCTGGACCTCGTACGAGGACAGCTCGCGGCCGCAGTCGGTGCAGACGTACGCTGGCGGACTCGGCGGTCGCGCGTCTCGCATCGGCTGCCAGTCGTCCACCGCGTCAGCGTCTGTTCCATCGGCCTCCTCCTGGATGAGCGAGAACGTGGTTCGGTCGTCGACGACGCCAAACGCACCCGTGACTTCGCCCGCATCGGTGGCGCCGCCGTCGCGTGCAGCGGTCGAGATCGCGGTGTCCGCGACGTCAGCGTGACAACCGGGCCTGATGGTGCCCGAACAGTCCGGACACCACGCCTCGTCGTCCGCGAGCGGGTCCCGGGACGTGCTCGCGAGCACGTCCGCGACCGCGTACGAGCGTCCGGTCTCGACCGCGAGGTCGGACTCGGGGTTACGACGGCCGAACAGGTGCAGTACCTCCCCTTCGGTCGTCTCCACCGTCAGGCGATGGACGGTCCGGTCCCGGATCGCGTGCGTCTGGTGGTCGCGTACAGTGACCGTAATCGCGCATCGGTCCCCGCCGTCGAGTTCGGTGAGTGCAGTATCCATGAATCGTAGTAGTGAGCCGCAAGCGCGCGGTCTGAGCCGCCGCCGGGCGCGCTGTCCCAGTCCCAGTTCCCCCCTTTCGGGCCGACGACCCCCTGTCGTCGCTGGGACAGCGCACTCAATACTACGCTCCCCAATGGTATAGTTCTAACGACTACGAACATTTTAGGGACGTTTTTGTGACCAGAAAGCTCATCGTGATGTCTTTATCGGGCGCAGAGGGGTTGCTATCGTCGCGCCGACAGGGATAACGTCGCGGGAACCGTCGCCGAGACGGGGCGAATACTGACCAAAGACCCATTGTGGTGAGGGTCATAGAGCACGACAGTACGATGGTCGACGACGTCGACGACGCACTCCTGCGGGCCCTCCACGACCACAATCCGTGGTGGGAGGACGGCACCGCGGCGTTCTCGCTGCCGGCCCGCCAGAAGAGCGACTTCTATCATCTCGTTCGCCCCGACGACCCCGACACCCAGTTCGAGGACCAGAGCGTCCTCGGCCTCGTCGGCCGCCGCGGCGCCGGCAAGACCACGCTCCTCCACCAGTTCGTCCACCACCAGATCGAGGCCGGCTACGCACCCGAGCAGTTCTGCTACCTCCCCTTCGCCGCCGACCCGCTCTATCAGCTCAACTCCGACGACCAGCTCACGCGAGCAGTCCGTCACTACGAAACCCGGATTCTCGGTCGCGTAGACGAACCCGACTCGCACTTCCTCCTGCTCGACGACGTCCACCGCATCGAACACCAGAACAAACCCACCATCAACGGCTGGGGAACCCCACTCAAGCAGCTCCTCGCCGACGACGACGCGCGTCACGTCGCCGTCACCGCAAGCGCGAGCCTACAGGTCGAACGCGAACTCGACCGCGTCGGCCTCCCCAAAGAGGACTACGACACCCAGCCCATCCTCCCCGAGAAGTTCCGGGACTACCTCTACTCCATCCAACCGGAACTCGAAGAACCAGACCGACGCGTCAGTCCCACCTCGATCCGAGACGGCCCGAACAGCCTCCCCGCAGCCATCGACTCCAAGTCGGTCGACGCGCTCGTTGACGAACTCCGCGCCAAACACGAGCAAGTCGAGGACCAGGCGCGACTCGTCCGTTCGAAACTCGTCCGCTACCTCGCGACCGGCGGCATCGTCGCGTACGACCGCGACGACGACCTGGCCGACGAGACCGACGTCACCGACGCCGACTTCGAACGCCTCCGCCAAGAGACGCGCCACGCCCTCTACCAGGAAGTCCCCGGGTTCGAGACCATCAAGACCATCGACGACCTCGAACGTCTCTGCGCGCTCGCCGCACGCAACCGCGCCCGCGACGCCATCCGGTTCCAGGGCCTCGTGGAGCTGTTCGACGTCGACCGCCGCACCATCACCGACAGCTACCTCCCCGCGCTCGACGAACTCTACCTCCTCTCCGGCATCACCGAGTACGACAACCGCCGCCCGCGCTCGGTGCGCCTCTACCTCCGCGACACCGGCCTCGTGAACGCACTCACCGGCGACGACTGGGCGACGATGCGCGACGACTTCGACCGCGAAGCCGACCTCGCCAGGATCGCCGCCTTCGACCACACCATGCGCTTCGCCTACGGCATCAACGCAGCCCAGGGACAGGACGTCACCCCGAGCGTCGAGTACTGGCAGACCCGCCACGGCGAAGTCGACTACGTCTTCGAGATCGACGACACCCCCGTCCCGATTGGCCTCGCCTACAAACCTCGCGACCGCGAAGACGCCCTGACCGCGCTCGAAGCCTTCAGAGCCGAGTACGACGCCCCCGTCGCCTTCCTCCTCCGCGGCGACGCCTCCCGTCGCCCCGAACCCATCGAAGACGTACAGGACGGCATCGTCGAACTCCCCTACTGGCTCTACCTCCTCCTCTGCTGAAGCTCGCGGACCAATCTACATTATCTCGCATCTCGACGCCCGGCCTCGACGTCCGCCGCCGCGAGCAGGTCGTCGATGCGACGCTCCATCTCAGCCGCGCCGATACCATTACTGTACGTCTTGCTGTGGGACTGGTCGAGCGCGGTGTAGTAGAGCGTCGTCGTGACGGTGTCCACGTCGGCCGTCGCCGAGAGCATCGCCGCGTACGCGTCCAACTGTGGCTGGTAGTACGCGGTCTTCTCCGGGAGGTCCTCGAGGGCGTGGTCGCCGGTCTTGTAGTCGACGACGTGGTAGTCGCCGTCGTCGACGAGCAGGCAGTCGATGAACCCGTAGAGTTCACCGCCGGGGAAGTCGGCGGTCAACTCCAGTTCGTCGTAGCGACGCGTCTCAGCGTTCATCTGGGTCTCGACGAACTCGATGGCGCGCTCGGCGTGCTCGTACACGGCCTGTTCGTCCACGGCCGTGACCTCGTGGTCGGCGTCCATCTCGAGGAGCGTATCGTCGACGACCGCTCGCCACTCCGACCGCGGCGGGCGAAGCTCGCAGATGCGATGCACCGCCTCGCCGAACACCCGCCCGTAGAACGTCCGCTCGTCACCGCGAAATTCGTCCTCTGATGCGTTTTCCGATGCGATGTCGTCGGGGTCGTCGTCGTCGGGGTCATCGTCGTCAGACTCGTTCTCGTACCGGATCGCGTTCGCGGACTCGTCGTACGTCAACCAGCCTTCTGCGCGGTCGCTCTCGAGGTCGGCGAGCTGCGACGGCGAGAGCCGATAGCTCGGCACACCCTGCGTGGGCTGGTCGAGTTCCGCCCGAATCGTGTCACCCGTCGTCGAAGTCTCGTCGTCGACCGACACGGCTCTCGGCGGAAGTCTGACCGTGTATCGTGGCTCCAGCGTCGCACCGGGTCGGTGGTACTCCGCTGGGAGAACGCGGTCGAGTACCGTCGTTTCGTCGTCGACGAGCGCCGAGAGGTCGCCGTCGAGGAGGAGCGGCTGGAGGAGATCACCCCAGGAGCTCGGCTCCTCGGGGTCGGCGTCGTCCAGTCTGAGGTCGCCTGCATCGGTGACTTCGCCTCCGTGAGTACCCGCGAGAATCAGATGGTCACGAGCACGCGTACACGCGACGTACAGCACGCGCTTCTCTTCTGCGCGCTGTCGCCGGGTTCGCGCGTCCCTGATCCCCTCGCGTGCGACCGTCGTGACCGAGTCGAAGGGGTTCTCCGGGTCCGGGACCGTCATGCCCAGTTCCGGGCGACCGTCGACGACCTCGAACTCGATGCTGTTGTTGATCGGACTCTGCGCGTTGTAGGGGTCCGTGATGCCCGGGACGACGACGACGGGGAACTCGTCGCCCTTCGCGGCGTGGACGGTCATGACCTGCACGCCCGAACTACCCTCTGGGATGGCCGCTTCCGGGCTGTAGCTGGCGTGCTCTCGCTCGGCCTCGATGCGTTCGAGAACGCCGGCCAGCGACGGCAGGTCGTCGTGGCTCGCGACGAGATCCAGGAATCGGTCGACGTTCGCGACCGCCTGCCGCGGGCGTGCATCCGCGCTCACGCTCGCCCGGAACCCTGTCCGATCCAGCACCCACTCCAGGAGCGCACTCCACGAGTCGGCGCTCGGCGGCGTGCCGTCGCAGCCAGCTCGGTCGCGGGCTTCCTCGATGGTCGCGACCGCACGCTCGATGACTGGTTCGTCGGCGTTCACGATGCACTCCCAGACGCTCGCGTCAGCGTCCCGCCCGACGCAGCTCGCGAGGGAGTCGTCGTCGACGCCGAACAGCGGCGATCGGAGTACGCCGTACAGCGGAACGTCCTCCGTCGGGTCGACGACCGCCTGGAGGAGGTTGCTGAGCGTCCGGACCTCTGGCGTCTCGAAGAACCCGTCGCCCTTGACGACCGTATACGGCACGTCCGCTTCCTCGAAGGCGTGCTTGAACGCGTGGAGGTGCGTTCGCTTCCGGAGGATCACCGCAACGTCGTCGAAGGACACGGGCTCGATTTCTCCGGGGTCGTCCTCGCGGTAGATCGGCGTCTCGTCGTCGACGAGGGTCGTGATGCGGGCGGCGACGGCGCGGGCCTCGTCGGACCGCGAGTGATAGCTCGGCCGCTCCCGGATCGGATGCCCGTCCCCGAGGAGTCGAGGTGCGAGGTCCTCGCCGGGAACGAGGAGGTACTCCGCGGTCGCGTCGATACCGCGGGGATTCTCCCTGGCGGCTTCGAGCGCCTGTGGCGGAGCCTCGAACGCCTCCCGTTCCGCGTTGTCGTCCTGGAAGACGCCGTCGAACACGCCGTTGACGAACTCGAGGACGCCCGGGAGGGTCCGGAAGTTCTCCGCGAGCTCGAATCCCGGCCGGCTCCCCGTTCGGACCGTCACCGCGAGGTCGTCGTCGACGAGCGACCGCAGCGAGCGCGCGTTCGCACCGACCAAGTCGCCTCTGGTCGCCTCGAAGACGGCAACGTCGGCGCCCCGGAAGCGATAGATCGACTGCTTCTCGTCGCCGACGACGAACACGTTCTCGCCGCTGTAGTAGCCAGCGTCACGCCCCAGGCGAGTGAGTTCGCCGACGATGTCCCACTGCGAGGGGTCGGTGTCCTGGACCTCGTCGATCATGACGTACTCGAACTGCTCCTGGAGGGCCGCTCGCACCGCACCACTGCCCTCCTCGTCCGCGAGGAGGTGGCGGGTGGTCTGGACGAGGTCCGTGTAGTCGACGAGGTTGCGTGCTCGCTTCTGGGCCTGATAGCGGTCGGCGGCCGTCTCGAACGCGTCCGCGAGTGCGAACACGAGGTGGGCGCTCTGGCGGTCGATCGCGATGTCGATATCGCCGAGTGCGTCCTGCCAGCGTTCGGCGTCGATGGCGTCCACGACCAGTTCGACGGTCTCGCCGATCCGTTCCCGTGCCTCGCCAGAGCCGTTCCACCCGGTCTTCTTCGGGCTGTAGCTCGCGTACCGGTCGCCGTCGCCCTTCGTCAGGACGTCGCTGAGATCGGCGATCAGTCGCCGCCGCCCCGCGGGCGTCCCGGCGCCATCGAACCCGCCACTCGCATCGGATCCGCCGGCCGCGTCGAGTCCGCCGGCCGCGTCGACTCGCTCGACCAAGGCCTCGATCCGCTCGATACTGGTACCGGGGTCGCTCGTCGGCGGATCGGCGACGAACGCCCGGAGCCGATCGATGGCGTCGCGCAGTTCGTCGTCGTCGAGGATGGCCCGAGCCTCGTCGTCCGGAAGCGGGTGGAACGCGGCTTCGACGTGGTCGACGTACTCGTCGACCGACCGGTCGGGGTCGGCCCAGCGAGCGGCCCACTCGCGGCTGTCGGGGCGCTTCGAGAACAGGTCCGCGAGGACGTTCCGGAGGCCGTGCTCGCTCGTGACGTTCGCGTCGAGGAGCGTCTCGACGGGCGCGGGCCGATTCGCGACGAGTGTCTCGACGATCTCGGTCTGGAGTTCGCTCCCCTCGACGTCGTCGACGAGGTCGAACCCCGGCTGGATGCCAGGCGCGTCGAGCGCGTGCTCCTGGAGGACGCGCTGACAGAACGCGTGGAGCGTGTGCACGTAGGCGTCGTCGAGTTCCTCGAGGACGCGCCGCCACCGCGCGATGTCGGTCTCGTCGTCGGGGTCGGCCGTGGCGATGCGATCGAGGACGCGTTCGCGGATCGACCCGACGAGGTCGCGCGCCGCGCGCTTCGTGAACGTCGTCACGAGAATCTCGCGCGGCCGCAGGTCGGGATTCGCGTCGAGAAGTTCGACGTACCGGAAGGCGAGCTTCGTCGTCTTCCCGGTGCCGGCACCCGCAATGAGCGGGTAGTTCGCGCGAGTCGTCCCGACCGCGTGGCGCTGTTCGTCCGTCAGATCGCGGCGCTCCATCAGGCGTCACCTCCGTCCGGCCCATCGGCGCCCGCGCCCGGGGCTTCGCCCGGAGCGTCGGTGGCCGGATCGTACTCCTCGCCGCGCGCGGCGAGTGGTACGTAGACGTCCGCGTCCGATCGCTCGTCGATGGCTTCGACGAACGTCCGACGGCGATCCGAGCGCACGTCACAGATCTCGCTGTACTCGCAGTACGAACAGCCGGCGTCGTCGGGGTCGTTGACCGCGGGATGGAAGTACCCCTGTTCGACGCCGTCGACGATCCGCGAGATGCGGTCCGGAACGACCTCGTCGAGGAACGTCTCGAACTGGGTCCTGGTATCGAACCGGGGATGGCTGAAGCGGCGGAGTGCGCTCCCGCCGTGGGCGTGCCAGCCCGCGTCCTCGCCGCTGGCGAGCACCGTCGCGAAGCTCGAGACGTCGTTCGGGCCCGCGATCTGGTAGTACGTGCCACCGATCGGGTCGTGGTCCGTCTCCACCGCCGCGAGATGGAGGTACACCGGGAGCTGGAACGCCAGACCGTCGAGGACGTCGCCTTCGCGTGGCGTCCACCCGGTCTTGTAGTCCCGGACGACGAACTCGCCGTCCGCGTCGACGTCGACGCGGTCGACCTTCCCGTGGAGGTCGACGCCGTCGACGGTCGCCCGGAGGTACCGTTCGAAGTACGCCGGGCGCGTGGTGAGCGGATCGCCGGACTCCTCGGTCGTTCCCTGGAGCGTGCACTCTTCCTCGACGAACGCCGCGAGCGTCCCGGTAACGGGCTCCTGGAGGTCCCAGGGATTGTACTGCGGGTTCACGTCCGGACCGGCGAGTCCCGCGAGGAGGTCGCGCTCCCAGGAGTCCGTGACGACGTCGTCCGCGTCGTCGTCCACCTCGGACAGGACGGATTCGGCGACCTCGAACAGGTGCGACTCGAGTACGTCGCGATCCCGCAGACTGACATCGACCGGATCGCCCGCTGCCGTCTGGAGGGTCGAGTAGAAGCGATCGAGGATGTCGTGGACGACGGTCCCACGGTCGGCGCTGGTGGTGTCGTCGTCGTCGCTCTCGAGGTCGAGCAGATAGCTGGCCTTGTGTTTGAACCCGCACTGGGCGTACGTCTCGAGTTCGCTCGGCGAGATCGAGCCATCGAGGGCCGCGTCGATGCCTGCGACGGTGTCGGGGTCGAGCCAGCCGTTCCGCGGACCCGGCTCGCTCGTCGCTCGCGCACTCGCAGTCGCCACGCCGTTCGCGACGGTCTCGCTCCGCGAGTCCGCATCTGCAGCGTTCAGATACGCCGCCAGGACGTCCTCGGTCGCATCCAGCGCGTCCTCGAGCGCGTCGCGGCCCGCGCCCCCGATGACGCCGAGCGCTCGCCACGCGTCCCCGGAGGAGCCGATTCGCTCGACCCGGTCGTCGTCGCTCGAGAGATGACCGTACTCGTCGATCGGCGTGGCGTCGACGGCGGTGTGGTTGCGGAGTTCCTGCAGGAACCCGGCGTCGACGTACTCGCTGCCGTCCTCTCGCGTCCGTGGCCGACTGAGGGTCGCCGTGTGGGCGTTCGCGACGAGCGTGGCGAGGCGGTGGTCCGCGCGCTGATCGGGGTTCGACCGATCGAAGTCCGCGTGTGCCTCGTTCAAGCGTCGTGTGAACGCGAGACGACGACCGCCAGAGGGATAGTGCGACTGCGTGAGACCGACGACGAAGACGTGATCGTACGTTCGCTCGCTGTCACCCAGGACGCCAGTGATCTGGACGCTCTCATCGACCGAACCGCGCGTCGTCGAGACGGTCGCGTTCCCGAACGCGCGACGGAGAGCTGGCACCCAGTCCGGTCGCGACTCGACCGTCGGCCGCTGCGTGACGACCTCGATCGTTCGCTCGATCGTCTCCCACGCCGCCGCCTCCAGTGGCGTCACGGACTCCGCATCGGGAGCCTCGAGCCCGAACGCGCTCGCGAACTCGCGGAGGTCGTCGATCGACCCACTCGAGACCGCGCGCGCTCTCGCACGGACGTCCTCGACGATCGCCGCAGCCTCGTCCTCGAGCGCCGCCGATTCGACGGAGTCGTCCGCCGCCTCGAGGGCCTCGCCGAGGTCGCTCGCTCGAATCGCCGTCTCGAATCCAGCGAGCTCCGTGCAGGGACTACTGAGGAATGCAGCAAGTGCGGAGTCGTCCGCCGGCTCAGCCAGGAGATCGAGCAGGTCGAAGAACGCCGCACCCGGTCGCGTCCCGTCGAGGTCCCGCTCTCGACTGACGCGAACCGGTACCCCTCGATCGCTCGCTGCCGCGGCGAGGTGCTCGACGTACGCGCTCTCGTCCGTAACGACCACTCCCACGTCCGCCGGTTCGACGTCGTCCTCGGTCAGTACCGACTGCACTCGCCGCATGACGTGTCGAGCCTCGTGGGCGACGTCCATCGGAGCGACCAGGTCGAGTTCCCCACCGACCGAAACCCGCTCCTCGGGAACCGGCTGATAGAACCGCCGGAACGCAGCCTCGTCGATCGCCGTCGCGGTCTCGGCGTCGTCGTGGACTGCGTGCGGTGTCAGGTCCAGCCCCGTGGTGTACGTCTCCCAGAGATGTCGGAGCGTGCGATCGATGCCCGCTGGCGCGCCCTCCGTGAACCGCGGAACGATCGCGTACGTCGGAACCGCTTCGGTGAGCCACTCGAGAACGCCGATCTCCACGGGCGACAGGCGAGAGAACTGACCGACGACGACGACGTCGACGTACGAGAGATAGTCGCTGGAATCCTCGGCCACGACGCGAGCGTATCGTTCGGATCGCAGCGACCGTTCGACGCCATCGGCGAACGACGCCCGAGCGACGTCGAACTCGGCCTTCAGCGACGCGAGATTCGTCGCCAGATCCGGAAGTGCCTCGTCCGCGAGACGATCCGCGATCTCCTCCGCAGTGTGGAGACCGGCGAATTCCGTCAGCGTGAGCAGGTCGTCGATCTCCCGGAGGTGACCGTTACTCATCGTCACATCTCCCGGCGCGAAGCGATGGTCGGACGCCAGCGCGTGCAGCGCCGTATCGACGACCTGGCGGTGATGCTCGCGAGTGAAGTACGTCGACCCGCTGGCGGTAACGCTACGGTCGTAGACCTGGTCCACGACGTCGTCCAGACTGCGGACCGCGAACTGGAGTCCCGTCCCGTGCTCGCACCACTGGTCTCGCAGCCATCCCGCATCCATCCCGTCCGGCGCGAGATAGAGAACGGACTCGGGCTGCGACCCAGCACGATCCATCGCACGTTCGAACGCCACTTCCCGAAGCAAGTCTGCGTTACTGCCGTAGAGAACAGCGTCAGTCGGTATGCGTGTAGTCATCGTAATCGAATGCGGCTGGTCGAGTCGAAGATGCTGTACGCATCTGGCCGAGACCACTTGAGCCTACCCGCCACGAAGCGATTCGTCGAGGTCGATCGAGATCGGTCATGTCCGACTCGATTGCTTCGCGTGAACGAACTGACCCCACCGGCATCGATCTCTCCTCGCGACGATCATGTCCTGGAAGTCTCCTTCCCCCTCGTCTCGATCGTTCCCAGAATCCTCAGTCGTCGCTCGAACTGGCGTTCAGATTTCGGCGTACACGCCACCGGACTTCCCGTCGTCGAGTTCGTACACGGTGAACGAGTCGGCCTTCGTTCCGCCCATTCCCGGCGACCCGGACGGCATCCCGGGCAGCGCGATGCCGTCGATCGACGGCCGTTCGTCGAGTAGCTGTGCGATGACCTCGAAGGGGACGTGTCCCTCGACGACGTACTCGTCGAGTACCAGCGTGTGACAGCTCTGGGCTTCCGCTGGAACGCCGTGACGGCGCTTGAGACCCGCCACGTCATCGGTCTCGGTTTCCTCGAGTGTCGTGTCGAGGTGCTCGCGCAGATACGACGCGTACCGGTGACAACAGCCACAGTCCGGTGAACTGAACTGCTGTGCGTTCGACACCGCCAGCGTCCCATCGACGTCCCACTCGTCCTCGCTCGACGAGCCCAGACAGCCAGCGATCCCGAGGGCGACCGTCGACGCACCGACACCCAGCAGTCCACGACGAGACACGTCTCGGTTCATACGTGAGACGTTCGCCCGCAGGGTATCTATCGACCCCGACCGTTCCTGCGCGCTGAGAACGGATTCGACCCCGGAGACGGGACCGGCTTTCAGCGGCGAAGTGGTGCCGGTCTTCCCGGCAGCGAGAGTGACATAGCTCGTGAGAGCGCTCGCGATGACGACGGTCACGGTCAACAGACCGAGGCGGACGTCCCCAGTGGATACGACGCTTCGCACGGGAGCTTCAATCTGGATGCCAGCGGTCCATCTGGGTATTAGTAACGTTCACTTACTTGATCTCTCCTTCCAGGGCGACAGGCCCGGACGTCCCGTCTGCCAGCGAGTACGAGTCCGGTTTCTCCGTCACCGTGCCGGCGATACATATCGGGCGGCGACGCTTGCCCGTGATCTGTTTCCGAAGGGGGACTTACCGAGCAGCACCGTTCCGGTATGTGATTTATTACAATACCCCGGTCGTCCTCACTACTGGTTCATGTCGACACATGCCGGACGCCGCTTCGAATATCGAACCGATATCGACCGCAACACCCGCCTCCAGGTGAGCGGAGTGCTGAACCAGCCGCTCGACGACCAATCGACGGCTCTCGGCGGGCCCGCCGCCGAGACTGTACGGCTGGCGGCGAACGAATCACAGGATCACGAATCAGGCGCGACCCACGAGGGGGACGACTGACCCATGACATCCGAATCCGAATTCTCCATCGCCGACGACTGGAACGCGTTGTACATCGACGGCGAGTGGGTCGGCACCGAGGAGTCGATCGCAGTCGAAGATCCGTCGACCCGTGAAACCGTCACGGAGGTACCGGCTGCGACCGAGAGCGACGTCGATGCGGCCTACGACGCCGCTGCGAGATCACAGTCCGCATGGGCCGAAACGCCACCAATGCGGCGCGAGACGGTGATTCAAGAGTTCGCCCGAGCGCTCGAAACGCACCACGACGAGATCGTCGAACTGCTCAAGTCCGAGGTTGGGGGCGGCCAGATCATGGGCGAGACGTCGATGCAGATCGCGCTGGATCACGCTGGAGAAGCGGCGACGTATCCACGCCGCCTGCAGGGCCAACACAAGGGCTCGAATATCCCGGGGAAGGAGAACGTCGTCGAGCGGGGGCCGGCCGGTGTCGTCACTGCGATCTCCCCGTGGAACTTTCCGTTGAACCTCTCGTTACGGGCGGTCGCACCGGCCATCGCGACGGGGAACGCGGTCGTCCTGAAGCCCGCGACGAACTCCGCGATTACCGGCGGCCTCCTGTTCGCGGAACTGTTCGAGGAGGTGGGGCTCCCAGACGGCGTCCTGAACGTCGTCACTGGACACGGGTCGGAGATCGGTGATCGCGTCGCGGGGCACCCCGAGAGCGACGTCGTCACGTTCACGGGGTCGACGCCAGTCGGACGCGGCGTGGCCGCGACCGCGGCCGAAAATCTCGCCACGCCCGTGATGGAACTCGGGGGGAACAACGCGCACATCGTTACGGCGAACGCCGATCTCGACGGCGCGATCGACGCCGCGGTCTTCGGGTCGTTCGTCCACCAGGGCCAGGTCTGTATCTCGATCAACCGTCACGTCGTCCACGAAGACGTCTACGACGACTACGTCGATCGACTCGTCGAGCGTGCGGAGTCGCTCCCGACCGGGAGCGCGCACGACCCCGATACCGTGGTCGGGCCCGTCATCGACGACTCGCAGCGCGACGAGATGCTCGACTACGTCGAAGAGTCGGTCGACGCCGGCGCGACGCTCGAAACCGGTGGCGGGACGGTCAGCCTCGACGATGTCGACGATTCGCTTGTGGTGGAACCGACTGTGCTCTCCGACGTGACCAACGACATGCCCGTCGCCTGCTTCGAACACTTCGGACCGATCGCACCGGTCGTTCCGTTCTCCGACGTCGACGAAGCAATCGAGATCGCCAACGATACCGAGTACGGGCTCTCCGGTTCCGTCCACGCCGGCGACGAAGGGACGGGCAAAGCGATCGCCGAACGCATGGACACCGGCCACATCCACGTCAACGACCAACCGATCAACGACGAGGCGCACGTCCCCTTCAGCGGCATCAACGCCTCCGGCATGGGTGGCTTCAACAGCAACCTGATCCTCGAGGAAATCACCGAGACGAAGTGGATCTCGATACAGCACGAGCCACGCGACTATCCCTTCTGACCGGCGTCCCAATTCCACTATTCTGCCCGAAGCGTTCTGCGGTCAGAGAGACGCCCGCTAGGGAGAGATGGTAAGCCCGTCTTCGGCGACGAGTACGTCTCCGTCGAACGCTGACTCGGCGTCTCGTCGCATCGACTCGAGATCGCGGTACGGCATCACGTGCGTGAGGACGAGCGTCTCGACGCCAGCGTCCCGGGCGATCTCCCCCGCATCCGTAGCGTCGCAGTGGTTGGCCGTCAGCGTCGACTGGTTCAGATCTCCTTCTCCCTCCGCGTGCTGTTGCCAGACGAACTGCTCGTCCGCGTCCGGCACGCGATCTTCGTCGACCGGGGCGGTGTTGCAGTCCTGCACGAGGACGTCTGCGCCTTCCGCGAACTCGACAAGTGACGGTATCTTCCGCGTATCGCCGGAGAAGACGAACGACGAACCCGTTCCGTGTTCGGTGAACCGATACGCGTACGTCTCGATGGAGTGTTCGACCGGGACTGCGTCGACGTCCCAGCCGTCCATCTGGCGGCTGAGCTCGTCCGTCACGAGTTCGGTCTCGATGTTCGAGATGCCATCGGTCGGGTAGATGTCCTGGCGGTACTCGATGTCTTCCGCGTAGACGTCGTACAGCGCGTCGACGAGCCGGTCGGTGCCGTCTGGGCCGTAGACGGTCAGCGATTCTCGGCCGCCATCGGTCCAGCTCGTGAACGCGAAGTGGAAGAACGACGCGTTGTGATCCAGGTGGTGGTGCGTGAAGAACATCGTCTCGATCTCCCCGAAGGGAATCCCGGCGTCCATGAGGCCGTAGACGGTCTTGGGCCCACAGTCGATCAGCACGCGTTCGTCGGCGACGTCGACGACGATGCTCGTGCCACCACGCTCGGGAATCGGGATTGGACTTCCGGTACCGACGAGGGTGATCTCCATGGTCGTTCTACGGGACAAACCCGTTTGTACGTCTCGATGGCGTCCCTCCTATTTGCGTAGCACCTTCGACCCGTCCTGCCATCCCTCGTCGTTGCGTGCGAAACGCCAGCCTGTCAAATAATGAGTAATGCTACCAAAGGACGATAACGGTCGTCCGCGAAGAGGGTGCCATGGAAAAGACTACTCCTGGCGACTGGAACCTCCGGCGGTTCAACGCGATCATGGGCGTCCTCCACTTCCTTCAGGGTGCGGTAATGCTCTACCTGAGTTCCTCGCGGGAGTGGACAATTACCGCAACGCGTCTCGAATTCGACACCGGAAGTCAGCGACTCGTCCCCGTCATGGAGTCGATCGGGACGATCGAGTTGGCCTATCTGGCGGTTGCGTTCCTCTTCATCTCCGCGATCGCTCACGCGCTGATCGCGACGGTACTATACGACCGCTACGTCGCCTATCTCGAGCACGGGATGAACCCCTACCGGTGGTACGAGTACGCCGTCAGCGCGTCGGTGATGATCGTCCTGATCGCCATGCTCGCGGGCGTCTGGGACCTGGGCACGCTGATCGCACTGTTCGGCCTCGTCGCGGTGATGAACCTCTGCGGACTGGTGATGGAGCGCCACAATCGGCTGACGGAGGACACCGACTGGAGTTCGTTCGTCGTCGGTTCGATCGCCGGCGTCGTCCCCTGGATCGTCATCGCCGTCTCGATCATCGGTACGTTCGACGCCGGCGGCAGCCCACCGGACTTCGTGATCGTCATCTACGTCTCGCTGTTCGTCCTCTTCAATCTCTTCGCGATCAACATGCTATTGCAGTATCGCGGCGTCTGGAAGTGGCAGGACTACCTGTACGGCGAACGGGCGTACGTCGTGTTGAGTCTCGTGGCGAAGTCGCTGTTGGCCTGGCAAGTCTTCTTTGGCGCACTGAATTCGCCAGTGTAGCACCCGCTCTCTCCCGCGGGGGCGAGGTCAGTCTCTGAGACGCAAGCCGATGCCGACAGGAGGGTGCTGCCATCAGTCCACGCTCGAGTGGTGTTCCAGCGCAGTCATCTAGATAGGCTCCGAGAACTCGAAGCACCGAACTCGCGCAGCCGCGGATGGAGGGTCGTTCGCGTACCTCAAACGTCAAATCCCGGCATCCCCTTTGTGTAGAGAACGTGGCCGTTACTGAGCCTCCCTCGCTGTCGACGTGCACGGTCCACATCGAGCGACGAGGTGGGCGTGGCGAAGCGGGAGCGCGAGCACTCGAACGACACCTCCGGGACGTCCCGGGCGTCCACGACGTCGACGTCTCCTTCCGAACCGAGAGTGCTCGAATCACTTACGAGGAGGGAGTCACGTCCGAGGAGACGATTCGGGACGCAGTCCGCGACCGGGACGTCTCGATCCAGGACGACCCCGATGCGGCACCAGACGACGTGACCTCCCGCTCGGAGCTCCGACGGGAGGCGGCGTTCGTCGGGTTGACGCTGCTCGGGATGGTGACGGGGCTGGTGACGGGCTGGCTCGACGGCCCGGGACTCCTCGCGTGGAGCGGGTACGGCGTCGCGTACGCCTTCGGTGGCTGGTACGGACTCAAAGGCGCGGTCGAGACGCTCCGGCACGGCGCCGTCGACATCGACCTCCTGATGATCGTCGCCGCACTCGGTGCGCTCTCGATCGGCGCGCCGTTCGAGGGCGCGATGCTGCTGTTCCTGTTCTCGCTGTCGAACACGCTCCAGCACTACGCGATCGGGCGCTCGCGCCGCGCGATCAAGTCCCTCGTCGAGATGCGGCCGGACGAAGCTCAGGTGCTCCGCGACGGCGAAGAAGTTACCGTCCCAATCGACGACGTCGCCGTCGGCGACGTCTTCGTCGTTCGGCCCGGCGACAAGATCCCGCTGGACGGCGTCGTCGCGTCCGGCGAGGGGACGGTCGACCAGGCGTCGCTCACCGGCGAGTCCGTGCCCGTGCCGAAGGAATCCGGGGACGAGGTGTTCGGCGGAACGATCAACGAGAGCGGGAGCCTCGAGATCGAGGTCACGCGGCAGGCCCACGAGTCGGCGATCAGCCGCCTCATCGATATGGTCGAGCGTGCGCAGAGCGAGAAGGCGCCGACGCAGCGGCTCATCGACCGCCTCGAACAGCCGTACGTCATCGCCGTGTTCGCACTCACGGTCGCGGCGATCGCGATCCCGCTCGCGCTCGGGAGCGCGTTCACCAGTACGTTCTATCGAGCGATGACGCTCATGGTCGCGGCGTCGCCGTGCGCGGTCATCATCTCGACGCCCGCGGCGGTCCTGTCGGCGATCGCCTCCGGCGGCAGGCAGGGCGTCCTGTTCAAGGGCGGCGAGCACGTCGAGACGGCGGCGACCATCGACGCGGTCGCGTTCGACAAGACCGGGACGCTCACGCAGGGCGATACGCGGTTGACTGACGTCTTCGTCCGCGAGACGGGAGTCGAATCGCTGACCGACGACGGGTTGCTATCGCTCGCGGCCGCAGTGCAGGGTCGCTCGGAGCACCACCTCGCTCGTGCGACGGTCGGAGCAGCGGAAGAGCGGTCACTCGACGTCCCCGACGCGCAACGGTTTCAGTCGGCCGCGGGGAAGGGCGTCCGCGCCGACGTCGAAGCCAGCACCATCCACATCGGGAATCGAAGTTACTTCGGAACAGTCCTCGAAGACGCGACGATCGACGGGGTCGAACCCGGGCTCGACCGCCTCCAGACGCTAGAGTCTGAGGGGAAGACGAGCGTCGTCGTCGCTCGAGAGGACGGCGACGGAGTCACCGTGCTGGGGTGGCTCGCGTTTACCGACACGGTCCGTCCCGGCGCTGCCGAGATGATCGAGGAGCTCCGCGAACTCGGCATCGAGCACATCGTCATGCTGACGGGGGACAACGAGCGCGTCGCACAGCGAATCGCCGAGGAGGTCGGCATCGACGAGGTGCAGGCGGAACTGCTGCCGGAAGCGAAGGTGGCGACCATCGAAGCCCTGGTCGACGAGCACGAGAACGTGGCGATGGTCGGCGACGGCGTCAACGACGCGCCGGCACTTGCAACCGCGACGCTCGGGGTGGCGATGGGCGGCGCCGGGACCGACGTCGCGCTCGAAACCGCCGACGTGGTACTGATGGGCGACGACCTCAGCAAGATCCCGTACGTCTTCGGGCTCGGACGCAAGACCCGCCGAACGCTCGCCGTCAACCTCGCCATCGCGTTCGGTGCCATCGCGCTCATGGTCGGCACGATCCTGCTCTGGGGGATCCCGCTCCCGATCGCCGTGATTGGGCACGAGGGCTCGACGGTCCTCGTCTCGCTGAACGGCCTCCGATTGCTCGGATTCCGTGGTTAAGCGACGCCGGGATCGATCTTCCGATCTCCTCAGACGGGATATCGAACAGGCACTAGGGCCGCATCGTCGACGCCGGACGTCTCGGGCGGCGGCGTCGAGAGTCACTGACTGGCCCGCCTGCAGCGGAGTCTCGGACGTGCATCCATGTCCAGGAGTTCCGCAACCCGCACCTATTTGCTACGTAGTACCATGTCGTTATCCATGTCTGGGATCGATCGATCAGCTATCGAGGCAGTCGCTCGACGGCATGGAATAGACATCGACGACGAGACGGTATCGGCTTTCCTCGAGGCGTCGCGGGACCAAGCCGCGCAGTACGGCGCGCTCGACTCGAAGTCGGTCGAGAGCGACTACCGGGTCGACCCGACTCCTGGCGACGACGAGTACAACGCCTTCCGCTACCAGTTCGAGCACGGCGGCGGCGACGGGTCACTGGCGGACCTCGACGTCGCCGTCAAGGAGAACATCGTGGTCGCGGGCGCTCCGACCACCTGTGGCTCCCCGGGATTCGAGTTCGAACCGCGGCACAGCGCGACCGTGGTCGACCGGCTGGTCGACGACGGCGCGACGCTGGTCGGGACGACGAACATGGACGAGTTCGCGTTCTACATCACCGGCGAGACGTGCACGCACGGCCGCATCGAGAACCCGGTCGTCGACGGCTGCGTGCCCGGCGGGTCCTCGAGCGGGAGCGGCGCGGCCGTAGCCGCCGGTCTCGTGGACGCAGCGCTGGGGACCGACACCGGTGGGTCGGTCAGGATTCCCGCGTCGTTCTGTGGCGTCGTCGGTATCAAACCCACCCATCAGCGCGTCTCGCGGTTCGGCGTCGTCGACCTCTCGCAGTCCCTCGACCACGTCGGGCCGCTCGCCCCTGACGTCGAAACTGCCGCGCGCGTGCTCGAAACCATTACCGGACCGGACGTCGACGATCCGTCGACGCGAGGCACCGCCGAACCCGAGGACTACGTGAACGCCGTGGACGGGGGAGTCGAGGACCTCCGGATCGGCGTCGTCGGTGAAGCGATGGCGACGAGCGAGGACGCCGTCGGCAACTGCGTCTCTGAGGCGGTAGCAGGCCTCGCGGATGCCGGGGCGACCGTCGAGGAGACGTCGCTCGCGGGCTACGAGACGATGGGGCCGGTGGTCGGCGCCATCGCCGGCCTGGAGTTCGCGGCGTTCGTCGGCGCGAACGGCGCCTCGCCCGCGACCGGTACTGGAACGACCGATGCGCTTCGTGAAGCGCTTTCGGCCGCCAACGACCGCGGTGACTTCGGCGAAAACGTGACCAACCTCCTCGTCACGAACGGCGTCGTCGCCGATGGCGACGGCTCGCCGTTCGTCGCAGCGAAGGGCCTGCAACGCGACTTCACCCGGACCGTCCGGGAGGCACTCGACGACTACGACGCGCTCGTCACGCCGACGACGCCGATGCCTGCCCCCGAATTCGGCACGATCCAGGGGCTCGACGGACTCCTGCGAGTCGTCGAGAACACCGCCCCCTTCAACTGCAGTGGGACGCCAGCCGTCTCCGTGCCCTGTGGAACGGTCTCCGAGAAACCAGTCGGCCTCCAAGTCGTCACCGACTGGAACGACGAGCCCACCGCACTCGGCGTCGCCGGGGCCGTCGAACGGCTCTGAACCGGAGGACTCCTTTCGACCGAGACCGCGACTAGCATCCGAGAAATTGCGCGAGTGCTGGCGGTGCTGTCACAGTTTCTCAGGCCGCCGTTCAGGACGTCCGTCGATACCCCTCGTAGACTGCTGGCAGCCCGAGTGGGAGTGCGAGCAGTCCGAAACCGAGGAGGGCATAGCCGTCTGCGTGCCAGCGTCGCACTGCGAGGAGCGTCGCGACGATGCCGAACAGCGCGATCGCGTAAGCGATGTTGCTCCAGAGGACTTCGTACGTGGAGCAGTACAGCCAGCAGGCGAACGTGTACGATGGCGCGTTCCACGTCGGTGGGTGGAGTTTCGGCCAGAAGAACCGACAGTACGTCGTCCAGGCGAGCATCGCCAGCACGGGGAGGCCACCGAGCCACGTCGTCGACCCGAACGGCGTCCGCGCTCCGAATCGCCTGTAGCCAGCGAGGAAAAGTGCCGGGAATCCAACGATCCACAGCCAGATCCCGACCGTATACGTCACTGGCCAGTGCTCGATCCGTGGCTGCTCGAATGGGAGTCGAAGCGACGCCGGGAGCGTCGCCCACGGGAACGAGGGATCAGGGACGGGGTTCGTGAACAGCGCAAACAGACAGAGCATTGTCCCAGCGACGAGTCCGCATAGTGCGGCGTCGGTGTATCGGTCGAGCCAGACCGGGAGCGACGGGTGCGCCGCCGCGTGTTCGTAGTCGGTTGTCCTCGGCATTCCCGAGATCAGTCCTTCGAGGGCTCCGTGTCGCGTTCGAGTGCCGCTCGTCGCTGTTCGTACTCCTCGTCGGTTACCTCGCCACGCGCGTAGGCCAGTCGGAGCTCCTCGAGCGCTCGATCCGAGTCGCGCTCATCGACTGCTACTGCCCTGTAGATGAGGTAGCCGCCACCGACGAGGGCGGCCAGGAACAGGACCTGCATCGCGATGCCGACGACGAACATCCACCCCGACGTCGTCCCATCTGCCCACATTCCACTGCCCCACATTCCGCCCATCATCGGCCCGAACCCCATCATCCCGAAGCCCATGAAGAGCATCGGGAAGACGACGAACACACCGATGACGACGAGGAGTATCGTGACCAACCGCGTTCCACTCGTGTTTTGTGGCATGTATTGTTGCCTCCGTGAGTCCAACTCTAGTTACACCTACGTGGCCCCGGTTCAATGCAATTGTGCCTTAGAATCATTTGGTTCCCCCAACCGACGGCTTTCGAATCCATAGCGTAGCCAGCATTGGGATGTTGTGTTCTAAGGACAACTGCAATAGAGTATCCGTACGTTGGTACGTATATGCAGCTGACGACGATCGAGGGGGTCTTCGAAGCCCTCCGCATCGGTGTCGGATTCCTCTGGACGGCGGCGTGGGCGATCATCATGGGGCTCACGATCACGAGCCTCGTCCGGATACGGAAGAACAGGCTGTGTCGTAGACCAGGAAATACCCCACCTGCGGGACGGGAAGCCTCGCCGTTCACGGCGAGGAGGATGTCAATTGAACGGGCTAGAAGGAATCCGTTCGAGACCACTTCCGCTCGACGGTTGCCGGGGCGGGACCAAACAATTAACCCGTCCCACAGCGTACAGTATTCCATGGAGTATACAATACAGGCTGCAGTCGCTGGTGAGTTCGACGACGTCGTCGACGAGACGAATGCCGCCCTCCAAGACGAGGGATTCGGCGTCCTCTGTGACATCGACATCCAGGCGACGCTCGAAGAGAAACTCGGCGAGGAGTTCCGTCAGTATCGCATCCTCGGCGCGTGCAATCCCCCGCTGGCGTACGAGGGACTGACCGAGGAGATCGAGCTCGGCGCGCTCTTGCCCTGCAACGTCATCGTCTACGAGACCGACGATGGCGACGTCGTCGTGAGCGCGGTCGACCCGGAGCGGTTGGTCGGGATCGCGGACAACGACGCGCTCGACTCCATCGCGACCGAGGTCACCGACCGATTCGAGCGCGTACTGGCAGCCGTTACGGACCAATTCGAACCAGCATCGGCGGCCTGAGTCGGGCCATCCGCACCGACTCACCCGGACGCTGCGACGATACTGGCTCCGATTCGCTGCGAGATCGACCCAGGCGTGTCGAAGCGAGACACTCGGCGCGAAGAGACGTCCGAATCGAAGAGACAGGTCTGTCTCGCCCTACGATTGTGAACGGTACTGTGTTTAAGGAACAATCGCGTGGCGTTCACTACGTCGAGAGTCGACCCCTCGCGTCGACCTCGCGTGCGACTACCACATCGAGAACGACTCAATCATCATGACGCACTACAGTCGACGTCGATTCTTGAGCCTCGTCGGTGCCGGCGCAGTCGCCGGCGCAGGCGTCTCTCAGTCGGCGAACGCACAGGAGACACCCGTCGTGGAGATGGGTAACAATTACTTCGACCCGATCGGGGTGCGAGTCGAACCAGGGACGACCGTCCGGTTCGAACTCGCGGACGGGGCACATTCCGCCACGGCGTACTCGGATCGCATTCCAGACGGCGCTTCCGCCTTCGATAGCGGCACGATATCGCAGGGAAGCTTCGAACACACGTTCGAAACGCCGGGCACGTACGACTACTACTGCATCCCCCACGAGTCGATCGGCATGGTCGGACGGATAGTCGTCGGGAGTCCCGGCGGGCCAGCCGAAGAGAGTTCGATCCCGCACGGTGAGGTCCCGTCGAGCGATGCAATCGTCGAACGGGGAACAGTAGCCTACGGCTCGAGCACTGACGGGAGCGGAACTGCTGGTGGTGGACCGATGGGACCGGGCGGCCACGGAATGATGAACGACCGCAACGGAGGCGGAATCGGAGGACTACCCTTCGTTGGCGGAACGCTCGGTATGCTGGGCATCCTCGGCGCCGGACTCTACTGGCTCCACAACCGAAGCACATCGCACTCGAACGATCACGAGTCGGCGAGGGCAATCCTCGAGAGTCGCTACGCGAGAGGCGAGATCGACGAGGAAGAGTACAGACGCCGTCGCGAGCGGCTAGCTGCTACTGACGAGGACTCCTCCGATGGACCGCCTCCCTGAGACTGAAATCTGCTCGATTCTGCCGTATTCTCGGTCGTCGAGAGTTCCGAAGGGCCATACATTCGTATGGGTCGTACAGCGACTCCATCTGAATATCCTCGAGCGAAGCACCGAGATGGTTCATAGGTGGATCGTCGATTCGGACTGGCCTAGGGTTGTTTGCGGTGGTCGCGTCGCGGCCGAAAGCGAGCGAGAGGGCCACGAGAAATCGAGCCCTCGATGTACTGTCTACCGAGCTCCGTGATCCGGTACTTTCCGCGTTCGGCTTTCGCGACGAACCCGCGGGTTTCGAGTTCGCTCAGCCGGCGGTTTACCTCCGCACGGCTGTACTCGATGTTGTACGCGATGATAGCAGGAGTGAGAACCAGCTCCTTCGAGTGGAAGAGCCCGAGGATGGCGTCGTCGATCGGCAGCATCCAGTCGGCCTGCTGTCTGACCTGCACTGGTTCCTGGAGGAGGACGTCTGCCCACGCATCGCGGCGGAGGTCGTTTTCGAGTGGGTCGTAGAGACCCAAGATGACCAAGAAGGCTGCCAGGCCGTGCACCCAGTGGACGAGCGACGGGAGTACGAGCTCGGTGATCGGTCCACCGATCAAGAACAACAGGAGTCCGGCGACGGTGAGCAGGAGGAACCGATGGTACTCGACGACCGTCGGCTTGAAGAAGAGGAAGTAGAAGACGCCGAAACCGGTGAGGAGGCCTATTGCGAGGTTATAGTAGGTGAACGGGGAGTTCTCGAGCACTTCCGATCACCCCTCTACCGCGGTGTTCTTGATCTGGTGATGCGTCGCGATGACTAACCAGAGGAAGATCGCCACGATCGTATAGAGGGCACTTCGGAGCGTATCGAAGAGGATCGTATCCGGCTCGACGACGAACAGGACGACGTGATAGGAGATCGTCGCCGTCATCGTGATCGAGAGGAGCGCGATAACCGTCCCGAACGGGGATTCACGGAGAACGCGCCAGAAGAAGAGAGCCAGGAGTCCGGCTCCCGTCCCGCTCATGATCGCGAAAATCGCACTGAGTGTATGCACCGTGGAGTCGACCATGGTCGAACTACGATGCTGGCGTCCTATAGTCCCGCTGCAGGAACCTTCAGATCTTCCGCCGGCTCGGACAGCGGGCCAGTGAACCCGGCTCTCAGGATGACTGACGGGAATTTCGGGAATGTCTGTCGGAGCCTTCGTGCTTGAAAGATCGACTAATTGGCCGCCTAATTAGAGTTCCAGATATTATAGTTCAGACTATTATAGTTCTGCCTCTAACTCCGGAACACGTATGTATCTTCCACCACGACGCGGAGTATGGACCAGTTCGTCAATCGGATCGATGAACTCGACCAGTTGCAAGCCCTCTATGAGAGTGACGCTGCAGAACTCGCGATCATCTATGGCCGCCGCCAGATCGGCAAGAGCGAACTCGTCCGCCAGTCGATTACCGACCGCGACGCTGCCGTGTACTATCAGGCAGTCCAAGGGACAGCGACGACACAGCTCAGGCGATTCGTCGAGGCAGCAGCGTCGACCTATCCAGACATCACGGCCGTCAAAGAGGAGTGGGAACCGCTCTTAACGTACCTCACCGACAGAGACGCCGTCATCGTCATCGACGAATTTCCGTATCTCATCGAATCGAACGAGGGACTTCCGTCGGTCATTCAACATCTGTGGGATACAGCTGTCGACGAGAGTCAGGCGACGCTCGTACTCACAGGCTCTGCAATCGGCATGATCCATACCCACGTCCTGGATGGCGGTGCGCCACTCTACGGACGGGTGTCCCAGACACCGAATGGCCGCCTCGAACTCACCCAGCTGCCGTTTCGCTCCATCCAAGAGTTCGTGCCGACGTACGATCCCGAAGAACGGGTGTTCGTCTATGGCGTCTTCGGCGGTACACCCCGATATCTCAGCCCGCTCGATCCATCACAGAGCCTCGGAGAGAACATCTCACGGCTACTGTGCGACCCGAATGGCCCACTCCACGACGAGCCCGAAACCGTCCTCCAGATGGAGCTCACCGAGGTGAACACGTATTTCTCCGTGCTGGAATCGATGGCCAGCGGGAACCGCAGTCGAAACGAGATCGCCCAGGGAGCCGGCATCGAGAGCACCAACACGTCGTACTACTTCGACCGACTGGAAACACTCCAGATCATCGAGAAACATCATCCAGCACTCGCCGACCCGGCACGCAGCAAGCGGACGCGATACCAGATTCGAGATCCCGTATTCCGGTTTTACTTCCGGTATCTCTACGGCCGCGGGGGACAGTACGAACTCTACGGCGAGAACGCCTACGCGGATCTCATCGAACCGGAATTGCCCGACTTCGTCAGTGAAACGTTCGAATCGCTCTGTCACCAGGCGGTGCCGGCGCTCTATACAGACTACCAGCTCACACAGGTGCCACGCCAGTGGTGGTACAAGGGCCAGGAGGTAGATGTCGTCGCACCAACTGACGAGTCAACGCTGATCGCTGGCGAAGCGAAATTCACCAACACCCCCCTTGGCTATGATGTGCTCGCGGACCTCGAAGATGACGTGGAGCAAATCGATTGGACACCCACCGAAGGTGGTGAGCCGACGTATGAGTTCGCCTTGTTCAGCCGCTCTGGGTTCAAACGCTCCGTCGAGGAAGCTGCAGACGAGCGTGATGATCTTCGTCTCTTCGATCTGTCCGATATCGTTGCCGTTCTTGAGAGTGGAACCACCCATTAACGCCAGAGGGTAACAGCTGGAGACACTTGTCGGACGGCGAGAACCCACACTCGCGTCTGGGCATTCAGATCCGCTGAACTCGCCGCTCTATCCGGCACTCTCGTTTGGTCTCGTCGTAGGAATACCGATACAGACGACTTCCCGAAGCCGGGTCCTCCGGAGCAACGTGACCGTCCTTTGCTACCCGGCGACCTGCGCGATCGCGACGGCTTCCCGGTAGCACGCGACAGCCAGCAGCAGGTATCCGCCGACCAGAAGCGCCCACTCGCGGCGCGTCAGCGACCAGTCGCTGGGCGACCGGACGCGAACGAACTCCTCTTTCCATCGGGGCCCGGTGTTCTGCTGCCAGAGCATGACGCCACGGGTCGCGACGACGATCGCGACGAACGCCGTGATCTCCATCGGGCCGCTCCGTTCGACGAGTACGGCCAGCGACGGTGCGATGCGATCCCCCGTCCCGATGGCAAGCGATCCGGTTCCCCAGACTGCCCCATACCAGGGTGCCTGGACGACCTGCATGACGTAACCCATCGGCGTGTTCACCGACCGGAGCGTGTTCGCGGCGACGGCGATCAATGAGACGCCGACGTTCCACCCGAACAGCCACAGGAATTCCCGCGTGATACTCCCCGCGTACCCCGTAGATGCGCCCGGGTTCCCGCCGCGTAACAGTCCCTGGGGGAGCACGAGATAGCTGAGAACCCACGCCGCCGTGAACGCGCTGGCGACGACGATCCACAGGGAGACGAACCGGACGATGACGTCGTCGTGGTTGACGTACCGACCGATTTGCTTCGACACCCGACCGATCGGCCCGGTCGCGTTCGACGCTGCCATACGAATAGTCGTGGTGCGCCGCTCCCAAATACATTCGCGAGCCGGACGATCGGTTTGGTGCGACGCGTCCGCGGTGGCGATGGCGTGCGAACGCGACGGCATACGATCGTACACGGCTACGTTCCTCCCGGAATGGTGATGGGCTCGAATCGCTGGAGGCCGAAGTACGTGTTCAGGACGGCGCCGAACCCGACGACTGCGACGGCGAGTTGTGCGATTCCGCCGAGGTACGGCACGAGTTCGAGGAGTTCGAGAACGAGCAGGAACGCAGCGATTCCCGCGATCGTCGCGACGCCGTCGCGCTCGATCGGGAGGCGCCTTCCGATGAGGTATCCGAACACGGTTTGACCGTAGAGGATGATCAGGAACTCGGCGAACAGCCCGACGATGGCGACCGGGAGCAGGACGAGCGTGAACGCCATGTAGACGAAGAGGACGAGGAGCGTCGTTGCGCCGAGGCCGCCGACGACGGCGCTGACGAGCGCGTGCTCGGTGATGGCCGCGCCGACGTTCTCGATGACGAGCGGGTGTCGCTCGACGAGCCACCAGCCGAACGCGCCGAGGACGAAGAACTGCAGGAGGAACGACCCGATTCGCTGTGCGGGCGAGCTCGACGGCGTCGGCGCCTCGAATTGCGAGACGTGCCCTATCGACGCGTCCGAACTGACCGCAGCACTACCCGAATACGTCTGGAGCGTCCCGGTCACGGTCGCGCCGTCGCCGACCGAGAGATTCCCGTCGAGGAGCGTCACGTCGCCGTCGACCGTCCCGTCGATGGCTGCGGTACCACCGATCACGTAGACGTCGCCGTCGACGGTCGCGTCGCCGGGGACGGTGGTGGTTCCGCCGGCGACGACGTGGACGTCCGCGAGTGAGTCGACGTCGTTGGCGCCCTGGAACGTCACGGACATCTCCTGGACGTCGCCGCCCCCGATGGAGATCATGAGGAGGACGACGATGAGCAGCGGGATGGCTTCCGTCGGACTCACGTACTCGCACCTCCGTTCTCGCTGGCGAGCTCGACCATCCGTTTAGCGTACAGGCCGACCACAAGCCCGAACAGGAGGAGGAGGGAGAGTGCCTGCACGACGTTGAGGTGCGAGAGGAGCGTGAGCTCGACCGCCTGGAAGTACAGCGCCAGCGCGGTGCTCGAGAACGTGGCGAGCCAACCGGCGACGCCGATCCCGATCGCGGAGTGGGTGCCGATCGTCTCCGGGGTCGAGAGGTCGGGCCAGAGCGCGAAGTTCAGCGTCGTGTAGAAGCTCACGGCGATCGCGTACAGAGCGGGATTCAGGGGCGAGGTTCCGTCGCCCGCTATCGCGGGAAACACCGCAGCGAATCGGAGATCGGACGTGTACATGACGTGCGTCAGGGCGAACAGTGCGAACGTCCAGAGGAAGATACGCGAGAGCGAGTAGTTCGCGTAGATGACGCCGGCCATCACTGCACCGACGACGTGTGCGACGGCGATGAACAGGCGCGTCGAGAGGTCGGGTGACTGCCAGGAACTCAGCAAGAGCGACGGCGTGTCGATGATCCGAAGGAACCCGAGGCTGTCGATGAAGAAGACGCCGAACATCAGGACGACCGGGACGGTGAACGCGAGACTTCGCGCGCGAACCGGCTCACCGTGACAGAACCGCCCAGTCCCGTAGGTCTCGTGTTGTGTCCCGAGGGCGTCGAGGATCGACTCGAGACGACCGACGCGAACGAAAGACAGGACGCCCAGTACGACGATGCCCGGCGCCATCGCGGCGACCATCAGTTGACTGAAGACGTCGACGGACCAGGAGAGCGGGATCGCGTTCGCCAGGAAGTACGCGATGGCCGTGATCGCCGCGGCGACGTACCCCCGGTCCGGCACCGGGACGAGATCGATCGCGAGCGAGAACGAGACCGGAAATCCGACACCGAGCCCGATCGACGCGAGGACGATCCATCCGCCGAATCCGGGAACGGTCCGGATCATCGGGGCGACGAGCGTGAGCGCGAACTGCACGCAGACGACGCCGAACAGGAGTCGGAGCTTCGTGCGGAGGCCTGTGCTCCACCCGCGGCGGTCCATCGTCACACCGGTCGTGACAGCGACGACCAGTGTGCAGAGCGCGAGTGCCGCCATCCACATCGAGACGGCTGTCTCGGTCAGACCGACGAGGCGCGTCCCGAGGTCGATGAGTCCCAATTGGACGAAGGTGATATTGTAGTAGTAGCCCGCGACCATCAGCGCGACGAACAGGCCGTACCCTGATACCGTCGTCCACCGTCGGTTTCGGACGTGTGCTCCAAGCTCCATCCCCATTCCGACGTTCTTGCTACGTCATGCGAATGCGTCCCACATAAATTGGCGCCACGGTGATTCGTCGAGGGGCTACGAGAGCCGTCGCGGTCAGAGCATCGCGACCTGGACGAGCGAGAGCACTACCAGGGGGACGTGGAACGCGGCGTGGGCTACCATCGCCGCTTCGAGACTTCGCTGCCAGTACAACCACCCGAAGAGGACGCCTGCGATCGCGTTCAGGAGAATCGTCCGGGCGACGAGTGCCGGAGTGAGGTCGACGGCCTGAGCGAGCGCCGGGAGATGGCCGATCCCGAACAGCACTGCAGCGATCACGATCGCGACCCACATGACTCCCGTTCCGGGGCCGTCCGACTGCCGACCGGTGAGCACCCAGCCGACGAACGCGAGCCCCGACAGGAGCCCGTATCGGAGCAGTAGCTCCTCCGTGATGCCTCCGTAGAGGAATCGAACCGGGACGTACGCGAGGACGGTCGCCATCGTCGCGTCGGTCGCCCCAATTGCGGACTGGGGCAAGTCCTGCGCGACGAACGGCGCCAGCGCGACATCGAGAAGCAGAATCAGGAGGCCGCCGACGACGCCGAGGCCGACGGCAAATCCAACTTCGGGCCGGAGGCGTTCCCAGACGTCGTCGCCCGTCCTCGCCCAGTCCAGCAGGTACGATGGCAGCGCTACTCGCGGCGCGGTATACGTACCGATCACACACGCGACGGCGAGCAAGAGCAGTGAGTTGACCCCGGCAGACACGGCGAGGAGCGGAAGCGAGAGTCCAGCCGGGACGGCCGTCGGCGGCGTCGTGAGATAGATGTACCCACTCAGTGCGACGATTCCGGGTGTCCCGGCTAGCAGCGTCACGCCGAACCGCTTTGCGAACGACGAGGAGGCATACTCGGTTAGAGACATACGATGCCGAATCTCAGTGCAACGATAAAAGTGGTGTCACTGTCGTCGCTCCAGTCGTCGGCGTCGAATTCTCACCGGGAAGGACCGTCGTATCGTCCCATTCCGGCGTGGAGATGGCCATCGAGCTGTGTCCATCCCTGACGGCCGGCTGCGTAGATCGCAGGGGTGGTGCCCGCCTCGAACGTGTTGAAGCTGTTCGAGAGCCAGAACCCCCACTCGTTCCAGGCTTCGAACCGAATCGCGTCGATGGTAACGATCGCTTCGGTCGGCGTGCCGTACGTGGCTGCGGCGACGGTCGTGAACTCCCAGCACGCGTCCGAATCGTCCCACGCATACTCGCAATCGGTCGCAGACGCGTTGGCGAGCGGGGCGAGGAACGACGCGTTCCCGATCGGAGATCGCGTTTCGATGTCGTGGTCGACCGACTGTTGCCACGCGATCGAGTATCTGGTCGGGTCGGGGGAGAGCTCTTTGTTCGTCATGTTTGCGGGAATCTCGTCCGGCCCAATCTGTTCCCGGTCGATTACCGACCCATTCGGTGCGTACGTCCAGAGGACGTATCGGTCCTCGCCGACGAGCCGATCGACGTCGAGACGGAGCATCGACCCGTGAGCGGTCTGGACGATGGCCGCATCCCAATTCGTTAGCTCCGTGCCCTCGTCGTCGTAGATCCACAGGTTCGATGCGGCGTCAGCCTCCACGTCCCCGCCGGCCGGAAACGGGAGATGAAACGTGGCGTTCTCGATCGTCGTATTCGTACTGATAGACGTCGTGTAGGAGTACGTCGACGTGTGAGAGTACGCGAAGTCCGGCGGGAAGAAGAGAAAGCCGACGGCGGCGACCGGCACGAGTACGACGAGGAGAGCGAGTCCGAGAACGAGAAGTTGCTTCTTCGAAACCATGCAGAGAAGACGTCCACGTCAACGATAGAACTATCGTGGTGCTAGATGGCCAGAGCCTCGGAGGATAGCATAGTTTCTGCTAAAATCCTTGCCCGGCTGTGATTCTATTCGGTGTTTCACCATCGGGTTGAGTTCTTGTGGCTGCAGATATCGAGGGAGTGTGAGATAGTAGCTGATTTTTAGCGGTGCTCATCAGTATTGCCACTCCGGGAGAGCGGCCCCAGCAGTATTCACTCGGTTAGTCAGGCGGAATCAGTGCTGAGACGACGATTTCGACACATTCGCCTGCAGTCAACACGGGCGCATAGTCCATTTGGCCATCAACATCTGCTTTCAGCAGGAAGTCGGTCAGCCGCCAGATATTGTACAGCAACACGGCGAAGATGAAGTAGAACAGCCGGACCCGGTAGTCCTTCGAGGAGGTCTTCGCGAGGAAGTCGTGCTTGATCGATTTGTACTCGTTCTCGATCTGCCAGCGGCGACTGTATCGGCGACAGACCGTCTCTGCCTCGTCTGGTCCGACCCTGAGGTTCGTCGCGAAGACAGCTGTGCCATCGCCTTTCGTTGAGGGCACGTACAGGAACCGCATTTGGTGGCTGCCAGCTTCGACGTGGACGGACGCTGTTTCCACGGCAACCTCCTGTTCGTCGTCGTTCATCTGCTCAATTACTTCTTGCTCGGGGTTGTTGATTCGCTTCGGAATCAGGTAGTTCACGCCGAGGTTCGAGAGTGTCTGAAACACGCGCTGTGAGTCAAATTCACTGTCGCACAGCACGGTTTCGATGGGGACGTGTTCCTGGGCTCGCGTCACCAGGCGTCGGACGACACGATGAATCTTGTTCGGCGGGTTTCTGTCCCAGCTCGAGCTTTCACGAATCGGTTCAACACCGAGTACAAGCGGGATGTTCTGTCCGATGATCGATAGCGTCGCAAATTTGAATGCCCGACTCTTGTGGTCTTTCGTGCCGCTGACCATCGGCATTCCCTCAACGTCACCGTAGTACGGAATCGTCGTTATGTCGATTGCAGCGGTGACCGGTCGACGGAACGATGCTTCAGACTCAATGACCGAGAGGAGTCGTTCCGTCGCCGCATCGAAGCCATCCATCAGCGCTTCCGGCTCGAACTGCTTGACTGCTCTGAGATGCGTGTCCCCATGTGGTCCACTGTCCGGGCCGTGTCGGTACTGGAAGCGGTTGGCACCTTGGGGTGTCCCACAGCTAACCATGCCCATGAACGTCTGCAATTCGAAGAATTGGGTGTCCTCGTAGGTTGCGTTCTCGGCACGACCGGAATCGAACCCCTCGAAGCCGTGGTCACGAGCCAGTCGGGTCGTCCGCTGAATCTGCTCATCAGTGAATTCGAGTGCTTTGTCCTCGTCGGAATCGTCCGGGAACGTACTCGGGTCTCGGTCTTGGGTTACAACCTCCGCTTTCGGCCGGGTTTCGGGGACGTCGATGTCGCGGTCGTGAATCTCTTTGACGACGTAGTGTGCGGCTGTGGTGACGAACGTCCTGGTGGCGTCATCGAAGCGGTTTCGCCAGGTCCGCGAGAGCACCGATTCATCAGGAATCTTATCGAGACCGAACACACTTGCAAGTTCAGGATACTTGGTTAAGCTGCGATAGCTTTCGCCCGTGAGTTCCCGGTAGAGAAACAAGCGCACCATCCCCTCGAAGGAGTGGGGTGCCGGATGCCATTTGGGATAGCTGTCATCGAGCAAATCGAACGGCCCCGCCAGCTGTCGAAGTGCGGTGCAAAGGGATTGGTCGCTTTCGAATGCAGCTCTGAACTTTACCCCAACGAGATACGCGTCGGTCAACAGCCGTTCCTGACAAGCCATAATCGCCAACCAACAAGCCAGTCAGACAAGCCACGTGTTTCGCGTTCCAACAGCGACCGCAATCACTGCCGGATTGGTCAATACAGCCTGCGTATCAGTCGAACTGACGGAGTCTTATCTGGATACTGACTAGTTCAGCACCTCATCGGCAGGCGTCCGGCCATCTAATGCTTGATTCGGTCGATATCAGTTGTAGTAGTGTCTGAACCGTCGCAGCCACCGTCTTGCGCTCGATTGACTGCCCCGCCAGAACGAGTGAAAGCGGTCGATCCGCATCGCCACGGTCTGGAACCACTTTTCGATGTGGTTCCGCTCACTGTAGTTGAGCTGACCGCTCAACTCACGCCGAGCAAGGACAGTCAGATAGCAGCCAGCATCCACCAGAAACTCAGTGTCGGCGACGTCGTGTTTCTCGGTGAGGCGATGGAGGAACGCCGCCGCGGGATCAGTCCCGCGGCGGCTGAATACATCGACCTCCAGCAGCAGCTTCGACTCCGTGTCGATGGCGGCGTACAGCCACTTCTCGTTGCCGTCAACCTCGATCTGTTTCTCGTCGACGGCGACCCGCGACGGCGCCGCCGTCGGCGGGTCGCTTTGTGCGTCGGCGAGCGTCTCTTTCCAATTCCAAACGGCCTGATGACAGCGCTCGACACCCAACCAGCCCAAGACAGCCTCGACTTCACGGTACGACAGCCCCATCGGGTGAAGTCGAACCCCGAAACAGCGCACGGGTGTCGGCGTGCGCTCGTTCTCCCAAACGTCTTGATTCTCGATATCGAAGCGTTCTCTGAGGAGGTCTCCGAGTGTCATGGAAACCACTCACTACGACCCCCTCGCTTCTCAAACTCGCTCAACTAGACAGTGCCCTTATCTGCTAAGGCGCAATCCAGTGATATCTTACGGTGCAGAGTCTCGCTCTTAGCGCAACTGAGAAGAAATTATCAGCCTCCGCAGGGAGATGGAATAATTAGAAATACTTTTTCTCTTTTGACTACAGTTAAATCCAGTAACTGGTGTTGTTCGCTACCCGCCAGAATGGATACGTATACATCGGACTGCCTCCTTCCCCACCACCACACGAGCTAAAGGTGAAGTCTTTAGTCTCTGTCCCGGTGATGTTTCCAACAACCAAATTGTCTGAACCATCTTCCCACCAGATGGGCCCCCCTGAGTCACCATCCCGCTCACTGTCTGGAACACCCATTTTCGTTGCACTTCCGAACATCTTTACACAGGAACCTGGCCATGCATATGACGCTCCTCCGCCCTTAACGTAACAATCCTGATATCCGGAGGTTATCCCTTGCATCTTACAAGTTCCTCGAGTGCCTTGTATTGAATCCATCCCATTTTGAGATGCATAGCCATCTATTGATTGTTCACCCTCATCATATTTGATATAATTCGAATAATCTGCATAACGGTCCCCGATTACAATCCAATCGTGGGTCTTATGTCCGTTATCTACAAATCCTAAGGCATCACTATCCGCATCAGTAACTAAGTCTCCAGTGGGGACCTCACAGTCGTCTCGGATGACATGATTTGCTGTATACATATAGTGGTTGAAATCGCCATCGTATACAGGGAAACCTGCTGTTCCAACGGAAGTAGAGTCGTTATCTTTTATTTGCAAACCACCTTTAAATGGACTAGATGTGACACCTCTATAACAATCAACATCTGTATTTCTGAATTGACCGTTCATCTTCCGTATCTGAATTTCCTCATGAAGGAGTCGTGAATCAGAACGTCCAATGGCCTCTTCAACGGTTTTTGGCATTAAAGCCATGGCGTCGGGACTTGCCGATGGAACCAAAGAGATCGTAGGAGCTGCTGTATAACACCCATTAATCATATTGGTCGTGGCATCATAGGATACTGAACCAACCGGCGGGTTTGATTCCAGTTTTTGTCGGAGAGAATCCGTAACCTCCCTTACTGCTCTCTGGTGCTGAAGCCACTTCTTGGCTACCTTGCGAGTAGCCACGGGGTCGCCTTTTGGACCAGTCCGTCCCGTTACAATTCGAGTACGCCGGTTGAATAGACTATTTATTTTATCAGTGATGGTTTTCTCTGAGCCTGCAACCATGACCGGACTAACTGCACTAAGTTGCTTGAGAGATTCACGACGTGTTCTTTTTGATTCAAACGCTGTTTTACGCTTCGTTTGTTCAGAGTCGGAGTTACTACTTACCATACTGCATTCCGATAGTAATAGGTAAGATACATAAATGTAGCCGTTGGAAATTGCTTCTGGAGTAATAGACACATAATTTTCATAACTGGGCTACACCACCCTTAGATATTTATAACACCGGACTGTAGGCTGAGATATGGGTAGTAATTCAGGAAACCTATCCGCTTCTATCGGATCAATAATCGAACTAAAGCCATTATTGACTTCGGCGCTTCTAGGACTATTTATTTTCTTGGCTCAGTCTCCGCGTATATCAAAATTCTTTGATTCCTTAGGAGGTGGTATTGGCGTTGGCTCCTACATTATCGTATTACCATTACTTATGATAATTCCCGCAGCTATTGCAGCTTACAAACAATATTCGCTAATCTCCTGCTGTATTATTTCAAGTGGGCCAATCCTCGGAGCTTCTACAGCGTTGATTGTTTATGGTATGCCGATCGAGGGAACCAGCAGTATACTCTCATTAGGGGTGTCGATTCTGATTGGTATATTGGTTGGTGCCGCTACCTACAGTGGCGTGATAGTTGTTAAACGACTATCATAAGCAATCGACTCATGCTAGTTATTTCTACGATTCATCGAAACAGGAGAATGCTAAATCGGTCATATCTGCTACCCAAAACGAATTCGTTGGAACAAATGCTAGATTTGCAGACGTACTGGTCAGCCAGTTCAGACCCAATTCAACCGAAACGAAGGCACGCATCAAAATTATCCTCCGAGGTTGTGAGATGGCGTCCGACAGCGCTCTGAAGGCCACGAAATCTCGACAGGTTTGACCGTCAGTCTCGTGGCGAGGCGGTACCGACAGTCTTCAACCGAGGTTCAAACGCGAGAGGGTCGTCCTCGCATCCGTTTGGGATGTGGACGGTCACGGTACGCCTCGTTCAGTCCGCTCGTGGTTCGGTTTCGGCTGGCGATTGCGTCGCAGCGGCGCTGGAGGGGATGGCTCGGACGAACCGAGTCACGAGAGCGAGGCCAGTGAGACTCAGGAGAGCGAACAGCACGATCTGGGGGAGGGGGACGGGCTGGCCGTTCTGGAGCATGAACACGATCATGGCGAGGACCGCGAGACCGAGGGTGGTGCCTTTCACGAGGAGGACGCCGGTGAAGACGTACCCCCACGCTCGCTGCTTCCAGAGGAACGCCGCCGAGAGGACGAACGATGGAACGACGACGCCGAGGTCCAGCGACTGGATGACGGGGACCGGAAGCGTCGTCTCGGCGATGCTCGGGGGTCTGGTTCCGGCGAGGCTCGCCGGGCCGACCTCGGCGAGCCACAGCAGCGCCAGGAGCCCGGCGACGAGAACCTGGAACGCGACGTAGCCGCGAACCGGGTGATCGTCCAGTGCCGCTTTCAAGTCCGTTGGCTCGATGCGGGCGACCCCGCCGACGAGCGTGAACAGCGTCAGTCCGAACAGTGCGACGTAGACGAGATAGAGTTCGTTGAATGCCGTCAGGAACGCATACGACGCGTACGTGTACAGGAGGTAACCGGTGATGCCAAGCCAGACGACGTACCCACGGAGTGACCCACGGCGCGCGGAATAAACGGCGCCCGCGAGTGCGGGGACGGCGACGACGAGCGTCAACAGGTCCTGCCCGTACAACTGGGGCAGGAGGACCTCGGCGTCCCGGTAGAACCCCGGGACGAACAGCCCGACGCCGGTCGCCAGAACCGCGAGCAGGAGGGTGAGCGTCGACGCAACGAGATAGGGTCGAGTGAGGCCTCGGGAGGACTGCGAGGCCGTCATGCCCCCGAATATTCGGTGGTGTCCGGGGCGACGCCGAGTCGGCCTTCGACGAATGCGGCGACATCCGCTGCGAAGGCGTCGACAGCGTCCCAGTCGGTGAACTCGACGTCACCGTTCGGTTCCCCTCCCTCAGTGAGGAGGTCCTTCGCGATCCGCTTCATCATGAGTCGTTTGAGGAACCCGTACTCGGAGAACCGAAGAGCGCCGCCGAACTGGCCGATTCGATCCGGATGCCATCCCGTTTCCGTGACGAACGACTCGACGTATCCCGCAGCCTCTTCGCGTTTCTCCTCGTCCGCTGAGGAGAGCGAAACCTGGAAGAAGGCGTTCGGCATCTCAGCCAGCGCGTCTCGATTGGCGGCAACGAAGTTTCGAACCTCGTCCTGGTGTTTGCCGACGTGGATCGACGCACCCACGATGACGGCATCGTATTCGTCCAGGGTGGATGCATCCGGTCGGTCCGCCACGTTGAGTGCGTTCGTCTCGTGACCTCGCTCGCCGATCGTGGCCGCGATCCGCTCTGCGATCTTCTGTGTTTGGCCTTCACCCGTCCCGTACAGGACCAAGACTGAACTCATTTCTTTCACACCTCTATCGACCCGTTCGCTCCGCCAGCAGATAAATTCAGACGAGAGATGGCTCCGCGCTATCAGTACGAAGTCTCTGTCGCAAATTTGAGAACAGCATCAGTCCAGCAACCGTGAGCAAGAGGAACCGATGGTACTCGACGACCGTTGGCTTGAAGAAGAGGAAATAGAAGATTCCGAAGCCGGTTAGAAGCCCTGCTGCGAGGTTATAATAGGTGAACGCGGAGTTCTCGAGCACAGCGACTCACCCTTCTACCGCGCTATTCTTGATTTGCTGATGCGTCGCGATGACTAACCAGAGGAAGATCGCGACGATAGTGTAGAGGGCGCTTCGAAGCGTGTTAAAGAGGATTGTATCGGGCTCGACGACGAACAGGAAGACGTGATAGAGTATCGTTGCCGTCATCGTGACCGAGAGGAGCGCGATAACCGTACCGAACGGAGATTCACGGAGAACGCGCCAGAAAAAGAGGGCCAGGAGTCCGGCTCCCGTTCCACTCATGATCGCGAAAATCGCGCTGAGTGTGTGAACCGTGGAATCGACCATATTCGGACTACGGTCCCAGGCTCCTTTAGTCCCGTCACAGAGATCATATGGTCCCGGTTCTGTATCCCCGAGACGGCCCAACGCGTGGACTCACACGGTATCACCGGGTGCATCGGAGCTGTGACTCGTTCTTCCAGACGCCGGTGGTAGCAGGGCATGAGAAACGCGATATTATCTTCGTCTCACCTATTGTGCGGACCCGAGTAACGGATCGATAGGTGATCTCACTAGTCCTGGGGGGGAGATCGGGGTGTTGATAACAAAGTGTGGTCGCGTTGGACGGGTTGGTACGATGGCGCTGAGCCAGATCGACCACGTCGGCGAGAACGAACAAACAGCAGAGTGTATCGACAACTGTCTCGCAGCGGCACAAGCATGCGAGTGGTGTGCCGACGAATGTCTCGGCGACGGGGAGGATGGAAGCGTGTGCCTGCCTCTGCCGAGACGTCGCCGACCTCACGACCTTACACGCACGCTTCATGGCGCGTGACTCGAACTACAGTCCGCAGCTTGCGCAGGCCTGTGCCGGGGCCTGTGAGGAGTGCGCGGAGGAATGTGAACGTCACGACGCAGATCACTGTCAGGTCTGTGCAGACGTCCTGCGTGACTGCGCGGAATCCTGCCGCGAGATGGCCTCGTAAACGTAGCGTCCCGACCAGACGCCATTCGTCGGACCCGTTCCCATGGATACACCAACGGAATCGATTACGCTCCTAACGGGGGCCCTCGGAATATGGATCATGGCGTTCCCATTTCTCGTGGGTTCGCCATCACTCGATAGGTGGAACGACGTCGTCGTCGGCGGAACGGTCACCACCTTGGCGGGGTACAATTACTCGCGTGAGCGAGCACGAGGCGGACCCAGCAAGGTCATTTCCGGGATGCTCGTGTTGCTCGGCGGGTGGCTTCTATTTGCCCCGTTTCTCACTGGCGTCACCGGAGGTCGCCTTTGGAACGACGTGGCCGTCGGCGTGCTCGTTGCAGCGTTTGGAGGTTATAACGCGTACGTCGCTTCGACTGAAGAACAACCGGGCGCTCGTATCCAGCAATGAAACTGAACCCACATCGACGACCGACAGCGAAGAGACCGTTCAGACAATGGTCGCCCCCGCTGGCGACGATAGCAACCAGGACACGGTGAGTTCGGACGATGGACATCTGGAAAACAGTAGCGATTGGCGTCGCTGCCATCGTGGCGATTCTCGTCGCTACACAGCCGATCTTCGTCGTCGGACTGACAGTGTTCGACTACGGACAGACGCCGAGCGAATCGTACACCACGATGCAGACCAAGGACGTGAGCAGAGTCCCCGTTGACGACCCACAGCGCCAGAGTGAACTCACTGCACGGGCCGCACGGCCACCTGACTCCGGACTCAACTACTCGACTGTGGTCCGTCTTCCCGAGAACGACTGGCAGGCAGCGATAGCGGCATCGCGCCTGCGGGCGAGCGAAGAGGCTCTCCTCCTCTTCGGGAACGCCACGCCACCCGATAGCGACAATGAGACGAACCCGCCCGACGTCACGACGGTGACCGTCTCGAGTGGGAGTCCAGCCGAAACGGCCGCAGCGATCGCCACCCGTGAAAACGGATCCGACGATGTCAGTCCGAACAACGTCATCATCGTCAATGCCACGGAGTCACAGTGGGCACTCCCCGCTGCCGCCTGGAGCGCTTACTCCGGTGATCCGATTCTGTACGCGAACGAAGACGAGATTCCAGATGCGACTCGAGCGGCAATCGAGGAGCTGAACGCCTCACACGCCTACGTCCTCGCACCGCCTGACCTCGTGAGTGACGATGCACTCTCCGAACTGGACGTCGAGTGGACCCGCGTTTCGGGAGACACACCACAGGATCACGCCGTCGAGGTCGCAGCGTTCCGTGACGAGTCCCGAGACTTCGGCTGGGGCATCCACGAACGCGACAAAGTCGGCTACTACAACTTCATGCTCGTCAATCCCAGCGAGCCCCAGCACGCAGTTTCATCGACGAACCTACAGTGGGGGAAAGCCGGCCCGATCCTCCTCGTCAACGACGACGGGAGCCTGCCAGCAGTGACCGAAAACTACGCGTGGCAGTCTCAACCAGCATGGTTCTCGACGCCCGCAGAGGGACCGTTCAACCACCTATTCGCAATAGGGTCGACGGATCAGGTGTCCTGGGTAACTCAGGGCCGACTCGACTACGCAGTCGAGATTACGCAATACCGCCATCAGGGCGCTGGCCTCAGCCCACTCGAGTCGCTCGCAGCCGTCTGGGCAGCGTTTAGCCTCCTCGGAGCATCGTTCGTGTTCGCGCACGCCCGTCACCGGCTGCCAGAAATGAATGACTGGACGACGATGGTATGGCCGCTTCTCACCCTCATCCTTGGCCCGTTCGGGCTGGCCCTCTACTGGGTCTCCTATAGAGGGCGACAGATCGTGACGACCGATCGGGGGCCACGCGTCCTCCGCCCGTACTGGCTTCGAGCAGCCACGGCAACTGCAATGGGCGTTGGCTTTGCCGGGAGCACGATGATCGCGACGGGGTTCCTCCTCAATTACCTCGGGATACCGATGCTCGTCTTCGACGGGCCGCTGTTCTGGCTCGGGAACGCGATGACGATCCTCATCGTCCTCGTGTACGTCATCGCGTTCCTCGTCTCGTGGCTCGTCTTCCATATACCGATGTTACGGGACTCCCAAGGCCTCGACACCGGCTCGGCAGCGAAGAAAGGCGCAAAGATAGTCGCGGTGAGCATGACGAGCGTCTCGGTCGGGATGATGGGTGGAATGTGGGGGATCATGATGCTCAACCTGCCAATGATGCCTGGAGACGACAACATCCTCTGGTTCGGCGTGATGGTGTTCGCCACCCTGGTCGGGTTCCTCGTCGCCTGGCCGGTCAACGGAATACTCGTTCGGAAGAACCTCAAACCGGGTGGTGCGCTGTGAGCGACCGCAGTCGCCGGAAGCTCCTGCGCGATCTCGCCGCGCTACCGGTCGGAGCGACCCTTGGAGGGGCCGCACTCACGTATCGAGAAGTCCGGTCCGCCAGTCGGCCTACCCAGGGCGGACCAGCGTCGGCCGACTTCGACGAGGCGACCGTCACGAGCATGACGACCCGTCTCGCCGGAAGCACCGACTACGAGACGGCGACGGCGTTCACGCAGAACGTCTATCCCGCCATCAACGACCACACCCGGCCGGGTGCCGTGATACTCCTCAACGATAGCGAGCTCGCTGCAGCACTCCCCGGCGTGACGTTCATCCATCATCCGATCGACGGAGCGGTCCTACTGACGGCGCAGGACTCCTTGCCGGACGCGACGCGTGAGGAAATCGAACGCCTCCATCCGGAAGGCGTTCACGTCGACGGGGACGTCCAGGCGTACATCGTCGGCGGAGAGCGTTACGTTAGCAGCGACGTCCAGCAGACGGTCGAAGCGATGGGCCTGAAGACCAGTCGCATTCGGGGAGAGACACCGGTCGAAGTTGCGGCCAACGCCGATCAGTACCTCAGTACGATTCACGCGAACCACCGGGACACCACGTTCATCGCCGACGTCGACGACCCCCAGATAGCTATCCCGGCACAGTCCTGGAACGCTCACGGTGGCGATGGCTTCCTCTACATCGACGGGGATCGCATCCCCGAGACGACCCAGGAACAGCTCGAAGCGCGCTTCGACGAAGCGTACATGTATCTGCTGGGTGACGAAAGCAAGATTAGCGAACGAGCGGCCCGCAACCTCGGACGGTTCGGCCACGTGCAGCGAATCCCGAGGGGGTCCGATCCGTACGAGCTGAGCGTCGGGTTCGCGGGATACAAGGACGTCGGCCGGAATCAAGGCTGGATCTTCGGCGAGTGGCCCCGGAACATCGGCTGGGGAATCGCCGAGAGCGGCCACAACTTCATTTTCGTGAATCCGGAGAACTGGCAGATTGCACTCCCGGCCTGCGTCGAAAGCCATCGCGGGAAACACGGACCGATGCTCCACGTCGAACGAGAGACGGTCCCGGACGCCGTCGAGAACTACCTCACGAACCTCATCCGCCCATACGACGCTGCACCCTACGACCGGAAGTACAATCACGGGTGGATCGTTGGAGAGACGGACCAGATCAGTCAACGAGTTCAGGCGCAGCTCCACGCGATGCTCCAGGAGCCACAGGGAGACCAATGAGACGGATCGTCGCCACATTCGACGACACCGAGGACGCGACAGCGGCCAAGCAAGCCCTTCGTGAAGCGGGCCTAGAGCCCGAGGAACCAGAGATCGACAATCCATTCTTCGATCCAGCGACGACGATGCCAGAAGGCCGGGGACTCCTCTGGGGGGGCCTCCTCGGTGGGCTCGTCGGCGCCGTGCTGCTATTCATGCTGGACCAGAACGTATTCTGGATTCCTCGTATCAGCCCAATCATGACCGCTGGCCAGTACATGCTCGTCTTCCTCGGGTTCGGGCTCGGTGCTGCAATCGGTGGATTTCTTGGCGGGGTGGTTGGCGCATCCCGCCCGGTTTCAGCGCTCGATCGACCGAGAGTCGCTGTCATGGTCCCGGACGATCGCATCGGTGAAACGGAGGACTTCCTCCGCGAGCGAGGTGCGACAGCAGTCGATGGAACCGTAACCTACCACGAGCATCCTCACCGAAAAGCCGCGACCGAATCCAGTTCACCGCCTGACTGAACCCGCCACTATAATGAGAATGTCGATAGGCGGTATTTTGTTGCCGTTCCCGCTCGAGTGGGTCAGAGCCATCGAGACAACGTCTCGTTCGCGCCGAGAGACGGTGGTGCTCTACCGATGAGTAAGACTCTTAGAAGTCGACTCCCCGAAAGCGGCTGGCATCTGGCCGATTCCCGGCTGCAATCTAGACAGAGCCGCCCGAGCGGCCGCCTCCCCGGCAGTCGACGGGGGAAGCGAGGCAGCTATCAGTTCCGATCAGCAGGTGAACAGCGATGGACCTAATACTTCTCGCAATCGGCGTCCTCCTCCTCGCCAGTGTCGTCATCGATCTCCTCTGGACGACGCTCTGGGTCGAGGGAGGCGCCGGACCGCTGACCTCGCTGTTGATGGCATGGATCTGGGGTACATTACGACGGTTGGGGGGGAGCGATTCACGAGTCCTTACTCTCTCGGGCCCAGTGATTCTCGTCGGTAGCCTGGCGACGTGGATCGGACTGCTCTGGGGTGGGTGGACGTTCGTTTTCGCCAGCGGAGAGAGTTCGATCATCGATACCCTGAACCGAGATCCCGTCTCCTGGTCTGATTGGGTGTATTTCGCTGGGTACACGATCTTCACGTTAGGGAACGGGGATTTCGTCCCGCAAGAGGGATTCTGGCAGATCATGACGACTCTTACGACGGCGAGCGGGATGCTCTTCGTTACGCTCAGTGTCACCTACGTTCTCAACGTGCTGAGTGCCGTGACGCAGAAACGGTCGTTCGCCAGTGGCGTGAGCGGACTCGGTTCGAACGGGGCGGGGATTCTATGTACGAGCTGGAACGGTGAGGAACTCGAGGGGCTTGCGTTACCCCTGAACACCTTCACTACCCAACTGAACGCGCTGACGTCGAATCACAAGGCCTACCCGATCCTCCATTACTTCCACAGCAAACAAGCTGGGCAATCACCGACGGTGAGCGTCGCCATCTTCGACGAAACATTGTCACTTCTCCAGTTCGGGCTATCCGAACGCTCCCACCCGAGCAACACCATCCTTCGAAACGCCCGTTCGAGCGTCGAGGGCTACCTAAACACGCTCCAGAGTTCGTTCATCGAGCCAGCCGATCGCTCTCCACCGCCACCATCCCTCGATACACTTCGAGAACGGGAACTTCCGACTGTCTCTGATGAGGAGTTTATCACAGCGCTCGCGGACATGGAGGAGCGGCGGCGAACACTACTCGGTCTCGTCGAGTCCGACGAACGAGAATGGCCCTCACCGGACGATGAGTGAGGACGTATTGTCGATCGCGTCGCAACACATTGGATTCGGTTCGACAGAATCAGAACCGCCCACACACCCAACTTCCCCCAAATCAAACTAGTCAAGTCATGGACGACCACGATCGGTCGAAAGACACGGGTACATCGTCGGAGCAGCCACCCGAGTATGGGGACAACGAGGATGATAGGTCGGGGAGTGAAGCCGGGCCCGACGAGGAGGTCTCCCGGACCGAACAGTCACTGGTTGCAGAGGAAGCCACGGGCGCAGACGAAGCCGAGCAGGGATCGCACGAACGCTCTGGGCACCAGATGGATGACGAAGATAATGGACACGATCACGGTGACCACGGTGGAATGCACGAAGGGCACGAGCAGATGTTCCGTCGGCGCTTCTTCGTCTCGACGCTCCTGTCGATTCCCGTCCTCCTGTACAGCGAAGCGCTACAGGGGTGGCTCGGCTTCTCGGTCCCGACGTTTCCGGGCAGCGAGTGGATCAACCCCGTCTTCGCGATAATCGTCTTTGCGTACGGTGGGGTTCCGTTCCTCCAGATGGCGGTGCCGGAACTGAAAGACCGGGCGCCGGGGATGATGACGCTCATCTCGATGGCGATCGTCGTCGCGTTCGTCTACAGCCTCGCCAGCGTGATCTTCCCGACGGAGTCGGCGTTCTTCTGGGAGCTCGTCACCCTCATCGACATCATGCTACTCGGGCACTGGATCGAGATGCGGTCGGTGCGGCGGGCCTCGAGTGCAGTCGACGAACTCGCGAAGCTCATGCCCGACACGGCCGAGCGGATCACCGACGACGGCGAGACCGAGGAAGTTCCAGTGAGCGACCTGACGGAAGACGACCTCGTGCTGGTTCGGCCGGGCGCGAGCGTGCCCGCCGACGGCGTCGTCGACGAGGGAGATTCGGACGTCAACGAATCGATGATCACCGGGGAATCGAAACCCGTCTCGAAGGAGCCCGGCGACGAGGTCATCGGCGGGACGATCAACGGCGACGGCAGTCTCCGCGTTCGCGTCGGTGCGACGGGCGAGGAGACGACGCTCGCGGGCATCATGCGTCTGGTCGAAGACGCTCAGCAGAGCAAGTCCCAGACGCAGGTGCTGGCCGACCGCGCTGCCGGCTGGCTGTTCTACGTTGCGCTCGGAGCGGCGGTCGTGACGGCCATCGCGTGGACGGTCGCGGTGTCGTTCGACGCGACAGTCATCGAGCGCGTCGTCACAGTTCTCGTCATCGCGTGCCCGCACGCGCTCGGGCTCGCGATCCCACTCGTCGTCGCAATCAACACGTCACTCGCGGCCCGGAACGGTATGCTCGTCCGCGACCGCATCGCGATGGAGGACGCACGGAACCTGGACGCGATCATCTTCGACAAGACGGGAACGCTCACCGAGGGCGAGCACGGCGTCGTCGACATGGCGACCGTCGACGGTGTCGACGAGGACGACGCGCTCGCGCTGGCGGCGGCCGTCGAGAGCGACTCCGAACACATGATCGCGCGAGCCATCCGCGAGGCCGCCGACGACCGAGACCTCACCCCGCCCGACGCGACCGACTTCGAGGCGATCAAAGGCAGGGGCGTCCGCGCGAACGTCGAGGGAAGCGAGGTGTACGTCGGCGGCCCGAATCTGCTGACTCAGCTCGAGAGCGAGGTCCCCGATCACCTCCAGCGCTTCGCGGACGAAGCCGGCCAGAACGCACAGACCGTGGTGTATCTCGTTCGCGAGGGCGAGCGGAGCGAGCCCTCGGAGAGAGCGAGCGGCGAAGCCGAGAGCCGCGGGAGCGAACTGGTTGCCGCGTTCGCGATGGCCGACGTAATCCGAGAGGAGAGCTACCGCGTCGTCGACGCCCTCCACGGCCTCGGGGTCGAGGTGGCGATGCTCACCGGTGACTCCCAAGACGTCGCTGATGCAGTAGCCAGCGAACTGGGCATCGACACGGTGTTCGCGGAGGTCCTCCCCGAGGACAAGGACGAGAAAGTGCAGGAGCTGCAGGACCAGGGGAAGCTCGTGGGGATGGTCGGCGACGGCGTGAACGACGCGCCCGCGTTGACGCGAGCCGACGTCGGCATCGCGATCGGGAGCGGGACGGACGTCGCGGTCCAGTCGGCGGACGTCATCCTCGTCCAGAACAACCCGCTGGACGTGGTTCGGCTCGTGAAGCTCAGCAAGGCGAGCTACCGGAAGATGCAGGAGAACATCGTCTGGGCGGCCGGCTACAACGTCTTCGCCATCCCGCTCGCCGCGGGCGTTCTCGCCCCGATCGGGGTCCTCCTGTCGCCAGCAGTCGGCGCGCTCCTGATGTCACTGAGCACGGTCATCGTCGCGATCAACGCCCAGCTGCTCCGCCGCACCGATCTCACCGTCCCCGACCTCCCGACGATGTCCGCTTCGGGCCGTGCGCAGCCATCGGACTAGCCTGTCGTCGTCTGGAACGCGTCATCTCGGACGACGAGTATCGCCCAGTACACGTCGCCCTGGTACCGCACAAGGTATCTGCCGCTCAGATCTTCGCCGCCGTCCTCGTCGAGCCCGCGGGCCTGTTCGTGGCCTCGGAACCGGTCGACGAACGCCACGAAGGCGTCCGACGGCGTCTCGTCGGGACCCACGACGAATCGACCGTCTTCGCTCGCCGTCTCGACGATGTCTCGCTGGGCGTCCGAAAGCCCGGCGAGTTCGAACGCGAACCGCTCGCGCATCCGCCGGCCGTACTCGGCGGCCGTCGCCACCTGGTTGGCGGTATATCGATAGGTATTGAGCGTCGTATCGTAGGCGTCGTCGACGACCCATTCGGCTTCAGCGCCGTCGTCCCAGGTGACGTACGAGTACTCCGACTCGGGAACGAGGACGGACTGCTCGCGCTCGGCGTCAGTGTAGAGGAACGTCGTCCCGATGCCGACCGGGTCGCCATCGGCGAGCCCGCGAGCAGCGAATTGGGCTCTGTCGACCGCGGGCAGGTCAGCGAACCGAATTGCTGCTGCCTCGTTCACCGAGTCCGTGACGACGTCCACTTTCACGGAGTAACTGGTCGCGGGCGTCTCCTCGATCACCGCCCGTGAGAGCTCGTAGACGCCATCTCGGTACGCGATGTGTCGCCCGTCGGGTAGTGGCGGCCGCGTCGCCTCCGTGGTGGCGCCGTCGTCGAGGATCCGATCGAACAACTGGGCGGTCTCGTCGTCGCCTTCGGCGGGCCGAACCGTATAGAGCACCTTCGACGGGAGCTCCGCGTCGGGTATCGTCGACAGTTCGAACCGCGCCGTCGGGACCTCCGCGACGGCGTTGCTTCCAGTCAATCCGCCTGAACTGAGGCAGCCAGCGGCGAACGCGGGAACGGACGTAGCGGCGGCCGAGAGGAGGGCACGGCGGCGCATGACCGACACCTCTCGGAGACGCTCGAAAAGCTTTGTGTCGGGTCGGTCGGCCGCGCAAGTGCGGATGGTGACTCGACCAGGGACTGGAGCCCATCGAGCAATCCGTGGACCTCCCGCGTGCCGGGAATCGAAAACCGGGTTTATGTTCCGGTCCCGTGAAGGGAGACACATGTACGACCGAATCCTCCTTTCGACGGACGGGACGGCCGCATCCGAACGCGCCGAAGCGCACGCACTCGACCTCGCAGCCGCGCACGACGCGGTCCTCCACGTCCTCTACGTCGTCGACGAGGACGTCGTGACGGCGTACAGTGGCGACGAGTACGTCGACGCAGCCGAAGGCCCCGAGCACGGCCTCGAAGAACGCGGCGAAGACGTGCTCTCGGAACTCCGCCGCCGGGCATCGGACGCCGGCGTCGCCGTCGAGACGGCGATGCACCACGGTCGCCCCGCCGAGACCATCGTGGCGTACGCCGACGACCACGACGCGGACCTGCTCGTCCTCGGCACCAAGCGGCGACCCGACGAGTACCGGGCGTTGCTCGGGAGCGTCACCGACCGCGTCCTCCGCCTGACGACCCGTCCGGCGACCGTCGTGAAGACCGAAGTCGAAGCGTGACGGCGACCGCGGCGTGACCGCCAGGGCGCCCCGTCCTGGCTCCGCGTCTAGCGCGCGGTGTAGCCGCCGTCGACGACGAGCGTGTGTCCGTTGACGTACCTGGCCCCGTCGGACGCGAGGTAGACCGCCGCGTGCCCGACGTCTTCCGGTTCGCCGAAGAACGGCGCCGGTATCGCGTCGTCCAGTTCGGGGCCTTGCTCGGGGTCGGCGATCTTGTCTTCGGTCATGCTCGTCCTGACCACGCCCGGTGCGATGGCGTTGACAGTGATCCCGTCGTCGGCGTAGTCGAGCGCGAGCTGACGCGTGAGGTTCACGATGGCGCCCTTGGTCGCGCAGTACGCGGCGGCTTCCTCGCGGCCGACGAGCCCGAGTTGCGAGGCGACGTTGATGATGCGACCGTGGTCGCCGTCGGACAGCTCGGGGACTGCGTGCTGGAGGACGTGATAGATGCCGTCGACGTTCACGTCGAACGTTCGATTCCAGTCGGCGGCCGGCGTGTCTGCGACCGTGCCCTTCGGGAAGACGCCGGCGACGTTCGCGACGACGTCGAGCGCGCCGAGTGCGTCGACGGACCGCTCGACGAGCGCCTCGGCGTCCGAGGGGTCCGCGACGTCGGTCTCGACGAACGCGCCGCGTCGACCGCGTTCGCGGACGAGTTCGTGCGTCGGCTCGGTGGCGTCGGCGTCCTTCGGGTTGCGCTGGAGGTCGCCGACGACGACGTCGGCGCCGGCGTCCGCGAACGCGAGCGCGATCCCGCGACCGATCCCGGACGCGCCACCGGTCACGAGCGCGGCTTTGCCGTCGAGCGCGACACTCATAGATTGGTGAGGAGTCTCTCGGCGTTGTCGTGGAGGACTGCGTCGGCGTCGTCCGGGGCGACGGTCTCGACCGTGTCGACGAACGACGAGAGTTCGGCGTCGTCCCTCGGTTCGAACGGATAGTCCGTCGCGAACAGGACGTTCGATGCCGGGACGGCGTCGAGCGCGTTCCGGAGCGGGGCTTCGTACCCGAAGAACCCCGAGCTGTCGAGGTAGATGCGGTCGCGGAGCTGCTCGAGGAACGCGTCGTAGGGCTTGACGCGTTCCTGGCCGGGCCAGCGGCCGTCGTCGAGCTGGATGTGGATGCGGCCGAGCATGCTGGCGATGTTGCCGCCGAGGTGGTGGTAGACGAGGTCGAGGTCGGGGTGACGGTCGAGGACGCCTTCGTGGATGACTTTGCTGATGCTTTCCGAGAGTGCGGCTTCGCGCCCGAAGATGGCGTTCAGTTTCCAGTCGTCGGATAGCGCGTCGGGATGCAGGGACTCGTGGAGCTTCGGGTGGACGAGTATCGGTGCATCTCGGGCTTCGGCGACGTCGAACACCGCTTCGAGGGCGTCGTCGGTGAGTTCGACGCCGTTCGTCTTCGTCTCGAGCGCGCCGCCGTTGTAGCCGGCGTCGAGCGCGCGCTCGAACTCTCGGGCGGCGGCGTCGCCGCCTGCGCTCACGGGGATCGCTGCGAGTCCGTAGAACGCTTCGTGCGCGTCGACGATGTCGAGGAGTGCGTCGTTCGCGGTGGCGACGGCGTCGGCGTCCTCGTGACCCATGTAGTAGGGCTGGGAGAGTGCGGCGTGGCTGATGCCCGCGGCCGCGTACGTCTCGAGGAGGTGGTCCGGGTCGTGCAGCATCGGGCCGATGACGTCGCGGACCGGGCCGTTGTCGATCGGTTCTGGGAAGGTGTCGAGGGGGAAGAGATGTGCCCCGAAGTCAATTGCCATGTGATCTCACGTACCGTATGGCATACCTACACGCATACGCCTTCAATTTAACTATCCGAAATAGAAGAGTTGTGAATGTACGATACTGGGCGTGGGTCGCGTTCGGCGTAGATTATCTCATTCCCGAGGAACGAACTCGCCGTAGCCGGGTTCTCCGACGACCTCGCCGTCGCGGACCACCGGCGTGCCACGGACGAGCGTCGTTTCGGGGACGCCCTGGACGGTGTAGCCGTCGAACGGCGTCCACCCACACTTTGCGACGACGTCCTCGTTTCGAAGCGTCTGCTCGCGGTCCATGTCCACGACGACGAGGTCGGCGTCGCTCCCGACGCGGAGCGCGCCCTTCCTCGGGTAGAGGTCCAGGATCTTCGCCGGGTTCGTCGCGAACACCTCGACGATCCGCTCGAGACTCACCTTGCCTTCACTGACGCCGTTCAGCAGCAGCGGGAGCACCGTCTCGACGCCCGGGATACCGAACGGCGCGTCGAACACGTTCTCCTCGCCCTCGGCCTTCTGCTCCAGCGTCGACGGTGCGTGGTCCGCGTTCACCATGTCGATCTCGCCGTTCGCGAGCCGGTTCCACATCTCCGCGCGGTCGCTCTCCTCGCGCGCCGGCGGCGTGAACATCGTGTACGGCGCGTCCTCCACGACGTCCTCCCGGGTGAGGTAAAAGTACTGCGGGCACGTCTCCGCGTACACCTCGACTCCCTGCGATTTCGCGTGGTTCACCTGGTCGATCAACTCGGGATGCGTGAGGTGCGCGAACCAGAACGGGACGCCGGTCTGTTTCGCGATCTGGAGCGTCGTCGACACGGCCACCTGTTCGGCGTCCTTCGACCGCCACTCGGGGATGATCGAGCCGTCCGTCCGCCCCTCGGCCTTGATCCGCTCCTCGTTCCGGTTCAGCATCAGTTCGTCCTCCGGATGAACCATGCTGATGCCGCCGACGCGTTCGATCTCCTCGTAGAGGTCGTGCATGTCCGCGCTCTTGAGCGCCGGCACGCCGTGGACTTCGCACGTGAAGCTCTTGTACGCGAGCGTCCCGACGTCCTCGAGGCCCGCGATCTCGTCGACGTTGTCGGGGTGGCCGCCCGCGAGCAGACCGAAGTCGACGCGGGCGCGCTCCGAGAGGTACTCGCGCTTGTCCGTGAGGATGTCCGCGGTGAGCACAGTCGGGTCCGTGCGGTGATGTTCGCCGACGGTCGTGATGCCGCCGGCGGCAGCGGCCGCGGTGCCCGTCGGGAAGTCCTCGCGTTCCGTATCGCCCGGGTCCATCATGTGGACGTGCGGGTCGACGCCGCCGGGCAGCACGTGCTTGCCCGCTGCGTCGACGACGGTCTCCGCCTCGAAGTCTCGTTCGGGGGAGAGTATCGCTGCGATCGTGCCGTCGTCGATTGCGACGTCGGCACGGACCGTGTCTGTGTCCGTGACGACCGTTCCACCCGCGATGACCGTATCGTAGGACATACCCGAACATCGACGCACCACCATTTTAGGTTTTCTACGAGATTCAACTCTACGGGACGGAATAAAACCTGAAAGTCCCAGATGGTTCGGAAATGTCCCCCGATTCTTCCGTCCGTGTAGATAGAAGCGGTTAGACTTATTGTCCACGAGGCCGACCACGCACCCGTGTCAATCGTTGTCGTTTCGACAGGCGGTACCATCGCATCGACCGAGGACGCGGGCGGCGACGCCAGCCCGGACCTCACCGGCGAGGACCTCGTCGCGGCCGTCCCCGGACTCGACGAGATAGCGACCATCGAGACTCGCGACTTCGCGAACGTCCCGAGCCCGCACTTCACCGTCGACCAGATGGGCGACCTCGCGGCGTTCGTCGAGGACCTCGACGCCGACCCTGACGTCGACGGGATCGTCGTCACCCAGGGGACCGACATCCTCGAGGAGACCGCGTACTTCCTCGACCTCTGCTACGATGGCATCGCCCCGGTCGTCGTCACCGGCGCCATGCGGAACCCGTCGCTCCCCAGCCCGGACGGCCCGATGAACCTCGCGACGAGCGTGCGCGTGGCCGCCGACGGCCGCGCACGAGGCGACGTCCTCGTCGCGTTCAACGAGCGCGTCCACGCCGCACGCGAGGTCACGAAGACGAACTCGATGAACGTCGACACCTTCCGCACTCCCGAGTTCGGGCCGCTGGCCGTCGCCGACGAGAGCCGTCTGACGTGGCGACGCGAGTCCATCGACCCCGACCCCGCGTTCGACGTCGACGTGGACGACCTCACGAACGACGTCCACGCCGTCACCGCGACCGCGGACATGCCCCCCGCACAGGTCGCCGCCGCCGGCGACGCGGCCGCGCTCTGTCTCGCCGCAACCGGTGCCGGACACATCCCGCCAGCTATCATTCCCGCACTCGAGTCGCTACGCGACGCCGGCGTCCCACTGATCGCGACCACGCGATGCCCCGAGGGCCGCCTCGCGCGCGAGACCTACGGCTTCCGCGGCAGCGAAGCCACTCTGCAGGAACTGGACTGTTACTACAGCGACCTCAACCTCCAGAAGACCCGCATCAAGGCCATCGTCGCGCTCGCGGCCGACGCCCTCGACGACGCCTTCGACGCACCCGGCAACTAGCGACGCCCCGAATACCGCCATCGGTCAGCTATCCCCGTCGGGATCACCGTCTCGACGTCCCGTATCGATATTCTCCACATCCGTCACGGAAGCCCGACCTCGCAGAAACGCACGGAGTACAGTAGACGGCGAAAACGAGCGGGAACGGCGCCTAGACGTCGAGTTCCATGACCGTCTTGGTCAGGTACTCCTCGAGTTCGTCGAACTTGTCCGTGTGGCGCGTGCTCTCGTCGCGCGGCCGCGGGATGTCCACGTCGACGACCTCGTGGACCTCGCCCGGTCGCGGCGACAGGACGACGATGCGGTCGGACAACCACACCGCCTCGGAGATGTGGTGCGTGACGAACACGGTCGTCTTCTGGATCTCCTGGTGGATGCGCAGGAGCTCCTGGTTCATCTTCCGTCGCGTCAACTCGTCGAGCGCCGCGAACGGCTCGTCCATCAGGAAGATCTCGGGATTGTAGACGAACCCGCGCGCGAGCGCGACGCGCTGACGCATCCCACCGGAGAGCTCCTGTGGCTGGTGGTCCTCGAACCCCGCGAGCCCGACCGTGTCGAGCATCTTCTCCGCGCGCTCGCGAGCCTCCTCCTTCGGGGTACTCGTTCCCTTGACCTCGAAGGGGAGGAGGACGTTCTCCATGACCGTCCGCCACGGCAGGAGGACGTCCTCCTGGAAGAAGAACGAGATGTCGTTGTTCTTCCGCGCCTCCTCCGCGGTCTTCCCGGAGACGTGAATCTCGCCGGCGGTCTGGGGGATGATGTCCGCCAGGCACTTCAGGAGCGTCGTCTTCCCGCAACCGCTCGGGCCGATGATCGAGACGAACTCGTCGTCGTGAATCTCGAGGTCGATGTCCTTCAGCGCCTGCGTCGGCGCGTCCGTGTCCATCCCGTAGATCTTGTCGACCGAGTCGATCGAGATCTTCACGTCGCGGTCCTCTCGCAGGACGTCGTTCGTCGCGGCGTCGTCGGTGCTCATCGCGTGGCACCTCCGCTCGCCTGGGATCCCCAGTCGACGATCCAGCGTTCGAGGTACATCATCAGGCCGAACCACGCGGTCGCGAAGGCGCCGATAATGATGAGCGCGCGGAACAACAGCAGCGTGTCGAGCTGGTTGTTCGCGACGATGATGAGGTAGCCCAGGCCCTGATTCCCGACGAGCCATTCGCCGACGACGGCGCCGACGAAGGCCAGGGCGACGCTGATGCGGAGCGCCGAGAAGATGTACGGCACGGCGTTGTACAGCTTCACCTTCCGGAAGACCTCCCAGCGACTCGCGTTCAGCGAGTGCATGAGCTCCTTCGTCAACTGGTCGGTCGAACTGAACCCCGCGATGCTGTTGACGAGCGACGGGAAGAACGTCGTGATCGTCGCAGCCGCCAGGATCGGGCCGGTGTTGACGCCCATCCAGATGATGAGCAGCGGCGCGAACGCGACGACCGGAAGCGAACGCAGCATGATGACGTAGGGGTAGATGGATCGCTTGAGGACGGTGAACTCGGCCATGACGGCGCCGAGCGTGATCCCGATGAAGTTCCCGACGGTCCACCCGAAGAACGCCTCCCAGAGCGTCGCCTCCATGTGCGGCGCGAGTTCGCCGAACTGGCCGTCGAAACTCGTCACGATGTCCAACGGCGTCGGCAGCACGTACTGCGGGATCTCGTAGAACCTGACGCCGAACGTCCAGATCCCGATGAACGCGACCAGGAACGCTGCCGGGTACTTGTAGTCGTCGGCGGCGCGAACGATAGACGACTTGACGTTGGCCGGCAGCATTCTATCTTTCGTGCTCATCGCTCAATTCGGCCACTGGAGTTCGCCGTCGCTGCTGTGGACGGCTTCGACGTACGTGTTGCTCACCAGGTCGGACTCCGCCGTCGCCGCGTTCTCGCTGATGGCGCCGACGCTCACGCCCATCTCCTGCACTTCGGCGTAGTCGCCGGGGTCGTTGTAGCCGACGCCGTTCTCGTCCCAGCTGTCGTCCGGCCGGAACTCGAGGAACTGCTCGAAGTTCGACTTCTCGACCTCGATCGGGTCGACGCCCTCGAGGAAGACGTTCGCGTCGACCGCTTCGAGGCGATCGAGCGTCATCTCCGCGAACTTCGTCTTGTTGCTCTCGTCGAGGCTGTCCTCGCAGGCCTTCGACCAGGCGCGCGTGAACTCCCGGAGCGTGTCCGGGTGCTCGTTCGAGAACTGTTCGGTCGCGAGCGCGACGTTCCCGCCCGCGTTCGTGTAGTCCTTCGCCTCGACCACGTTGAACTCCTCGCCCCTGAGCCGGAGGGAGTTGTAGTCGGAGTTCGTGGGGTACATCGACAGCACGTCGACGTTCCCCTCGGTGAGGTTCGTGACCGAGTACCCGACGAAGCGCTGGTTGATCTCGTCCCGCTGGCTCTGCGAGATCCCCTCCTCGTTGTAGATGTGGGGCGTGACCCAGTTCCGGTCCGCTTCGTTCTGGAGCCCGAGGACGTTCCCGGGCCAGTCGGCGACGCCTTCGATGCCCGAGTCGCCCTGGGCCGCGTAACTGAGTGGCGTGTTGCCGATGGTGGTGAACACCGTCTCGACGGGAATGCCGCGTGCGAGTGCGGTCGTGTACGAGAACGGGGTTCCGACGACGACGTCGTACTCGCCGCCGACGAGCACCTGGAGCGGGTTCTGGACGGACAGCGAGACGTCGATGCTGACGTCGAGGCCGACCTGCTCGAAGTAGCCGAACTCGTCGGCTCCGGTCATCGGCGAGAACACCATGTCCGGGAAGTACGTGAGGAGGACGTTGACGGAGGACTGGGAGAGTCCGTCGTCGGATTGGGTGGTGGTCGTGCCGCTGTTGCCGCCGCCGTCCCCACCGTCGCCGCCATCGCCGCCGTCGCCGCCGTCCTCATCGTTGTTGTTGCCAGTACATCCTGCGAGCCCCGCGGCGACCCCTGCGCCGGTCCCCTGCAGGAAGCGCCTCCGATTTACCGTGTTCATTGATACCAACGTCCCCATGTAATGCAACACCCTCACAAGTAACTTTGGGAAAATGTAGACTAATTTAGCAGAATGGCGTTATATTTCTAAAATAATCCCTTATCTATGTAGGTGGCAAGCATATCTCTCTCGATTGTATAGAATTACTAATTTTCTCTTCCGCCACCAGTTGTTGAAAGTCCCCGCCGTCGACAATTACCGGATACATACCGCAGAGGTCGACTCGGTCACGGTGCCGAGCGGACGCAGATCGGCGACGACGACGGATAGATCCACCAGAAGGAGACTCGAACCGATGCGGGTCGCCGCACCGCCTCCGCGACGTACGACCTTCCCGACTGTCGTACTACGAGGAAATTCCCTGCGATTGCGGAGGCACAGCAGCGGAGGCGTCACTCCTCCTCGGGCGGGGCGATCTCGAGGGACTCGTCCCTCTCGGAGAGGACGACGCTCCCCTCGTCCGCGACGGACCGAGTCATGATGGACGATTCGTAGCTGCTCACGCCCTCGATGTTGTGCAGCGTGTCGTGGACGAAGTTCTGGAACTGTTCGTTGTCGCAGAACCGGGCGTCGAAGATGACGTTGTGTGTGCCCGAGAGCACCCAGAGCTTGAACACGCACTCGTGTTCGGCGAGTTCGTCCGCGATCTCGTCGGTCCTCCCCGCCTCGACGCTCAGGCCGAACGCGACGGTGAGGTAGCCGAGTTCGGCCGGGTCCGTGAGGACGGTGAACTTCCGGATGATGCCCTTCTCGCGCATCTCGTCCATGCGACGTCGAACGGTGTTCCCCGTGATATCGAGGCGCTCCCCGATCTCGTTGTACGTCGCACGGCCGTCCTCGTGGAGGACTTTCAAGATCCGCTTGTCCGTCTCGTCCAGATCTCTCCCAGACATACTCTCCCGTTGGAAAGATACGTATTTAACCGTTTTCGTGTTAGATATGGTCTTCCTCGGTCCGCACAGGTTCGGATATCCACGGGGAGAGCGCGTCCCTGCGACGGAGCTGGTCTCGCGGTCGAGTCGAACGGATCGCTTCTACGTGGCCCCGTCAGGACGCGACAGCGCCGGGTAGTCAGGCGTCGAGTTCGTCGAGCGCCTCCTCGAGGGAGAGGACGCGCCCCAGCGCCTGGTCGATGTTCATGAGGCCGAACTCGTGGAACTCCTCGCCGTCCATGCTCCCGACGCAGTCCTCGACGACGACGGCCTCGTAGTCCCGGTTCGTCGCCTCGAAGCACGTGCACTGCACGCACGTGTTCGTGTTGACGCCCGCGATCACGAGTTTCTCGACGTCGTGGGTCCGGAGCACGAACTCGATGTCGGTGTCGACGAACGGCGAGTACCGCTTCTTCGGCTGCAGTACCACGTCCTCCGGCTCGTGGAGCTCGGGGAGGATGTCCAGGCCCTTGCTCCCGATGATGTTGTGCTCCGAGATGGATTCCCGGGAGTCGCCCTCGCTCTCCTCGGTGGCGCTCCACTTCGGATTCGAGAGGATTTCCCGTGCGTCACGGTACCCGGTCGTGACGTGGATGACGGGATATCCCGCGTCGCGCGCTCGAGTCACGAGCGTCTCGGCGTGTTCGACGACGCGTTCCCGCGTCGACTCGGGAACGGGGAGCGTGGCGATCTCGGGGTCGAGGTGGCCGTGATGGAGGTCCACCGTGAGTATGGCAGTCTTCTGCATCAGTAGGATATAGCATATCCACGTTAGTATAAATATCCTACGGGCCTAATCGAATTCTGCAACCCGATTATCTCTAACATCTCCACGAAACCCGGTTCCAGCCCCATAATTTTATATTGGTATTGTCCCATGGGGGATGTAGGATGCTACCCACTGACGACCACCAGATCAGGCAGATCGGGGAGACGCTCCGCGAACGACGCGGCGACGACTACAGCGACGTCCGGTTCTCCGACGCCGAGTACGAACGCCGCTACGAAGCCGTCCGAGAGGAGATGTTCTTCCGAGGCCTCGACTGCCTCGTCGTCTACGGCAGTTCAGCGCACACCGACTCGAACCAGGCCAACATCCGGTACCTGAGCGGGTACATCGATCAGATCCAGTCCTACGTCGTCTTCCCCTACGAGGGCGAACCGACGCTCTACGCCGACCTCTACCCGCACGTCCCGGACGCGCACCTCATGAGTCACATCGACGACGTACGCTGGGGGACCGAGGACAAGGGCCAAGCCGTCGCCGACCGAATCGACGAACTCGGGTACGAGGACGGAGACATCGGGTTCGTCGGATCGCCCGGCCCCGCAGCCACCGAACTCCCCGCGAACGACTACCTCACACTCACGAACGAACTCGAGGACGCGGAGTTCAGCTTCGTCTCCGACCTCATGGACCGCATCCGCCTCAAGAAGAGCGAGGAGGAACTCGACGCCATCCGAGAGGGCGTCGCACTCACCGACAAGGCGATGCGCGCACTCGAGGACGCCGTCCGCCCCGGCATCACCGAACGCGAACTCAAACAGGAACTGATGTCCTCCTACCTCGACGACGGCGAGTACTTCTTCCAGCTCCTCGGCAGCACCAGCATGCACGACCCCGACATGCCGTATCCCTGGGAGCACCAGTCCGACCGCGTGCTCGAGGAGGGCGACGTCGTCCTCACCGAGATCAGCGCCCGAAACACCCAGGGGTACTCCGGGCAGATCCTGCGCGGCATCGCCGTCGGCGAAGAGCCCACCGACCACTACCAGGAACTGTACGACGTCGGCGAGCAAGTGTTCTACGACGTCCTCGACGTCCTCGAACCCGGGGCAACGACCCAGGACGTCCTCGACGTCGCCAGTCCACCCATCGAGAGCCGCGACTGGACCGTCCACGCACCGATCATCCACGGCTGGGGGTTAGGCATCCAGCGGCCGCTGATCGGCACCGAGAACGAGGGCGGCTTCCCGAATCCGCCGTTCCAGTTCGAGGAGGGCCACACGGTCGTCGTGGAACCGAACCCGGTGGCGAGCGACCAGCTGAGCGGGATGTTCCTCGGCGAATACGTCCACATCACGAGCGACGGCGCCGAACGACTGCACGACTACCCAATGGAGTTCGTCCAATCATGACCGAATACGACTACCACGACTGGGGGCTCCTCGTCGACGGCACGTTCGGACCGAGCGAGAGCGGCGACCGGTTCGACGTCGAGAACCCAGCAGACGGCACGACGATCGGCTCCGCGCCCGACGCGACCGCTGGCGACATGGACGCGGCCATCGAGGCCGCGGAGGACGCGTACGACGACACCTGGCAGCACGTCAGCGCACGCAACCGCGTCGAGTACCTCCTCGAGATCGCGGACCGGATCGAGGCCGAGTTCGACGAGTTCGTCCGCATCGAGACCCTCGAGAACGGGAAACCGCTCTACGAGTCCGAGAACGACGTCGAGGAAGCCATCCAGGGCTATCGCTACTACGCGGGTGCGGCCGACAAGCACCACGGCGACACGATCCCCGAGAAAGAAGGCCTGTTCGATTACACCGTGAACGAGCCCTACGGCGTCGTCGGCGTCATCATCCCCTGGAACTGGCCGCCGATGCACTCCGCGGACTTCACGGCCGCACCCCTCGCCGCCGGGAACACCGTCGTCATCAAACCGGCGCCGGAGACGCCGCTCTCGACGCTCAAGATGGCGGAGATCTGGGCGGACGTCCTCCCGGACGGCGTCGTCAACGTCGTCACAGGCGGCACCCCACCCGGCGCGCGACTGACCTCGCACGAGACGGTGAACAAGATCGCGTTCACCGGGCACGACGAGACCGGGAAGAAGGTCATGCAGGCGGCAGCGGAGAACATCACCGACGTCATGCTGGAACTCGGCGGGAAGAACCCGAACCTCGTCCTCCCCGACGCCGACATCGACGACGCCGTGGACGGCGCGTTCCACGGGATCTTCGACGGCCAAGGACAGGTGTGTGCGAGCGGGTCTCGCCTCCTCCTCCACGACGACGTCTACGACGAGTTCGTCCAGAAACTCGTCGCGCGCACCCGCGAGATGACGATTGGACCCGGTACGGACGAGGAGACCGACCTCGCGCCGCTCGTGAGCCAAGCGCAGTACGACAAGGTCACCGACTACGTCGACATCGGGAAAGACGAGGGCGCAACCGTCCTCTACGAGGGAACGGTCCCCGACGACGTCCACGCGGACGGCTACTACGTCCCACCAGTGATCTTCGGTGACGTCGACCCCGAGATGCGGATCGCTCGAGAGGAGATCTTCGGCCCCGTGCTCTCCGTGTTCCGGTACGAGAGCGTCGAGGAGGCCATCGAGATGGCGAACGATACCGAATACGGCCTGACCGGAGCGGTCTGGTCGACGAACATGGAGGTCGCGAACCGCGTCGCGCGCCGCCTCGAAGCCGGCCTCGTGTTCGTGAACAACTTCGTCAACGGCTTCCTCGGCGCCCCCTTCGGCGGGTACGGGAAGAGCGGAATCGGACGGAAGCTCGGGTTCGAGGAGACGATGGGCGAGTTCACGCGGACGAAGACGATCCGCACGGCGATCGCTGGCTCGGAACCCGGCGACCTGGACGAATACTACGACTAATACTGCCTCCCGCCCCGTCGCGGGGTCGGGAGCTGCCGTGTTGTGTCGGCGCGGACGCACTCATTCTTCCCGGAACGCTCGCCTGTCTTGCTAGACCTGCCCGTCATGGGGCCTCGGGGTCGGTCCAGCAGATAGCTTCCTGGGGGCGCGGCATCTGCTGTGACCGCGCGTTCCACGGGATTCGAGCACTCTGGCAGCGGTCGTAGAGCCACAAATTCGCGATTCGTTCGCACGATCACGGGAAACGGGTTCGCGCTCGTGCTGGTCGGTTTCAAGACCCCGATTTCGGGGGAATTGTGTGCTCCTGTTAATTAAAATACTATTCCGTGGATGTTACTGACCAGTAGAGTCAGTTTGATACATGCATTCGCGTCACTCGACGCGCCGAGACTGTATAAATCACATAGTGCGATATCAAATCTGCGGATGCGTGTTTAGATGCGCTCGCAATCGCTCTGGGGGTGCTGACTGTTCGAATGCGGTCCTCTCGCCCTTCGAAGCGATATGGGAGCGGGCTCGTTTCTCCGACCGGTACGAGTGGCCGTTCTAGTCGTAGATTCGACCTCGGCCGTCGGCGCCGATCTGTATACGGTACCCGAGGTAGTCGAACTGGACGGAACCCTCCGAGCGGTCGCTGCGCGGAGCGGGCGCCTCGAAGAGAGCGTCGAGTGCGTCGGGGTCGAGGGCATCGAACAGGGGCGGGAGCGTAGTCACGTCGGCGTCGACGTGGTCGTCGAGTGCTTCGACGAGACCCCGGGAGGGTCCGTCGGCCGGTGACCATTCGAACGTTCGGACGGGGTCGTGCGCGCGCAGTTGATCCTCGTTCATCGACATTGGCCCTTATCGCGTGTCGCCGTTGAGGGTTGGCCCGCCATTGGGAACGTGTTCTTACGTCTCCTCGGGGGCGTCGTCCAGCGCATGGACGAGCGTGTCGGCGATGAGGTTCCGGGTGCCGCGGCGGAGGCGTTCGGAAATGGCGCGTCGCGAGACGTCGAATCGCGTGCCGAGCTCCATCTGCGAGATGCCGCGGGGTTTGTCGTAGTAGCCGTCCTGGAACGCGGAGACGAGCGTCTCGCGCTGGATGTCAGTGAGCTGGCGGTGGTCGTGCTCGCGGAGCGTCTCCAGGTCGTAGAGTCTGTCGAGCGTGATCGGGTACCCGTGGTCCTCGAAGAGCACTCGGAAGTCGTTGAACGCGTCCCGGTCGCTGGTCCGGACTTCGAACCGCCAGTGTTCGGCGGTCCCGACGGCTTCGACGATCGTGGCGTCGATGTCTTTGAGTCCGTCGACGAGCGCCTCGTTCGCGCCCCACTTCGCGCGGAACAGCGCCGTGTCTTCGACGCGTTCGAGTTCGCGGAGGTCGTCGATCTCGCCCTCGAGCGCGGCCTGCTCCATGAAGGCTTCGGGCGTGCTGCCCTGGACCCAGAAGAACGGGAGCGCGGACTCGTCCGTGGGAACGATCTGGTCGACGGTAATGACGACGTCCGGCATCTCGTCGAGGGTCTCGCCGAACGGGAACGACTCCGATGGGATCGTGAACTCGGCGACGCAGAGCATGCGTTCGCGATTGGGGACGGATGGTTTGGGATTACTGCAGGCAGGTGCGGGTCGTCGGACACGCGCGGAGGTTGTCCGTTGCCGTCGACGGCAATCGTACGATCGAAACCGCTCGTGGACTGGGAGGAATCGCAGCGGTCGACCAATTGTTCCCGGCGGCGGCGGTGGCGACTGATCGGAGCGACGAGTTTGATCGAGAGTTGGATCGACGAGTCGGATCGACGAACGCAAGCGACGGATCGCTGCAATAGTCCAACACAGCGGTTCGTCACGTCAGTTCGAACGCATTGCTAACGACAGCTGTTTGCAACATCTGTATGCAATCGCCGTTTGTAACAATCGTTTGTAATGGCCGTTTGAAGTAAATGTTTGAAACGTGTGTTCGTATCATTGGCCGTGGCCAATTGTATGCACCAATCGATACAATCAGCCGTTTGTATCACTTAGTGCAAACTACTATTTGAAACAGCCGTTCGTAACGTAGTTTTGGAACAACTATTCGAAACAACCACTTGGAACTGTTGTTCGTACCGCCCACGTATGGCGATCGGGGGGCACACGAGTCGGGTCGAGCGTCGAATCGAGCTGTCGAGTCGGCCGCCCGGCTCGAGTGCGAGGTGTCGCCGAGAGGTCGTTTCGGGGAGCGCGGTCACGATCGCGGCGATACTGTTCCAGTCGCGACGGCGCGGGACGCCTACGTGTCGGCCCCTTCTGCGAACCACCAGTCCTCCAGGAGGGCGTTGCCCGTGTATCGGATGCGAGTGGACCCGTCGACAGTCGTGACGACGTCGGCGGCGACGAGCTTCGGGAGGTGACAGTGGTGGATGGAGGCCTCGAGTGCGTCGGGGTTCCGCGGGGAGTCCAGGAGGTCGGCGACGGTGGACGCGAGGACGTCCGGGGAGGAGCTCCCATGCGTGTGGAGGGCGGCGAGCATCGCTCTGCGTTCGTAGCTGGCGAGTGCGTCGAGCGTCAGCGAGGTCGTCTCGGGGTCGGCGAGGGCCTGCGAGTCGAGGAGGGTTCGGAACGCGGAGTCCGACCAGAGCGGGTGATCTGTGCGGCCGACCGCGTCGTCGGTCGTTCGTTCGACGACGCCTTCGGCTTCGAGCGTGGGGAGGTGCACGTGGTGGAGGTCCGACTCGAATTGTTGGACGACGGCGTCGGGAGGGTCGTCGATGGATTCCTGCGTCTCGCGCGCGACGATGAGTCGAACGAGGTGGGCCTGTGGGATGGGTGCCTGCCGTTCGTCGACGATGGAGAGGATCGTGCGACGGCGTTCGTCGGCGAGGGACGCGTAGAGCGATGGATCGTCGGTCGCGTCGCGTTCGCGGGCTGTCCCGTGCCGTGTCGGCGTGTTGGCGTGGCTTTCCATCGGTCCTAGCCAGCACCCATCGGGAGGTAAGTCGTGTCACTAATAGATTAGCGTCTACATTCCGAGGCGTGGATGCCGTCGGTGCATCGGTCCATTCGTCCGCTGCTGATTCGGGTCGGTCGCGAAAGTAGACGAGTCGGTCGGTCGGACGCGACGGTGGACGAGCCGTCCGGCGGACGCGTCGGACGATTGTGGTCCGACGACGATACACCGGGGGCGTTCGTTCGGGGTCCGTGACTGGGTCGGATAGCACCGGACGTGGCCGCTTGCAGTGGGAAGCCGAATCGCTATGCGCGCTACAGACCCATGCTCGGGCAGATGTCTCAGTCAGCGACGAAACTCGTCAAGGATGCACTGGAGAGCAAGGTGGCGCAAGCTGACGCGAAGTCCCGCGAGTCGCGGACGATCACGCGCTCGGAGCTGGAGGACGTCGTCCGGGAGGGCGTCCGCGAGGGGCTGTCGGAGTACGAGCGAGAGCAGGGGCGCGGTCAAACCGAGGACGTCGAGGCACGGAGCGACGCGTCCGCGTCGGACGAGTCGTCGTCCGCGGGAGGCGGCGTAGGTGCACTGGTCATGCTCGGGTTGTTCGTCGCGGCCGTCGTATATCTTCGTCGTCGGTCCCAGCGCGCGGGCAATTCCTCGGGCACGTAGCACCCCGACGGTTCTGGTGGGTTTCGACCGCGAGCGCGGGGATGGTTCGTGAGAACGGGTACGTCCTTAGGCGGTAGCATTATGCCTTCAGTAGTGGAATCACGGACGAACGCATGAGTACGATAGTAGACGCGAGTATGGACGCGGAGGAGTTCGCGCTGCACGCCACGCTCTCCGAGTACCCGAGCGCTCGGTTCGAGGTGGCGCGCGCCATCGCGACCGGCGGCGACGAGGTCATACCGTTCGTCTGGGCGTCGGGCGCGCCAGTCGACGAGATCGAGGCGGCGATGCGTGCGGATTCGTCGACGAAGTCCGTGGAACTCGTGAGCCGGTTCGACGAGGAGGACCTGTTCCAGGTGTCGTGGACGGCGCGCGTGCGGACGCCGTTCGAGGCGCTCCTCGGGGAGGACGGGGCGGCGCTCCTGGACGCATCGACGAAGGGCACCGAGTGGTGCTTCCGGCTCGTCTACCCCGGGGACGTGTCGACCGACGCGGTCGGCGTGGAGTGCGAGGAACTGGGCGTGGATCTGGACGTGGATCGCGTGTACTCGCTGTCGGACGCGTTCACGCGCGATCACTTCGAGCTCACGGAGAAACAGTACGAGACGATCCTGGCGGCGTACGAGGCTGGGTACTACGACATCCCGCGGAAGATCAACCTGAAGGAGCTCGCGTGCGAGCTCGACGTCTCCCATCAGGCGCTCTCGGAGCGCTTGCGGCGCGGGCACGAGGTCCTGATGACGAACAGTCTCGGGATGGAGTTCGAGGGGTCGCTCGCGGGAGCGGGTGGCCCGGACGGTGGCGTGTCGGGGCCGCCGCTCGCGGGCTCGCGCGAGGAGTGATCGCTCGGTCGACCGACTGCGAGATACCCCGTGGCTGGTTCTGGAGTGCGTTGGCGTCCGCGCGTCGAGCGAGCGCTCTCACGACAGCTGTTCTCGGAGCCGGTAGCGGTGCCGGTTCGGGCTGACCGCGAGCGCGACGCCGACGTGGACGACGAGCATGACGGCGAGGAAGACGGAGTTCCAGAGGGGGTCGTTGTAGTAGATGAGGTCGATCCCGAGGGGTTGGTTGTAGAGCGGCCAGAACGGTTCGATGGGCGTTGAGATGTCGGGCGCGGAGAGGATGTCCGCGAAGACGTGGGCGGTGCCGCCGAGGAAGAACGCGAGCGAGGAGAACGCGAACATGCTGCCGGCGTCGAAGCGATCCCAGCCGAGCCAGCGGTCGAGTGGCTTCGTGAGGACGGCGGCGGCGAGTGCGCCGGCGACGATGCTCGCGGCGGCGACGAACACGACCGTGTGCGTGACGCCGTGGTGGTGGACCTCGGCGGGGAACCACCGCGAGAGCCAGAGGTCGATGTCTGGCAGGAGTGACGTGACGAGTCCGAGTCCGACGAAGGCGATGCTGACCCGGCGGCTCCAGAGGAACCACGCTGGGAGGAGGAAGAGGAGTCCGAACGCGAGGTGACCCATGATGTCGACCATCGTACGTCGACGTACTGGCGTCGGGTGCAAAAACGCCGCGCCTGCGTGGGCAATACGCGACGGCCGGACGTGAAAGTCTCGATAGACGTCACATCGCTGATAATGCATGTGAGGCCGAGGCTTTAACGGTCGTCGTGGAGTGCGTCTACGAAGAGATGGCTACGACAGGCGTTTCGGAGCGTGACGTGGGTCGATCGAGTGGGAACGGCCGGTTGTCGCCCGACGACCTGTTTCACTCGCTCCAGAATAAACGGCGTCGGCGAGTCCTTCGAACGCTCATGGACGCCAGCGAGGAACCGCTCGCGATGGGTGACGTCGCCGAGGCGGTCGCGGCGGCGGAGAACGACTGCCCCGAGCGACTCGTGTCGTCTGACCAGCGAAAGCGCGTGTACGTCGCGCTCTACCAGAATCACCTCCCGCAACTGGACGACGTGGGGTTGATCGAGTACGAACAGAGCCGGGGGCGAGTCGCGACGGGGCCGGCGCTCGAGCAGGCCGCGGCGTGCCTCGAGATGACGGCCTCGGTGGACGCTCCCGACGGCGGTGAGACCGGCGGCGGGACCGATGGCGGCGAAACAGCCGTTGCGACGGCCGGCGACCGCGGTGCGTCGTCGGCGTCGTCGACGGACGGCAACGACGATGTCGACGGCGACGAGACGGGCCGGGTCGCACGCGCCGAGGGGTTCGCGGACGACGTTGCCACCGTCGCGGCGGGTGCGAGTGGCGTGGTCGCCGCCGTCGGCGTGATCGCACTGGCTGTGGTCTGGTATGGCGTCCTCGCCGCGTCGACGGTGCTCGCAGCGGTCGTCGTCGTCTCGCTGCTCGCGTTCTTCGTCACGGTCGGACTCGCCCATCGGTAGCGATCGCGATCGATTCCCGGTCCGACCGATGCTCGGTCCGACCGATGCCCGGCCCGTCTTCCAGAACTTCAGTAATCGACTCGTGTTCCGGATAATCGGGGCTTATCGGCGGGGGCAAACGCGACGCCGTGCGTCGTTCGTCTCGCCGTCGAGCCTCGTAGAACTAGGTTGCTTTACAGTAGTAAGTCTGTAAACCCAGGCCCGGTTCGAAAGCGATCGTTACCGGTCATCTGCGACGGTGACGAGACCGGAATGGGCGTCGACGGACGCTCGCGACTCGACGAGTAGCGACGAACGACGCCCGACGACCGTCCAGGAGGGCGACTCCATCGTCGAACCGTCCAGCAATCGACCTCGAGAACGAATCCCGCCACAGTCCAACCCCGGTCGCTTTCGCGGCGGGAAACGCGACGTTACCATCGAGGACCGAGCGAGCACACGGCTCTCGACCCGTCTATATCGCCCGCCAGCGGTGGTGATGCGGTCGCGACGTCGAGTCGATCGGATACGGGGCCGATAACTAATACCGGTCCTTCCGTCTGCCCGGTTGCAATGGCGAATATCGAATACACTGACAGCGACGAAGGGAAGAAAGTCCTGAACGCACACGGCGACGAGATCGGTCGAATCACAGAGGTCCGCGGTGACACGGCGTACGTCGACCCCGACCCGGGCATGATGGACACCATGCGGTCGAAGCTCGGCTGGGGCGACGCGGACGACGAAACCTACCCGTTACAGGACGGAGACGTTACGGAGATCACCGACGACGCGGTACACGTCCGTCAGTTCTAACCACTAGCGTTCTGCCCGCTGTCCGAGCGCGTCGGGCGACCGACAGCATCGAGCGACACGATCGCGGCAGGTGATCGACGCCGCCGACCCGACCGGGGCCGTCGTCCGTGACCGCACGACGGCCCGCTCCCCCTCCTTCGGCCCCCACCTCGAACCAGTTCGATGCAGCGACCCCGACGACCACCTGCCGGGAGCGATATCACCCCAGGAACTCTCGCAGACGGCCCCGCGTCGGGCGTCGTAGTCGCCTCGCGATTCCGGCACCGGTCGTCGCTTCGCGACCCGCGTCCGCCGGTGGAACCTTGCACGCGCCAGCGATAGCTGTAACCTCGCAAGTGGACAGTAACGTACAGTAGTGAGTTTCCCGACCAGCAACGCCCCGGGCGGACGGACGAATAGACACGACGATGGCGCCGACTGGCGGGCACGCGTGCGTCGACGCCGCCGCGACACCGCGGGGACGATCGTCGCCCGACTGCTCGCGATCAGACGGTACACCGACCGAGTTCACGCCGAACGATCGACAGGCGTCCGCCAATCTCGGCGGTCCAGGGACGGTCGCCCGTCGGTCAGTACGAACCGCGAGCGACGCCGGGACGTCGACGGCGTCGCCGAGCCCGAGCGGTCGCGGCGGATCGCCGGAGACGGAGGCAGTCCGCGGTTCACGGTCCGCGAGATCGATACTGGACTCCTCGTCGTCGCGGACCTCAAGGGCGTCGTCCGCGACGACCAGCAGACCGAGATCGACCTGAGCGACGACGGACTCATCCTCACGGTCGACAACCGCTTCGCGTGGCGCGTCCCCGTGGAGGACGGCCACTCGAGCATCACCGACGTCTCCCTCAACAACGACGTCCTGGAGGCCAGAGTGGATGTCGGCGACTGATCGGCACGACCCCGCGGCGGGCGCGAGCGAGGTAACGAGCACGAACGAGGAGACGAGCACGGAGATACCGAGCGCGAACGAAATGCCGAGCGCGAACGAGGTGACGTTCGCGGGATGAGTTCGAACGCGAGCGCGCCGTCGATGCGTCACCGCGACGAGAACCCGCCCGACGACGTCTGTGGGTACGTGCACGATCTGACGACCGTCGAGGACGTCGGCGGGGCGTGCTGTTATCGCCCGACGCTCGAGGGGGGCGACCACTGTATCTGGCATAGCGAGGACGAGACGCGGCCGAGCGTCTCCTTCGACGACAACCTCCCGGACCCTGGCGAACGCCTCGACGGCGCGCACGTACCCGCTGTCAAGCTCGTCGACACGGACGCATTCGAGGGGTGCTCCCTGATCGGAGCGACGTTCGACGCCACGATCCTCCGCGGATCGTCCTTCCAGAAGGCGGACCTGCGCGAAGCCGAATTCCAGCGCGTCGACGCGCGCGGCGTCGACTTCTCGGACGCCAACCTCTCCGGCGCGTCCGTCCACGGGACGGACTTCCGCGACGCGAGCTTCGCACGCTCGCGGTTCGACCAGGCCATCATCTCGAACACGCGCGTGAACCGCTCGACGACGTTCGGGGGAACGACCGAGTACGAGCGCGAACTGGAGCACGCCGAGTCCAAGGAGGCGTACCGGAAGGACGCCGAAGCGGCGGTCTGGACGTACCGGGAGATTCACGGACTGTTCATCGAGAACGCGCTCCCGCTGGAGGCGCGCGAGTACTACAACAAGGAGAAGGACACGCGTCGGCGATTGGCGTGGCACATGGGCCACTACCCGCAGGCGATCAAGGCGGAGGCGTCGAAGTGGGTGACGGGCTATGGGATGAACCCGTACCGCGTCATCGGCACCGCGGCCGTGGTCATCGTCGTCTGCGCGTTCCTGTTCCCGCTCACGGGCGGCATCGAGGAGACCACCGGCGACGACACCGCGCGGTGGTCGCTCGGGAACCTCTCGGGCAGTCCGGCGTACATCGGCCACGTGATCGTGAAGAGCCTCTACTTCAGCACGATCACGTTCACGACGCTCGGGTACGGCGACATCACTCCCGTCGGCACGACGGCGCGCGTGATCGCGGGCGTCGAATCGCTACTGGGTGCACTCCTCACCGCACTCCTCGTGTTCGTGCTCTCGCGGCGCATCAGCTGACCGCGCTGACCGGGCGCTCTCAACTCGCGCCCCTTCGACGGTTCGACGGGCTCGGGCGGCAGACCAGCTTCTAGCCGACGTGGTGACTCGTGCGTAATCGACGAAAGAAGTGGACCGTCCAGCGGAGCAGGGATCGCTCAGTGCCGCTCGCTCAGTACTGCTGGCTCGGCTGGGGCTGGCCGCCGCCCTGGAAGGACGAGAGCATCTGCTGGCTGGACTGGATGGCCTTCGAGAGCGCCTCCGCGCACTCCTGGCAGTGCCCGTGCTGGTGCTGGGCGCACTCGCGAGCGCACGCGTCGGCGGCCTCGATGAACACGCTGATGAGGTCCAGTCCGAACGCGGAGTCCCGCGTCATGAACGAGACGTTCAGCGACGCGAGATCCGCGACGTCGCGACAGAGCCGCAGGCACTCGTTCATCTGCGGGCCGTCGTCGATGCACTGTTCGGCACACCACTCCGTGACGTTCGCGGCCTGCACGAGGTCGTGGAGCGCGACCCGCATCTCGTTCGTGAGCGCCTCGTCGAGCCTGAGCTCTCGCTGCCCGCCGCCCTGCTGGCCGCCCATCGGCTGCGCGCTCATCTGACCGCCACCGGCCTGCATTCCGCCCTGCATCCCCTGCTGGCCGGACTGGCCGATCGCGGACTGCGCACCCTCGGTGTACCCCTGGGTGCCCTCGGGGATCTGCCCCTGCTGCTGGATTCCCTGCTGGCCCATCTGCGACGATTGTCGGCCCATCTGCGACGGCTGCTGGCCCATCTGGGACTGGCTGGACGGTTGACTTCCGATACCCTGCTGCTGTTGTGGTTGTTGCATCATGGTCGTTGTATTGGTGGGTCGTTTTGTCTGTGGAAGCTGACGGCCGCGCGTGGTCGCTCGCGACCGTTCGCTAGTCGACGCGACTCGGTCGCCGCGAGACGCGCCGAGGGGTTCGCTACAGCGTCAGTGCGAGTGCTCGCTGCGACCGGACGACCCGCGGTGCTGGGACTGGCCCTGCTCCTGCTGACTCCGCTGGGCGAACTGCTGTCCGCCCTGGGAGCCCGACTGGTGCCCGCCCTGGGAACCCGACTGGTGCCCCTGGTCGGACAGCCCTTCCTCGCCGACGTGCTCGAGGTCGCCGCCGAACTGGTGCTGCTCGCCGCGCTGCCCCTCGAACTGGCCCTGCTGCTCGTACTGACCACCGGTCTGCCCGTGGCGCTCCTGCCCCATCCGGCTCGTCATGCCCTGACCGTACTGGTCGGACTGACCACTCCCACCGGAGTGGCCCTGGCTACCCTGGAATCCCTGGCCACCGGACTGGTGCTGTCCCGTCTGGGACCGACCAGACTGCCGTTGCGAGCCCTGATGTTGTGACCCGTGCTGGCCCTGCTGACCCTGCTGTCCGTGCTGGCCCTGCTGGCCGTGCTGGCCCTGCTGGCCGTGCTGGCCCTGCTGTCCGTGCTGGCCCTGCTGGCCGTGCTGGCCCTGCTGGCCGTGCTGGCCCTGCTGGCCGTGCTGGCCCTGCTGTCCGTGCTGGCCCTGCTGTCCGTGCTGGCCCTGCTGACCCTGCTGGTGGCCCTGCTGACCCTGCTGGCCCTGCTGTCCTGTTCCACCGTGCTGCTGGCCGCCCTGGTGCTGCTGGCCGCCCTGGTTTTGCTGTCCGCTCTGGTGCTGCTGGCCCTGGAGCGGGTACTGTTGCTGGCCGCCCTGCTGGTGACCCATCCCGTGCTGACCTTGCTGGCCCTGCTGTCCTGTTCCACCGTGCTGCTGGTGACCCTGCTGGCCCTGCTGGTCACCGAACGAGCCACGGGAATGCTCGCTGTGTTGCTGACCCTGCTGGTGGCCTTGCTGACCGTGCTGGCCCTGCTGACCGTGCTGGCCCTGCTGACCGTGCTGGCCCTGCTGACCGTGCTGGCCCTGCTGGCCCTGCTGACCGTGCTGGCCCTGCTGGCCCTGCTGACCGTGCTGGCCCTGCTGGCC